>JBEBUO010000138.1:0-6500 GCA_040393285.1 Taibaiella helva | reverse complement strand
CGCGGTATCAGCACCGCCTCATTGACCCTCAGTTTCAAGCCAAAGAAATAGCTGGTTTCGGTTACGTATTGTACCGGTCTGCCTTTTAATAATTCTTCTGTATAGTGCTGCCACTGCTGTTCTTGTTGCTTACTTAATTCCAGGTCAGCATCGCGCAATTGCGCCAACCTATCCTTTCCGGAAAGCGATTCCATCGCCCAGATAGTAACAGCATCGGCTTCGGGAGGGGAATACAATGGACGAAGAGCTTGCCGAAGGTTAACCAAAGCGTCTGAAACCGTCATCATTTCTGATCTTGTTTTGTTGCATTTTGCTCCAGCGCATGCAGCGACTCTACCAAGTCTTCCACCATGTCAGGGTTATTCAATTTGGCCACTTCGATGGCCTTTTTCTGCTGGGCAATCGCCTCCTTTTCTGCTCCTGATTTATATAATAGATGAGCGTAGGTATCTGCAAACATCGACCAATTAGGATGTGTTTCCGTTATCAGGCTTAAGGAGTATGCCGACCACTTCTCTGCCCGTAATACACTTGTCTTTTCCGCATGATCATTTTCATATACCTCCCAGGCAACGGTATTGAGAAATGCTGCCGCCTTATCGCTCACTTTTCGAAACAACATGGGATCTTTTGCTGCTCCGACCAGGGCCTCATTCACTTCTTGCTCGGATTGTCCTATCCGCAGCAATTGACTGCGCAAATTAGTTTGGTAATTCTTCCAGGCTATTTCATCTTCCTTTTGAAATTCATCGAAAGAGGTGGCCAAAATTTTATCGGCTAATGCTGCTTGAAGTTTCCTCCTCTCGTTATCCTCCGCGTTCAGTTGATAAAAACGTATGCGCATTTGGTCCTTTTCCAAAAAATCACTGTACAAAGAATATTGTTCCATGATGCTTTCTAACTTGGCCAGAAGCGCCGTATCCATTTTCTTTGCTGCTTTGTCAAAGGTAGCCCAAACTTTGTCGCGCATCCACTCGTCAGCTGGTTCCCCGGGGCTAATTTTGGATGATGAATTTTCCTGCAAACCCATTAAATAATCAAATGTCTGGCTACCCATGCTGCTTACGTTTTGTTTCAGGAAAGCAAGGGTCTCCTGACTCGGCTCCTGCGTAACATAATTATGTAAGTAGGCGTCCATTTGCTCATCACTATCCTTATCGAGTCGTTTCAATTTCTCGATATACCGTATCAGGAAATCCTTTTCATAATTTTTTCTGGCATATTGAAGTTCGTACGCTTTTAAACTCATGGTGTCGGCTCCTTCGGCAATGGCCACATCAGCACGGTGCAGGAACTCCGTCAACTCACAATAACCTAAAGCAGTGTATACCACCTCTTCCGTTTCAGGATCAATGAACAGATTAGTAGGATAGGCCTTCACATGGTATCGATCGGCAATATCAATACCTTCTCCTTTTTCCGCGTCAATTTTATAATTAATAAAGTGAGTATTGTATTTCTTCCCGGCTTCAGGATGGGGAAACAGTTTCTTGTCCATCATTTTGCAAGGTCCGCACCAAGTGGTATAGATATCCACAAAAATGAGTTTGCGCTCCTGCCTGGCCTTGCTTACTACCTGAGCCCAGCTGCCCTGCTCAAACCGGATACCTTCACCGAAGATACTGCCGGCCAGGAGGCAGGCAGCTAAAAATAGTGTTACTTTTTTCATACAGCGCTGATCATTTTATTTTGGGGAACTGTCTTATTTTTGCTAAGGTAGCCAAAAGCACTAATTCCCGATCGGATTAAAGTAAATTTGCCACCTATACCACAACATGCTACAAAAACTCTACATTCGAAATTATGCCATCATTGATGAGCTTACGCTCGACTTTGACCCGACCATGAACGTCATTACGGGAGAGACGGGGGCAGGTAAGTCAATCATCCTGGGTGCACTTTCTCTTATACTAGGAGAGCGGGCAGATACCTCAGTGCTTATCAATCGCAACGAAAAGAGCATTGTGGAAGCCGTCTTCCATACAAAGGACAATGCGGCCTTTAACCGGCTGCTGCAAGCCGCAGACCTGGATGTGGAAGACCACACCATTATCCGCAGGGAAATCAACCCGGGTGGCAAAAGCAGGGCTTTTATTAACGATACCCCGGTTACCTTATCTGTATTAAATCAGTTAAGCTCTGTACTGGTTGAACTGCACCGGCAATTTGACCTGCATGCTATTGAACAACAAGATTTCCTGTATGATGTCATAGATGCCGTGGCCGACACCCTGGAGGAACGCCACCGCTACCGGCAACTTTTTCAGGACTATAAAAACGACCTGAATACCTACCAGCAGCTTAGCGTCTCGCAACAGCAGTGGCAAAAGGAAGCCGACTACAAGCAATTTTTACTGGAGGAGCTGGAGCAGGCAAATCTCTCGCCCGACGAGCTCGAAACCGCTGCAACCACCCTGAAGCAACTCGGCCATGCGGAGCAGATCATGAGTAGCCTGAACCTGGTATATCATGGCTTGGAGACCGCCGAACAACCACTCAACCAGGAACTTAAGCGCATGCTTCAACAACTTCAGGGACTGAGCTCCGTACTACCCGAGGCCGACGGTCTGGCACAACGAATGGAGAGCGCCTTACTGGAACTGGAAGACATTGCCGCCGAGACCTTATCGCTTCAGGAAAAGGTGGAAATGGACCCCGCTCAGCTCCAGCTGCTACAGGAACGTATCGACATGGGCTATCGGCTGCTCAAAAAGCATGGCCTGAATACGACCACAGAATTGCTGCAACTACAAGAGCAGTTGCAGCAGGAACTGAACGAACGCTCGGGCGTAACGGAGCAACTGGCAGCACTACAAAAAACAATTGATCAGCAGGAACAGGAGCTAAGACGAGTGGCGGGCACGCTGAGCAAACACAGAAGCAAGGCCTTGCCCGTTTTTGAACAACAGATCAATAACTTGCTTAAGGGCATAGGAATGCCTGATGCCCTGCTCCGCATTACACTGACGGCAACATCCACGCTACATGAGCAGGGTACAGACGAGCTTCACTTTTTACTTGACGCCAACAAAAGCGGCAATTTCCAGGCCGTACAGAAAGCCGCCTCAGGTGGTGAGTTGAGCCGCATCATGCTGTGCATCAAAGCCCTGACGGCTAAAGCCCTGCACCTGCCTACTTTAATTTTTGATGAAATAGATACCGGTATTTCCGGCGAAGCAGCCCAACAGGTAGGCCTTTTATTGCAGGACCTGGGTCAGTACCATCAGGTGGTATGTATTACCCATCTGCCTCAGGTGGCAGGTAAAGGCAGCAAGCATTTCTTTGTTTTCAAATCGGCCGGCGAGGGAACGGAGCAAATAAAAACACGCCTTCGTGTACTCAACGCCGAGGAGCGCGTAACCATTATCGCCCAGATGATAGGCGGAGACCAGCCCAGCCGGGCGGCTATTGAACACGCACGGGAAATGGTGCGCACACCCAGTGGTATCGCTTAGTCGGTGTACACATCAAGAAGCCCGTCTGGCAGCTGCACCTCTATGGTCTTTCGCAGCCCATCCACGCGGCGAAGCGTAGCATCAATAAGCGGAATAAGCGCTTCTTTGCCTTTGTACTGAACTACCGCCAGTACCTGCCCGGGGGTTTCTACCAGTTGCAGCACCGTACCGATGGTACCCAGCTGCTGGTCGATGATGGTAAAACCCTCCATATTGGGCGTTACGGTCTGAGGGAAAAGCTCCTGGAATACTTCCGTTTCGATATATACCGCTTTGCCAGACAGCTCACGGGCCATTTCTTTACTCGTCACCTCCTCCAGACGCAGTCGTACTTCCTCATCATTCAGCACTTTACGATCCTCAATAAAAAAGGGGATATAACTCCGCCTGTGGAGTTCAATAAAGATATGTTTCCAGGGAAAGCGCTTGCTCTTGTCCATAAATTGGTGTTGCAGTATCACGCCACCATCGAGCCCATGAGTGCCCGTAATCCTTCCCACCTGGCTGTATTCCATAATCAGCTGTTTAAGCTGCAAATATAGTTCACCTAAATTGTTAAATCTATTTTGAGAACCAGGCCAAAAGGCATAAAAACTTTGCTAATCGCTTAAAAAATGCTTTTTTTACAGGTTAATTGCTCCCTGTGTCACCCCTATTTAGTTATTAATTCAGAAAGCATTATGTCAAGGGCATCGAGGTTTATATGGCGCTTATTCGTTGCAGGTATCGGATTCCTCATTATATTAATTGTGGCTATTAATTTAGGCCTGATGGGCAAAATGCCCTCCTTAAAAGAATTAGAGAACCCCTCCAGCTCTATCGCCTCCGAAGTATTTGCGGCCGACGGCACCTTGTTGGGTAAATATTATATCCTTAACCGGTCTAATTCTAAATATGCAGAAATTTCACCTAATGTATTCAATGCGCTGATTGCTACAGAAGATGAGCGTTTTTTTGAGCATTCCGGCATTGATGGCAAAGCCGTGATGCGGGCGGTATTTCTGCTCGGCAGCAAAGGCGGTGGCAGTACGATTACCCAACAGTTAGCCAAAAACCTGTTTCCCCGGCAAAACGCGAGTTTTCTGACCCTGCCCATTATCAAACTCAAGGAATGGATCATGGCCATTAAGCTGGAAAAGAACCTGACCAAGCAGGAAATCATTACCCTTTATCTTAATACTGTTCCTTTTGGTGATAATACTTACGGAATTAAGAATGCTTCCCTGACCTTTTTCAGCAAACAACCGGGCGACCTTAGTATTGATGAGGCTGCAGTGTTGGTGGGCATGCTCAAAGGAAACACCCTCTACAACCCTCGTCGTAATCCGGAACGCGCTACTGATCGCCGCAATACCGTGATGGAGCAAATGGTGAAGTACAATTACCTATCGGCCGATAAGGCTGTAGCGCTAAAGCAAAAACCCATCAAGCTCAAATACCGCAAACTGGACAATCACCAGGGCCTGGCACCCTACTTCAGGCAGGTGGTGGAACAGGAAGTAAAAAAATGGTGCAAACAACATGAGAAACAAAACGGGGACCAGTATGATATTTATAAAGACGGGCTGAAGATCTATACCACCATTGACCCACGAATGCAAAGATATGCCGAAGAAGCAGTGGCCATGCACATGAAAGACCTTCAGGTAGCCTTTGCCGCGCAGCCCAAGATAAAAAACGGTACGGTATGGAAGTCAGGCAAACCGAAACAGACGCTGGAACAATTGGTACAACGCTCCGACCGCTACCTGGTCATGAAAGAAAACGGCCTTTCAGAAACCGAGATCATGAAAGCCTTCAATACCCCCGTTAAGCTCAAAGTCTTTTCCTGGAAAGCTAAAGATCATATGGTTGATACAACCATGACCCCCATGGACTCCCTCAAGTACATGCGCGCTATACTCCAGGCTGGCTTTATGGCCATGGATCCCATAACCGGCGAAGTAAAGGCCTGGGTAGGTGGTATAGATCATAACTTCTTCCAGTACGACCACGTGAATATCGGCACCAAGCGGCAGGTGGGCTCTACCATCAAGCCACTGTTATACACCCTGGCAGTAGACAACGGGTATTCGCCCTGTAGTGCTGTAAGTACAGCACCCCAGCATTTTGCCGGCCAAAAATCGGCCTATAATGCCGGTGGGTCCAAATATGGCAGCATGGCTATGAAAACAGCATTAGCTTTATCGGTTAATAATGCATCGCTTTACCTGCTCAATCAGGTGGGCATCGGCTCCTTTATCGACTTTGCGCATAAGTGTGGTATCACCAGCAATATCGAAAGTGTACCGTCTATAGCCCTGGGTGTTTCCGACATCTCCCTGTATGAAATGCTCTGGGCCTACACCATGTTCCCCAATCGGGGTATTAATACCAAGCCTATTTTTATTGGCAAAATCGAAGATAAGAACGGCAATCTCTTGCAAAATTTCGTTCCCGTGCAGAAAGAAATCATCAATGAGCATACTGCCTTTAAGATGGTGAATATGATGAAAGGGGTAACGGAAATAGGCACGGCCAAGAGACTACGGTACAGGTATGGTCTGCAAGGTGAAATGGCGGGTAAGACAGGTACCACCAACAATCAGGCAGATGCCTGGTTTATCGGCTATACGCCTCAGCTACTCGCCGGCGCCTGGGTAGGTTGCGATGATCGTTTCCTGCGCTTCAGCAGTACGGCTCAGGGACAAGGTGCGGCTGCCGCATTACCCATATGGGCTTACTTTTTCAAAAAAGTAATGAATGACAGCAAGACCGGAATTTCATCTACTGCCCAGTTTATTGCTCCCGAAGGTTTCAGCAATTGCGGCGACCTGGGCGATGTAGCCGGACAGTATTACCCGGAATACGACGACGAAAACACTAGCCCTACAGACAGTAATAACCTTCAGATTGATACTGCGGAGCCCATGGAAGAGGTACCCGTAACAGAGTGGTAAGAATAAAACGGCTAGTCCTAAAAGGACTTGGGCAAAACATATCGGCTTTAAATTTGTGCAAAAGAAAAAACCATGTGGCAGGCACATGGTTTTTTCTAAATTACAT
>JBEBUO010000137.1:0-6543 GCA_040393285.1 Taibaiella helva | reverse complement strand
TTGCGTTTGTGGGTCGCAATCTTATGACGTTTTCTTTTTTTACCGCTTGGCATAAATTAAAGATTTTAATGTTTCA
Organism: Taibaiella helva; assembly: GCA_040393285.1. GTDB lineage: Bacteria > Bacteroidota > Bacteroidia > Chitinophagales > Chitinophagaceae > Taibaiella > Taibaiella helvus_C. The sequence goes on along the minus strand of JBEBUO010000137.1, from coordinate 6,467 downwards.
AAATATGGTTAATAATGCTGTTTCCAGCTTTCAATATTTTACCTCCTGTCAGAAGGTCTTCATATACTCGTCAATGTCCTTATCAAAATCCGGGTTATTCAGGATCTTTTTGGCATCGTTAAATATCTTTTTTGCCTGTTCGGCCTCACCATTTCTTTTATAAGCTTCTCCCAGGAACAAATGTGCCTCAAGATTATGCTTATCTACACTGAGTACCGTATTACCCCTTTCTATGGCCTTATCCAGCTGCCCCGATTCTACTGCCATACGCCCCAGGATCACATTTGCCCTTATATGTTTTGGGTTTTTACGGACCACACTCAGCAACTGTTCCACACCCTTCATGGTCTCGCCGGTAGCTTCGATGTAAATACCAGCCAGGTCTATTTTGGTGGTATCATTGTCCGGATTGAGGTCCAGTGCCGCATGATAAGCCGCGATAGCTTGCTCGGCCATCCATTGGCGCACATTGGCATTTTGTTCCTCGCGAAGCGCCTCCGTTTGCAAATGGGCTGCAAAGTTCAGCTTTTTTTCGGATTTTTCCAAAATACCGCTTTTAGCAAAATAGTAACCCGCTATCCCGAGTCTTTTTTGCTTTTGCCATATCCGGCCCATTGTTTCATAAGCCTTAACCTGCTGCTCCAGGACGGCCCCACGGGTAATGCTACCCTCTTGTTCCATTAACTCTGATTGAATCTGCGGCGGTAATTTCTTTTTAGCAACTGCCAGCAGGGAGTCAAAACGGGCCGCAGGCACGGCAGGCGCCATCATAGGTTGACCCGTTGCAGCTGTAGCCGGGCTGTGTTCATGATCATGATCGTGATCTTGACCCGCTTGGGGCTGTACGGTTTGGCCCCCGAAATATAATAGGCAGGTTATCCCCAAAGCGATCGCTATAAATAAATAATGTACCGGTTTCAAATCGAAAAATTTTGTGCAAAGGTACTAAGCATAAGGCACAATAAACTCCTGTGTGGATGTTAATCGGCACACTTGTGCTATTTGAACGCTGCACGCAGCAGGAGCGTGAGCCGGGTACCCTTACCTGTTTCACTGTCCATCCATAGCCGGCTATGGATACGTGCAGCCCGGTTACGCATGTTGTTAAGCCCGTTACCTACACTGGTTGCTTCCTGAATAAAACCCTGACCATCGTCGGAAAGTACAAGTGTGAACAACCCTTTACCGTCGCCCGTGACCTCCAATGTAATATGGCGCGCTGCAGCGTGCTTCAGTATGTTATTGATGGCTTCTTTAAAGATCATAATGAGATTTCTACTATAGTCAATGGGCAATTTCACATGTGTAGACAGACCCGGTTGCTGTTCGTAACTAAATTGAACAGGCAGATCTTGCAACATATTGCTCGTGTTTTCGCGGATGTGAAACAAGATCTCGTCCAGGTAGTCGCTTTCGGGTTGCAAGGACCAGATGATGTCTTTGGCGCCATGATAGAGTGACGTTACATTTTTCTGAATCTGACCTAAGAGGCCTTTTACTTCGTCCTGCCCCGTCTTGCTGCCTGCAATGGTGGCCAAAAGGTTGATGCGGGTCAGTTTATTGCCTATCTCATCATGAAAGTCCTCGGCGGTCTTCTGCCTTACCCGAGCCTGCTCTTCCTCACGCAAGCGGGCTTCCCAGCGAAGACGAGCCGTTTTTTGCCGGTTACGCCAGTACACTATAGCCAATAGGGAACCGATAGCCAACAGGCCTATTGCCAGGCGAAATACAGGTGTCTGATAGTAGGGTGTTTGAATAATAAAAGGATAACTGACCGCGTTGCGCTGCCAGCGTCCGTCGCCGTCGGAAGACCATACGGTAAACACATACGATCCGGGAGGCAGGTTAGGATAAACCACGGTGGTCAGGTTCGTTTCCGTATAGCTTTCGTCCGCGCCCACCAACTGGTACCGGTACCTTATTTTTTCGGGATTAGACAAGTATACTCCTTTATAAGTAAAGGTGAGGTGATTTTGCTTATGCGGGAAATGGGGCCTGAAGGGGATACCAGAGAAGGGCAGCGTAGAGTCGGCAAACTGATGGTCGGGAATATCACGGGAAAACAGTTGTACAGACTGCAGCAGCATTTTAGGCGCACCAACAGCAGGGCGGGCCATGTTGGGATTGTAGACAAACAAACCTCGGGAAGTGCCGAACCACAGCATCCCGTCGCGGCCTTCAAACGAGGCATTGGCATTGGTCTCCACACCCAGCAAACCGTCGGACCGGCCAAAATTGACGATATGCCTTCCTCCGGCGGCAAACGTGATCTTATCGATACCACAGCCGGTGCCTACCCAAAGGCTGCCATCCCGGTCAAGTAGCAGGCTGTATACATAGTCACAACTCAATCCGTCCTTTTGGCCAATCGTATACTGCGTGTTATTTTCCTTATTCCATACCACTACACCACGGTCATCGGTACCAATATATACAGAAGGCCCGTCTACCTTGATGCAGAGTACGGTGGCCTCCGGCACCAGGGGTGTATTCAATATTTGCTGCTTATCTGTTCTGAAAATGAAGGCGCCTTTAATAGAGCCTAACAAAAGCGAGTCTTTGCCCACCCGAACGGCGGTGTAAATGCCTTCCAGAAACACAGGAAGGCGGCTTACTTTATCATCTACCACCTTATATAGTCCTGTTTGGGCAGACATCCATATGATATTGCTGTCCTGTAGCAGGTGTGTAATACCCGAAACAAACGTCCCCTTTGCCTCCACTTTAGTGAAGTGCTGTCCATCATACATAATAAGGCCTTCCTGCTCCGGTGTGCCTATCCACAAACGGTCCTGACCGTCCATCAAAAGTGTGTTCACCTTATTTTGGCCTACCGGCATCTCCATTTTCTGAAGCTCGCCTGTTTTGGATAAACGGTAAAGGCCTGCAGTATGGCCGCCAAAATAGGTGGTGCCCTCCCGGTTCTGAGCGATGCTCATGATACCTGGCGCCGTAAGACCGCTACTACGGTCGAAATAACTAAACAAGCCGCCACCATAACGAAAGATGCCGTTACCGTTGCTGGCAATCCAGATATTGTGCTCTATATCTTCAAAAAAGCTGTATACCTGATCATCTGCCATGCCATTGCTAAAGGTATAATGTGTCCAGGTTTTGCGGTTATACTTCCAGGCACCGCCGTCAGAAAAGCTCACCCAAAGTTCACCACGGCTGGTCTCCAACAAGCTTAGGGCCATATGTTCGGCTGGCAATGCGGCCAGCCAGTCAGGTGGTATCAGTTTATTCTTCTGACCGGCAATACGAATACCTTTTTCTGTAAGACAGTATAAAGTGCCCGAATAGGCCCCGAATAGCATCTGGTATACGACCGCGCCGTCTTCCTGTACATAGGCAATCTCCCGCGACCAACCTGCTTCGTTAAGCACATAAATACCTTTCTGAAAAACACTCACCCAAAGTTTGCCGATCTGGTCGATTGTGATTGAAGTAACACCCTCATGGCTCCTGTTTTTAACCCATACCCCTTTCTCGTACTGGTATAAGCGGCCGCTCATCAGGATCCATATATGGCCCTTACCGTCTTGTACTATTTTCTGCACCTGCTCAGGCACCACGCCCCGTTCAAATGGAATGCGTAGCATCTTTCTGCCGTCAAAGCGACAAACGCCCAATGAAGTAGCCACCCACATGTAGCCTTGCTGATCACAAAGCACATCAGTTACCATATTGTGGGGCAGACCACTACCTTTATTGTAATTGATAAAATGGGTACCGTCGAAACGAGATACCCCCCCAAAGGTACCAATCCATAACTCATGGTTCTTGTCCTGGGCAAAGGCAACGGCCTGCGACTGTATCAGTCCGTCTTCGACATTATAGTTAACGAAATTAAATTTTTGCGCCTGTACAGGAAGTGCTGCTAACGACCAACAACAAAGCATAAGTCTGCCTATAGCGACAGCCGGGGCCCTAAATAAAAAAAATGGTAGTTGCTGCAACATGCTTTACGTATCTGTACTACAAATAAAGGCCTATTTTGCTTAGGCACATTCCCCCCTTAGAGGTGAATTGGCTTTGCCAGCCTTATTTGATCTCCACCTCCAGCAATTTTTTATTTTCCAGATACCCTTCCAGCAGATCATAAGGCAGTACCTGACCTACGCCGGCGGGTGTGCCTGTATAGATGATATCCCCAATCTGCAGGGTAAAAAAACGTGAAACGTAACTGATTACCTGTTCAAAAGAAAAGATGAGATCCGCTGTATTGCCGGTTTGCACCTTAGTCCCGTTTTGATGTAAGCTAAAAGCCGTCTGATACATACTGTCTTTAGGCACCGGAACAAAGGTACCAATTACTGCTGCCCCGTCAAACGACTTGGCACACTCCCAGGGCAAGCCTTTATTCTTTAATTTTTGCTGGAGATCCCGTGCCGTGAAATCAATACCTACAGACCATTCCTGAAAATACTGCCCTGCAGCATTTTCAGGAATAAGTTTACCGTTTTTGCATATCTTCAGAATAATTTCGCATTCGTATTGAAGGTTATCCGTAAATTCGGGATATAGTACCGGCACAAAGGGCCGGGCTATCGCAGATTTAGGCTTGAGAAAGATTACAGGTTCATCGGGAACAGGATTATTAAGCTCCTTAGCATGTTCCTTATAATTTCGCCCGATACAAACAATTTTCATAATCCATTTATTAATTTCCGGATGGCACGTGTAAAGTTAAAGTTTCCCACGCAACAATCATTATTTACCACAAAAATACCTGTACGCATAACTGACTTAAACTACGGCAACCACCTTGGAAATGATGCACTGCTGTCCCTGGTACATGAGGCGCGGGTACGAATGCTGCAACAATGGCAATACACAGAACTGGATATTGGTGGCTGTGGGCTCATCATGGCCGATATGATGGTGGCCTACAAATCTGAAGGCCGGTATGGCGACCTGTTGCACATCACTATTTATGCCGACGAAATCAGTCAGCTATCCTTTGATCTCCTCTACAAGATTAAAGCGGAAAGCAATGGAACTACCAGGGTGCTGGCGGAGGTAAAAACAGGAATGGTCTGTTATGATTATACGGCATCGGGTGTATGTAATATGCCTGAAAGTTTTGCCAGTAAAATATCAGGGTCCGGAGCCCTACCACCGGAAGTGTGATTATTTTTTATAATTTTGCAGCGTTTTTGAGGCGTACTATTAAAATTTGTATTACTTACCATTTTCAATATATACACATTATATGGACATATTTGCAAAAATCCTTAGGGACAAGGGCCCTATAGGTCAGTACCAGGAGCAGGCTCATGAATATTATGCATTTCCCAAACTTGAAGGCGAGATCAGCAACCGGATGAAGTTCTTAGGAAAGGAGAAGATCGTATGGAGCCTGAACAACTATCTGGGATTGGCCAACCACCCTGAGGTTCGGAAAGCCGATGCGGACGCTGCCGCCCAATGGGGCCTGGCCTATCCGATGGGTGCGCGTATGATGAGCGGGAATACCAACTATCATGATCAATTGGAAGCGGAATTTGCCTCTTTCATCGGGAAAGAAGATACCATGTTACTCAACTTTGGGTACCAGGGCATGACTTCAGCGATAGATGCACTGCTTTCGCGCCATGATGTGGTGGTATACGATGCCGAATCACATGCCTGCATCATTGACGGCTTGCGGATGCATCCAGGGAAGCGGTTTGTCTTTAAGCATAACGACATAGAGGATTTTGAGAAACAAATGAAGCGCGCCCAGGCATTAGTAGAAGGTACTCCCGGTGGTATACTGGTGATTACAGAAGGTGTGTTTGGTATGAATGGTAACCAGGGAAAGGTAGCCGATATCGTAGCCTTGAAAGGCAAATACGAATTTCGCCTGTTTGTGGACGATGCACATGGTTTCGGAACGATGGGTAAAACAGGAGCCGGTATAGGCGAGGAGCAAAATTGCATGGATGGCATTGACGTGTATTTCTCCACCTTTGCCAAATCGCTTGCAGGAATTGGGGGCTTTATCGGTGCTACCAAAGAAATTATCTATTTCCTGCGGTATAACATGCGCTCACAGATCTTTGCAAAGTCTATGCCTATGGCTATGGTGATCGGCGGACTGAAACGCATGGAGATGATCCGCAACCATCCCGAGTTTAAAGCCAAACTGTGGGAAAATGTAAACAAATTACAGTCAGGACTGAAAGAACGTGGCTTCAATATTGGCACCACCAATACACCGGTAACGCCGGTATATATGGAAAGCGGTGTTACGGATGCGGCGCAACTGGTGATGGACCTCAGGGAGAACTATCATATTTTCTGTTCCATTGTAATGTATCCGGTAATTCCAAAAGGACACCTGATCCTGCGTCTGATCCCTACGGCGGTGCACACGGACGAAGACATTGCGGAAACACTGAACGCATTTACAGCGGTGCGTGAAAAAATGGAAAAACAACTGTATCCTAAGGAAATTCCACAGATTCGTTCTGTATTGGCCT
>JBEBUO010000136.1:0-6549 GCA_040393285.1 Taibaiella helva | reverse complement strand
GTCTCTGGCAGGTAGTTACCTCAAACAATAGCCGTTTCATGCGATTTTATTTCCTGGCAAAGTTCAATCAGTACACCATTGGTACTTTTGGGATGCAGAAAGCAAACAAGCTTGTTGTCCGCACCCTTTTTAGGAGTTTCCTGTAACAACACAAATCCCTCCTGAGCCAAACGTTTCATTTCTGCCTCAATATCTGCTACCTCAAACGCGATGTGGTGCATCCCCGGTCCGTGCTTTTGCAGGAATTTAGCTATCGGACTATCAGTCGTTGTGGCTTCAAGTAACTCTATTTTAGTGTTGCCCCGGTGAAAGAACGCTGTTGCTACCCCTTCAGAAGCCACAGTTTCTGTTTTATAACATGCGGTATCAAGTAGTTTGGTAAACAGCGGTATGGCATCTTTTAGCTCATTAACTGCAATACCTATGTGTTCTACATGCAACATAATGTAAATAGTTTTTCTATATGGAATAATCAAGACAGGCAATACTTATAAGCCTACGAAAGTAAAACTTTAAACCTAATTTTGTGGGTTGAACGAACTTGTACCTGCCCGACCGATGATTTATTTGGATTATAATGCGACCACGCCGTGTGCAGCCGAAGTAGTGGAGGCGATGTTGCCCTACTTCTCAGAAAAGTATGGGAATGCTGCCAGCAAAACCCACGCTTACGGCTGGGTGGCTGATGAAGCTGTGGCGAAGGCGCGGAAGCAAGTGGCAGACCTGATTGGTGCGGAGGCGCAGGAAATCGTATTTACCTCCGGCGCTACGGAAAGCTGTAATCTGGCGTTGAAAGGCGTGGCAGAGCGGTATGCGGTCAAAGGAAAACATATCATTACAGTAAACACCGAGCATAAGGCAGTACTGGATACCTGTAGTCATCTCGAAGCACAGGGTGCGGAGGTAACTTATTTGCCGGTGTTGGAAAGCGGGTTAATCGATATGGGTATGTTGGCAGCAGCTATCCGCCCCGACACTATTTTAATTGCTGTTATGTATGCCAATAATGAAACAGGTGTGTTGCAGCCGATTAAGGAGATAGGTGCATTGGCTAAGCAACACCAGGTTCTTTTTTTTACAGATGCTACCCAGGCAGTGGGCAAAGTGCCGGTAAATGTACAGGATGAGGGCATCGATTTACTGGCCTTGAGTGCGCATAAACTTTACGGGCCCAAAGGAATAGGCGCCCTGTACGTAAGGCGGAAAGGTCCCAGGGTAAGCATGGCTGCCCAAATTGACGGTGGTGGACATGAGCGTGGTTTCAGGAGCGGTACTTTGAATGTTCCGGGTATTGTGGGTATAGGTGCGGCCTGCCAGTTAAGTGCTGGGCTCATGGAGCAGGAAGCAGTACGGCAGGCGGCTATGCGGGAGCAGTTGGAACAATGGATACGGGGGCAGGAGTCGGCCTCTATAAATGGGGAAACGGCCCCGCGCCTACCACATGTATGCAATTTTGCTTTGCCTGCGTTTAACGGGGCGGAGTGGGTGAGTAAGCTCAACAATAAAATTGCCTTTTCTGTAGGATCTGCATGTACTTCGGCCTCGAATCAGCCTTCTCATGTATTGAAAGCCATGGGCTTATCTGATGAGCTGATCAAAGCTTCGCTGAGGTTCAGTCTGGGGCGTGACACCAGGCCGGAACAGTTGGTATGGGTAAGCGGGCGTATGGAACAATTGATAGCAGAAAAAAAAATTAAAATTTAGGATAATATCCCATAAAACGTTGCGTTATGATTTATATTACAGAGAAAGCGAAAGCGAGGGTTTTGGAGATCCAGAAGGAAGAAAACATGGATGCTGACTCTTTTTTAAGGATCAGTGTTGTGGGTGGCGGATGCTCCGGGCTTTCCTATAAATTGGACTTCGATAACCAAGCCCAGCAAGGCGATCAGGTATTTGAGGACAAAGGAATAAAATTGGTAACGGATATAAAAAGTTTTCTTTATCTTTGTGATACCACATTAGAATTTTCAGACGGCCTTAACGGAAAAGGCTTTCACTTTATAAATCCTAATGCAAGCCGAACGTGTGCATGTGGAGAAAGTTTTGCGGTGTAGGTGTATAAATGAACGTTGGCCATAGCGGAACTAAGCCTAAACTGCAATTCAGGCGGGAGTTGATAAAACTCCCGCTTTTTATATGGGCCTTATGTTTGCAACGTACGAAACATTCACAGTTTCATCATGATAGGCTTAGCTGTTGGTTTGCAGCGGGTTTACTGACCTTTCTTTCGCTTATTTCTTCCGTTTACTGGCATTTCAAAAAAAGTAGCACCTCTATGATAAAACTGCTACCTTTGCAGCCAATTTATCCATCTTCTATAGTTTTGAAATTACATGATTAAAGAGGAGTCTGTACATACCAAAACACCACCATTTTTGCTTGCCAAAACCAGGGATTATGCCCAGTTGATGAAGCCCAACCTGAGTTTCATGGTCGTGTTTTCCAGCGTAGTGGGTTACCTTATGGCCCCTGGTATTCTATTCAGTTGGAAAGAAGTGATCTTACTGTTTATAGGGGGTATGCTGGTCACCAATGGCGCCAACATCATCAACCAGATCCTGGAACGCTACAGTGACCGACATATGCGCCGCACAAGACTTCGCCCGCTGCCCGATGAGCGTATGACGACTACGGAAGCCTGGTTGCTGGTATTGATTTCGGCAGCCCTGGGCGTAGGCCTGCTGGCCTGGTTCTTTAACTGGCAGGCTGCTGCGTTAAGTTTTTTATCGCTTTTATTATATGGGTTTGCCTATACGCCCATGAAGAAGATACACCCGATAGCTACCTTTGTGGGTGCCATACCCGGTGCTTTACCCCCACTTATCGGTTGGGTGGCTGCTACAGGGTCGCTGGGCATAGGCGGCTGGGCCTTGTTTATGATTCAGTTTTTCTGGCAATTTCCTCATTTCTGGGCCATCGCCTGGGTGGGTTATGAAGATTATCTTAAAGCCGGCATCAGAATGCTGCCTTCCAGGGCAGGGAAGACCTCATTTACCGGATTACAATGCATTTTTTACAGCCTTACCCTGGTACCCTTAGGTATGTTACCGTTCGAATTGAAAATGAGCGGGAGCATCAGTATGTGGATTTGTGTGGGTGTGGCTTTATTATATGCATTGGCGTCCTTAATTTTTTACTTAAAAAATGACCGGCCCTCCGCTAAACGGGTGATGTATATATCATTTATATACCTCCCGGTAGTGCTGATGGCCTTACTATTGGATAAAATCGCTTAGTCATATGAAGAGTAACGTGGAGCAGATCAAGCATCCCGATCAGGGTGGCGGAAGGCTCGCTAAAAAGGGAAAAGTACATCCGCAGAAGTTTGCCATGTGGGTGGCCATTGGCAGCATTATTATGATGTTTGGTGGCCTGACCAGTGGCTATATAGTGCGTAAGGCACAAGGCAACTGGGAACAGCTGAATATGCCTGTGGAATTCTATTATTCAACTGTGGTCATCCTGTTGAGCAGTGCCACACTCTGGCTGGCAGTGAAGTATTTCAAGCAAAGAAAAATGGCCCTGCATAATGTGGTGGTTACCCTTACCTTAATACTGGGCATTGCATTTGCCGTATTGCAGTATGTGGGCTTTAAGGATTTACTGCAAAATACCCACTGGGCAAATAACGTGTCGTTTCAATACCTGATTGTCATTGTGCTGGTGCATGCCATTCACATCTTAGGCGGAGTGGTTGCCTTGCTGTTTTTGTTCCTGCGTAGCTTTAACCGGAGGCGTAAAGTATACAGTATTACAGAACACGAGCTGGTGAGTACTTACTGGCACTTTGTCGATATTCTTTGGATTTATCTTTTTGTATTTTTCCTGCTGAATCAGTAAAAGTCCACGTAGAGAATAAAAAAATATGTCGTTGTTCCTTTCAAAAATTAACAACAAGTACTAACTTGCAGCGTCTTTTGAGCTAATTAATAATAATTTTACACTTTTATGACACAAGCTTCTACAGCTACCGTAACGGCCGAGGAATCTAAATGGGACGGCGGACAATCGCCTTTCAAAGTCAGTTATGGTAAGGTAATGATTTGGTTTTTCCTGATCTCAGATGCACTTACATTCGGTGCCTTGTTGGTCAGCTATGGAACTACCCGGTTTGCGAGCAATGTGTGGCCCGATCCGAACAAGGTGTTTGCGTCATTTCCTGTAATCAGCAATTTTGTTGACGCTCCATTGCCTTTGGCATTTGTAAGTTTAATGACCTTTATCCTTATCCTTAGCTCCGTTACCATGGTGCTGGCGGTACATGCGGGTCACTACGGAGATAAAAAAGGTGTGATACGCTGGATGCTGCTGACCATTATTGGGGGCGTATGCTTTTTGGCCTGTCAGGCTTGGGAGTGGACGCATCTGTATCACGATGGCGCCTGGTGGGGTTCTTTTGTAAATGCACCTGTTGATAGTGTGTTGCACTTGTTTAATATGGATCGGCATGGGGTTCCGGAAGCTGTAACAGCACATCCGGATGCTTTTGCACAATCGACCCACGATTTTTATAATTACTTCTTTACCATTACCGGCTTCCATGGCGTGCACGTTACCAGTGGGGTACTGCTGAATGTAATGTTGCTCGTAAATACGGTAAACGGAACTTATGAACGCCGTGGCCATTATGAAATGGTAGAAAAAGTAGGCCTTTACTGGCACTTTGTGGATCTGGTTTGGGTATTTGTATTTACCTGCTTCTACCTGTTGTAATCTTCATTGTTATTTCCCGGTATTTTTTAATAAATATTGTACACTAATTTAAAGACACTTTAAATATGTCTGCACATCAGCACCACGAACAAGACCATTTAACGCTTTACGAAGGAGATCAATCTAAATTATACTCCGGTATCATGAATCACCATACTGATGTCCAGTCCTCTGCCAGTAAAAATCAGGTGAAGCGCATTTGGAAAATCACCCTTTGGCTGTCTATTATTACGATAGTGGAAGTAGGTATCGGTCTGGCCGCTTATGCTGCCGGTGCGCACAACTCAATTATTATTGCTGTATTTCTTATTCTTACCATACTTAAAGCAGGTCTTATTGTCCGGGTGTTTATGCACCTTGGTGATGAGCGTAAGAACTTTGTGGCTGCCGTATTGATTCCCATGGGCTTATTTATCTGGATGGTTTTGGCTTTCCTTAGCGATGGCGCCTTTTGGTTGAAAATGAACAATACCCAGGCAGGTACCAAGACAGAGCTGCATAAGTAAGTAAGGTTGACTGGTCAGGAATGCGGTATATAAATTGATTACCTATAAAAGTGTATGAGGCGTCAATTCAACTCATGAAGCGATATAAAGTGAAGTATATATTAGGGATAGCGGTAGCGGCATTGCTACCGCTATCCTTGTTTTTTATTATGCGCAGTCTTTCCGACGGACACATCAAAATCCCGGGCTATTATATAGCCGATTCTGTGGTTAAACAGGAGCAAGAAGGGAAGCTTGTTCCGGATACCGTTTTTCACCGGGTAAAGGATCTGGTTTTGGTCAATCAATTAGGGAAAGAGGTAAGCCTTAACCGAGATCTGCAAGGCAAAATACTAGTTGTGAATTTTATCTTTACTTCCTGCCCTACGGTATGTCCTAAGCTGACCACCAGCATGAATATGATACAAAAGGCATTTGTGAAGAAAAACCCGGATCTGGTACATTTTATCTCCATTACTGTCGACCCTGGCAATGACAACCCTGAGACATTAAGGCGCTATGCTGATCAGTTTGGTGCGGACCATGATCGCTGGTGGTTCCTTACCGGCAGTGCGCATTCTATTTTTGATTATGCACGCAATGAACTGGGATTAAGCATTCAGCCTTCTGATGCCAATGCCGGTATGTTTGACCATTCTGAGAAATTTGTATTGATAGACACTGCACGGTATATCAGAGGATATTATGATGGCTTTGACCCGGTAGCAACGAAGCAACTGGCCGATGATATCATTATCCTTTCTATGGCAAAGGAAAAAAAATAAACCGGCTTTAATCTTATGTTACCACCTGTAATTAAAAGGAACGACAAGCTGGCCAACTGGCTGATCGCGTTGGTATCGGTAATCATCTTTGCGGCTATTGTTGCCCTGGACAGCAAGGTCGTTCGTATCCCTTATCCGTTCGGCTTTGATGTCCACTATTTCGCTACCGCCAATGCCATTATCAATTCCCTCGTGACACTTAGTCTGATCGCAGCACTTCTGGCGGTAAAGAAGAAGAACTTTGTGCTGCACAAACGGCTGATGTTGACGGCCATATTGCTTTCTGTGCTATTTTTGTTATCCTATATATGTCATCACTTATGGGCGGGCGATACGTCTTTCGGAGGAACCGGAGCTGTTCGCTATGTGTATTATTTCATCCTGATCACGCATATTATCCTGGCGGCAGTGATTCTGCCTTTTATCCTGGTTACCGCTTACAGGGGTCTTAGCGGAAATTACGAGAAACACAAGAAGATAGCCAGGATAAGCTGGCCTTTATGGTTGTATGTATCCATAACCGGCGTGCTGGTCTATTTACTGATAAGTCCTTATTATACCTA
>JBEBUO010000135.1:0-6594 GCA_040393285.1 Taibaiella helva | reverse complement strand
AGTCCCAGAGCCCGGTCCCAACAGAGGCTGGCCAGTACACCTAAGGCCCGGCTCACACCAAAGAGCACGGTGTAAAAATCTTCTTCCACCAGCCCAAAGTGTTTCAGCAGCGCACCGCTATGGGCATCTACATTAGGCCACGGATTCTTGATTTTGCCTGTGGCTTCCAGGATCGCCGGAGCTACTTCATAAACATTCCATACTGTTTGTACCATAGGGTCATCAGGGCAGTGCGTTTTGCCAAATTCCATTTGCGCCGTGAAGCGAGGATCTGTTTTACGCAGCACCGCATGTCCATATCCCGGAACAACTTTTCCTTCGCTCAGGGTTTTCCTGATGTAGTCTGAGATTTGTTCTTTGCTCGGCATATTCGTACCCAGGCTTTCCTGCATCTCTTCTATCCAGCGAACCACCTCTTGATTGGCCAGGCCATGTAATGGGCCTGCCAGTCCGTTAAGGCCAGCTGCCAGTGATAAATAAGGATCGCTTAATGCGGAACCTACCAGGTGAGTAGTATGTGCCGATACATTACCACCTTCATGGTCGGCATGTATGGTCATATATAAACGCATTAAAGCCCAGAAACGTTTGTCTTCAAAGCCCAGCATATGAGCAAAATTACCTGCCCAGTCCAACATGCCATTAGGCTGGATATGATCGCCACCTTTATATTTCCGGCGATATATATAAGCAGCTACGCGTGGTAGTCGGGCAATGAGATTCATCGTATCCTCATATACATAATCCCAGTGGTCTTTTTTATTGATGCCTTTGGCGTACTCCTTGGCAAATATAGACTCCCGTTGCAATGCCATCACCCCGATGCTGAATTGAGTCATCGGGTGGGTATTGATCGGCAGGGATTCAATCACATCGAATACATAATTGGGCACGTGTGAACGACGTGCAAAAACGGCTGATAAATGTTCTACATCTTCCTGCGTTGGGAGCTCACCCAGCAACATTAAATGAAACAGTCCTTCAGGCAGCGGTTCGATGCCACCTTCCGCTTTAGGTAACTTATCTCGTAATTCTGGGATAGAGTAGCCACGAAAACGAATACCTTCGTTGGCATCCAATAAAGAGGTTTCGGTAATTAAACCAGTCATGCCGCGCATCCCCTGATATACTTGTGCGATGGTAATTTCTCCTATTTTGAGATCACCGTGTTCCGCTATCATTGTTTTTATGTCAGCATTCACTACATCGGCTTTTTCCCGAAACAGGTCTTTTATTTTACCCATAATAATAAAAAGAAAATTTTTGTGTACTAAATAAAATGAACGGGAACAAAGATAACGAATTTGAAACGAATGGCCGAGGGCGGGTTTATTGTTTTTTTATATTTTTGAATTGATAAAAAGTGATAAAATCTATTGCAAACGGCTTTGTGCATAGCTTGCGTTTAGCCCGCCTTCAGACATTTATATGGATACCATGAACGAATTTTCTGACCTAACCATAGGCGATTGGATATTGTCGACAGACAAAAAACGAATAGATGAGCGAGCCGTGCACCGGTATCTTTGCGAGGAGAGCTATTGGGCAAAAGGTGTTCCTTTTAGCACCGTTCAACGTTCCATTACCCATTCCTTGTGCCTGGGTGCCTATGTGGAAGACGGTCGTATGGCAGGCTTTGGTCGCATGGTCACAGACCAGGCTACCTTTGCTTATCTATGCGACGTTTTTGTACGCCACCCATACAGGGGGCAGGGCTTGAGTAAATTGATGATGCAATACTTTTGTATGATGGCTGACAAATACGGCCTGAGGCGCTTTTTATTAACTACACAGGACGCACATGGCCTGTATCAGCAATTTGGTTTTACGACATTCCCCTGGCCCGAGCGGCTGATGAGCCGGAAAGGAGTGCAGTACTAAATACTTTGATATGTCTGAAATACATACCTACGAGTTGAAGCTTAGGTGGACCGGAAACACAGGACCCGGTACCACGAGCTATACCGCTTATGAACGCAATTTTCGTATTCAGGCGGCAGGTAAGCCAGAAATAGAAGGCTCTTCCGACCCGCATTTCAGGGGCGATGAGCGCTGTTATAATCCTGAAGAGTTGTTTGTATCGGCCATTGCGGGTTGCCATATGCTATGGTACCTACATCTTTGTGCCGTTAATGGGGTAGTGGTAACCCGCTATGAAGACCAGCCAAAAGGCAGTATGGAGGTAGCGGCTACGGGTGGCGGGCGTTTCCTGGAAATTATTTTGCGCCCTACCATAACTTTGTCAGAAGTACGGATGAAGGAGCAGGCGTTCGTCCTGCATCACAAGGCCCATGAGCTATGCTTCCTTGCAGCATCAGTCAACTTTCCCATATCTATCCAACCTAAAATTGTCATTCAGTCATGAGTAACCAACACGATTTTTTAACGACCAGCACCAAGCTCTTTCGTTATTACAAGCAACTTGCCGATCAGTCGATGTCGGTACTACAGGATGCCGAATTGCACACACGTCCTAGTAATATGTCCAATAACATCGCCATTCTGGTAAAACATATGGCGGGTAATATGCGGTCACGCTTTACTGATTTCCTCAGTACAGACGGAGAAAAGCCCTGGCGGGACCGGGAGGGAGAGTTTGTAGATAGCTACAATTCCCGTGCTGAGCTGGAGGCTGATTGGGAATCTGGTTGGACTTGCCTGTTTGCTGCCTTGTCCACTTTGCAGGAAGCCCAATTGGGGCAAACAGTATACATCCGCAATGAGGGGCATACCGCACTTGAAGCCATATCCCGTCAATTGGCCCATTATAGTTACCATGTGGGGCAAATCGTTTATATAGCTAAGGCCGTTAAAGATACGGGCTGGGTATCTCTGTCTATTCCTCCGGGCGGAACTGCGGCATTCAATAAAAAGAAGTTTGACGGCGGGCCGCGGGATAAATTCTTTACTGACCCGACGAAATAAAGGGCAATGCCTGTCCTGTTTTATGTTTAGGTGTCGGATAAAAAGAATTGTATCCCATGCGCTCAGACCCTGTTTTCAATAGCGGTGATGACTGGCTCGAAGAAATTGACCTCGTTCATCCGGCTGGCGTGCCCCAGACCTCCGGGACTAAATACATTTATTTCCATTACCTTATCGCCGACGATATCAAGTCCTACCAGGAACATGCCATCCTTAACCAGCTTGGGGCCCACGGTATCTACAATATCCAGGGTTTTTTTAGTGATTTTTGGAATAGATACCGTGCCTCCCTGGTGAATATTGCTTCGGATGTCGTCCTTTGCCTGTGCGCGGTGTATGGCCGCGATCTTACCGTCTATTTCGATAGGTTTTCCATTGAGTAAAAATAGCCGGATATCTCCTTTTTTAGCTTTAGGCAAATACTCCTGGGCCACGATGTAACCATCCCTGCCTATAGCGTCAACGATCTGATTGAGGTTTTTGTTTTCCTCATTTACCAGGAACACATTTTTGCCTCCGGAACCCTGGAGTGGTTTGAGTACAATATGCTTGTCATGTTCCTGATAAAAATGTTGGATGTCAGCAATGCTTCTTGTAATGATGGTGGCAGGTCGAATACTCTTAGGAAAGTATTGGAAATACATTTTGTTCGTCGCCTTTGCCAGGGCATGTGGGTTGTTCAGTACCGTCACCTGGTCCTTTTCGGCCAACTGCCCAAAGACAATACCGACATTTTGCGCCCAGGGCCGGTCTTCCAGATCGGCGGAGGGGTCATTGCGCAGCATTAGTATATCCAGGTCGCTCGCTTCTATTAATTCACGATCCGTCTTGA
The DNA here is from genome assembly GCA_040393285.1 of Taibaiella helva. GTDB lineage: Bacteria > Bacteroidota > Bacteroidia > Chitinophagales > Chitinophagaceae > Taibaiella > Taibaiella helvus_C. The sequence continues at coordinate 2,837 of JBEBUO010000135.1, read as the reverse complement.
TCACTGAATTGAGAAATACCTTGGGGCTTCTGAATTTCCTGGAAGGTGCTTTCCGCCCATGTGCACCCATCATTTCTGATGTGGTATAAGCAAAGTCTTCAACAGCTATATAGACCACTTCATGGCCCATTTGTAGCGCCTGTAAAGCTAAACCTGTAGTCGTATAGCTTGGCGCTTCTGTTGCATATTCATTAATGACAAATCCGATTCGCATAGTAATAGTGTGTTTATTGTTGGATCATGTTAAAAATATTTCCGTCTTTTTTGACGGCAGCCAGTTTGTCCACAAATGGACTAGAAAGGAATCGAGGTACAAGTGGCACCTGCTTCAATATCCTGCGGTGTATTAACTCCTGCACCACGGGCAGGTAGTCCTGACGTATTTTGCCGATTAAAAGTTGCTTCAAATCCTTCCCTTTTTTGATGTAGGTAATGATGTTAAGCAGTCCCTTCAGGTACACGGCGTCTTTCGTAAGGCCACCACCACGGTACACACGCATGACAATATTGAAAGCCGATCGATGGGTGAATTGGTACTTGTCGACAAGGAGGTGGAAGGTTTCGGTGAATTTTTTTCCTGTCGTCATCTCATGAACCGCCACAACCCGGGCGGCCAGCGTGCGCATCCTGCTTTGTGTAAGTCCCCCGCACAGGTATTCGGCAAACACTGCCAGGCCCTCCTGTAACTCCTCATAACCGGGTACACCTATCGAAAACAGTTCCAAAGGCTGTGCCCGTCCATTATAATAAGTGACGATATGGGTGCCTACCTCGTGTTGCAACAAAGGTAGGGCCCTGGCCTTTGATATATTGAAGCCTGAATTGATATTGAGCACCCCTTTAGAGACCAAGATGCCAGATACGTCCTCAGCGACCCGGACAGTAGTGGCTACTTCGCTGTATTGTGCCTTAAGCCACAGCAATTCCTCCTCGGCCATGCGAACAAAGGTTTCCACATTCATCCGCTCAGCCGTCACGGTTTCTTTAGGAGCTTCGATAGCGACCAGTAAAGCTTTGGCTACATCGAGTTCATGATCGGTTACCGGCCCGAATAATTGCAGGCTACTGAGTAGGAAGTCGGGTTTCTCCCTTTCTTGCATCATGTTTAGCATGCGGTCTATTTCTTTCCTCTTGTCCCTGAAGAGAAAGGCGATGGTCGGGTCGGTGATTTCTTCTATAGGGAGGTTGTATATTTTTCGTTTTATGATTTCCGGATCAACGGGCATGGGCCGGTAATGAAATGCGGGATTATGGGCATAGTTAGATTTCTTAAAATCGGTCCAGGCTTGCTCTATATTGACGGGTGTAACCAGGAACAGAAAATCAAATAACTTACTATACGAGGCCAGTTCTTTATCTACTGCAAACGCCTTTTCGTCGATAATAGTCGTGCCGAGCATTTGAAAATTACTGGCATTATAAGAGGTCTGTAAGCGAATAAACTCAAAAATGCTTTTGCGCAATGCCTTGCTGAAACGGGTGCGCAGTTCCCGAAGCAACAAAGGATAAGGCATGCCGGTGTGCCGATCCAGGTACACCGGGGCTATCTCCAGCCCGATAACCGTGATGCTGTGGTTTGCGGTTTCTTCTTTATCAACCAGGGCCTGGCTACCGGGTGGTACTACAGAAGAGACCCCTTTTTTGAGCACCGCAGTTTCTGTGTAACCCTGTAGGGGTATTTTATTGAGTTCGAGTTCCAGCTTTTCGGCTACTTCTTCCGCACTTTTCTGATCAATATGTATCGTAAATGGAATGGCGTCTTCAGCGGCAGACAACCAGATCTCCAGTATTAAAAATCCTTTGAATTTATCAGATAGTGCCGTACCGATCGTATGTAGGATATCCTGTAGCAGCTCTTGTTCCTGTTCCTGGATGATCAGGTAAGCTGACTCTGTCTTGCCCAGGCGCGAGGTAAAGTGGTCCTTCCCATCTTTGGGGATACGATATACTACAAGAAAGGGAACGGGATGCTCCATTTTTAAAATACCTCCTTCTGGCAGGAGGTGGTAAATGGGATCTGATTTCTTGAGTTTATCCTTGACCTGGTTCAGTAATTTTTGATGAGATGCGGCCATGCAGGTTTAAACAGATTTACGCAGTTTAAGTTCATTTTCCAGAAAAGGTATTGATGTTTCCAAAAGTGTTTTCAGTGCAAGTACATGGGACACATCAGCTATGCCTGTCCATTCATCCATAAAGGTTTTTTTGAATTCAATAGAGAGTGCGCCTATTCTTCTTCCAAAGGTGTGTAGCGCCCATTGTGCAAACCCACCTCCTTTAAATATAACATTTTGCCTTACATCAACTTCATGATTTTGTATCGTTTGTGTTTGCAGGAAAGCGGCATACCGGTCGCCAGTGGCACGCCAGCTTTCGTGATTATACCAGGTGCCCAGGTTGATTTCCGGATGCCCCTCCGACGTTGCTTCTGAAAACGGATCTGCTCTGCGGTGGTTGTAGGAATGCACGTCAAGTAAGATAACATGGCCATGCGTTGCTATCGCCTGATCGAGCAGCTGGCTAAGGGTGTCGAAAAACTGATCATATTGTTGATAGAGCTGAGCTTGTAACTCGGCCGGGAAGCCGGGTTGCCACACCCTAAGTCCCCAGGCGTCTTCCGGGCGAATATAAATTGCTTTCGCCCTGGGCCGGTTTAGGTCTAGCTGGAATCTGGAGGTATGCACGATAAGTGTGCTGACCGGAAGTGAAGCGATCATGTACCCGGTATAGGGATCCTCTTCCCTTGCCCTTTCCTGTTCACCCAGCAGTTGGTATGCCCTGAAGGGCGGTGCGATATAGTGCCCGTCGTGCAAGGCAAAGGCAATAATAGCTGTATG
>JBEBUO010000134.1:0-6756 GCA_040393285.1 Taibaiella helva | reverse complement strand
GCCCAGGTGCTGCCCTGCATCATTAATGCCAGTGAAGGCCCGGTATATATTGGCAGGGAAGCCATGGTTATGGAAGGCTGCATGCTACGCGGGCCCATAGCGCTGGGCGAGCATGCGGTTATCAAAATGGGTGCTAAAGTCTATGGTGCTACAACTATTGGTCCCGGCTGCAAGGTAGGTGGAGAAATAGGGAATGTGGTGTTTTTTGCCCATAGCAACAAAGGCCATGACGGCTATCTGGGCAATGCCGTGATCGGTGAATGGTGCAATTTAGGAGCGGATACCAACTGTTCCAACCTGAAGAATAACTATGATGTAATTAAGATATGGAATGAATACGAAAATAAGTCTGTAAAGACCGGCTTGCAGTTTTGCGGCCTGCTTATGGCTGACCATTCTAAATGCGGCATCAATACGATGTTTAATACCGGCACGGTTGCGGGTGTTAGTTGCAATATTTATGGCGGTGGTTTCCCCGATAAGTTCATTCCCTCTTTCAGCTGGGGCGGTAAAGATGGTATGATGACCTATGACTTGCACAAGGCATTGGAAGCCGCTGACCGCATGATGGGTCGCAGAGGCATACAACTTAGTGAGGCAGAAAGGGCAATGCTGGCACATGTTTACGAAACAACAGCCAAGCAAAGGGCAGTATTACATCATGCCTGAGGTAACAGAAATTCAAATAAACGTATTGTTGATTTAAAAGTTTGTATCAAAATTATGAGCAGAAAAAAGATTGTGGCAGGCAACTGGAAAATGAATAACAACCTGTTTGAAGGCAAACAGCTGATTGCCGACATCGTACAAAAGGGATTAACATTGGGTAACAGCACAGAGGTAATTATAGCACCTCCCTTTATTCAACTGGATCTGGCGGCCAGCCAACTCAAAGATGTTGAAGGTTTTGCGCTGGCGGCCCAGAATTGTCATCAGGAACCCGCAGGTGCCTTTACCGGTGAGGTGTCGGCTGAAATGCTGAAAAGTGTAGGCGTAGCCTATGTCATCATCGGGCATAGTGAACGTCGTCAGTATTTTAATGAAACCGACGAGCTGCTGGCCACCAAAGTGAATACCGTCCTGGCCAACGAAATGAAAGTTATCTTCTGTGTGGGTGAACCCCTGGAGATAAGGGATGCAGGTACGCATGAATTCCACGTAGGTCAGCAAGTATCCGGAGGCCTGTTTCACCTGTCTGAAAGCCAGATGAAGGATGTCATCATCGCTTATGAGCCTGTATGGGCTATAGGTACCGGCCGTACCGCTACCTCAGCACAAGCACAGGAAATGCATGCCCACATCCGTAACCTGGTTGCCCAGCATTACGGCCCTACCCTGGCCAATGAGCTACAGATACTGTATGGCGGTAGTTGCAAACCGGCCAATGCAGCCGAGCTGTTTGCCTGCCCGGATGTGGACGGAGGCCTGATTGGCGGCGCATCATTGGTAGCCGACGACTTTGCGGCTATTATCAAAGCCGCTTTATAAAAATGTTATCATCCATATTTTTAGAAGCTGGCAAAATATTGTTAACTTCGTTTTTTATTATTTGTATCATTATATTCTTACCTTATGAGTTTAGAAGTTACGGGAAAATTGCTGACAAAGTTTCCCACACAAAACATTAAAGAGAATTTTTCCAAAAGAGAATTTGTGCTGGAATTGACAGATGAAGGCGCTAACGGCATGGTGTATACCAATTTTGCTTCTTTTCAATTGGTGAACAATAATTGCGCGGTAATCGATCAGTTTCAGGAAGGTGAATTGCTGAAGGTAAGCTTCAGCATCAGAGGCAACAGGTGGGAAAAAGACGGTACCGTACGCTACATTACCAATCTTAACGCATGGCGGGTAGAGCGTGCAGCTGCTCCTGCAAATGTGGGTTACCAGGCTGCACCTCAACAAGGCATGCCCGCACAAGGACAGCCTGCATCTACGCCGCCACCTGCTGATCAGAACACCGGTGCAGACGATTTACCGTTTTAATGTACCAAACAATATATGTTCAGAAGCTGTCCCTCAAACGGGCAGCTTCTTCTTTTTTTGGATGCCCGCGGCGTACCTCCCGGCTATGTTGATGCTGCCGGATCTTAAACCCAAAACCTTTTCTTTTTCCTGATTTGATGGGCTGTGGCTTTACTTTCCATTCGGATAATGCTTAATTTTGAAACATCTGCGTTTACTTATCCTTTTGAACATGATTTCTTTGTTTGCTTTAGTCCGCTGGTGTTTACTCATCCTCATTTGTTCCTCATGGATAGCCTGTAATTCTAATGGCAAACCGGAAGCACATATCCCCAAAGATGCGATGATGGTGTTTCGGCTTCATACCAGTTCCATAGCCAAGAAAGCGGCCTGGAATCTGGCAGCCGGCAACCAGCCGCTCGACGAACTATTTCCCTGGGGAACCGACAGTACCAGCCTCAACTTTCAGCAAACGGGCGTGGATCCGCGCTGGCCTATATATGCCTATACGCTGCCCGACCAACGGCTGCCGGGCCAAAGTAAGCTTGTCGTACTTATTCCCCTGCTTAGTAAAGGTAAATTCGAAACCTTCCTGCAATCCCTATATCCGGGCAAGGGGGCAGTCAATAACGGAAGCTCCCGTTTACTTGTGCCCAAAGATAACCTGGCTATAGGCTGGGAAAAGAACATGGCCGTATTGGCCATATCCGCACCTGCTAAGGCAAACGATACTAAGCCCTATTCGGCAGCGGGTCAAAGACAGATCTTATCGGCGGCTATCCTACAGTCGCTACAACTGGAAGAGCAAGAGAGCATTACACAAGACACGCTGTTTGACGACTGGCTGGTGCAGGCACAGGATCTGGGTGTCTGGGTCAATGTGCCCGCCTGGGCCGATGGCTCACCTACTGACGATGTAGGCTCTCTGGCTGCAATACTTGCGGCCCAACCAAAGCTCATTCACCGGAGCCGTCTGCTGGGTGGCCTCCAGTTTGACGATGGTAAAATTACAGGTACGGTGCAGTGGGTGGTGAATGATACGGCAAAGGCCATATTAGAAGCCTTACATACAGACACCATCGATCCGGCTATGTCGCACAAGATTCAGGGTCAGCAACTTAACCTGTTTGTTCAATTGCAACTTAATGCGTCCGGGCTCAGGTCAGCAGCAGACAGTCTGGGTGCCTTGCCGCTGGCAGGCATGCTGCTCAGGGAAATCGAACTCCACACCGACGATGTATTCCAGAGCCTGGGCGGTGCGTTTCAGTTGGCCGTTACCGACCTTGGGGAAGCTCCGGAACATGAGAACGACACAAAGGGACTGAGTCCGCGAATAGACAAGCATGTATTTTTTTCTTTCAGCCTGAACAGCAAGACGCATTTTGAAAAAGTGCTGCAAGCATTAAAAGAGGCAAATCTGATCGTGCAAAACAAAAAAGACAAGCTGGAAGTTCCGGGATTGGGTTACCTCTTTTACGACCAGCACACGGCCCTAATCGCCAATCAGCCAAGCCTGGGGGCAGCATTCCTGCCGGCCATACGAACACCGGTTAAGGCTGCCCTGCCCGATGCCGCAGTGCGACATCAATTGGGCGTATACGTAGATATTTATAATAGTTTGCAACACCTGCCACCCGCATTTATTGCGACGCAAGCCCATCCGGAATTGTTTGCGGCGGGGAGAAATTTGTTCAGCGACTTTTTATTCTACAGTGGAGACTTGAAAAACAACCGTCTGCCTTTTTATTTTGAATTGAATTTTAAGCAGACCAAGCAAAACAGCTTTGTACAGCTCGTCGATTTTGCTGTTTTGGCTTTACGATCCCACAAGGAACAGCCTGCTGAAGACCAGGTACCTTAAAAGTTAAATGGCTGTTGCCATTTAATGGCTGTTTTTGATACTTTACCTAAAAAATTGTGCTTTTACCCGATCATTAATATTCATATTGGGTTTAAGTTGTTACTTTTGATCCCATTGTGCATAAATGAGAACGTATTCTTAATATCCCCATATTCCTATGCGATTAGCTTTTTGGAGAAAAAAAAATAAAGAAAACAAGAAAAAAAAGCCGGTATGGCGGGAGTGGCTTGATGCTGCTTTGTTTGCCGTAGTAGCCGCTACCATCATACGTACTTTCTTAATAGAGGCCTATACCATCCCAACCGGATCGATGGAAGGTACGATGCTGGTTAACGATTACCTCTTTGTCAGTAAAGTAGCTTACGGCCCCCGGATGCCCATGACGCCCCTGGCAGTGCCGCTGGTGCACAATACCAATCCTGTTATCGGGGGCAAATCCTATGCCGATGGCGTGCAATGGAAATACCGACGCCTGCCCGGATTTGGCGATATCAAACGGTATGATGTAGTCGTGTTCAATTTTCCCAATAATGATACCACCATACTCGAAGACCCCGCAGCGGATTACTACCAGTATGTGCGGGTATTAGGCAGGGAGGCGGTACACAACCGGTACCAGATTACCACACGACCAGTAGATAAAAAGGAGAATTACATTAAAAGGTGCATCGGTCTGCCTGGCGACAAGATAGAGATTAAGGACGCTGTTGTTTTTGTTAATGGTCAGCCGGCGCCTGTATTTGCGCATCAGCGTCTCGATTATATCGTACAGGCAGGTAATAACTTTGTGTTGGGTCAGGCATTTTCCGAAGAAAACGATGTGATTTACAAGGGTAATGCCGTTCAGGGACTGGTATATGAAATGGAACATGAAGAGGCCCTTAAGGTAAAAGCTATGCCTGGCGTAACGGCAGTATTTCCGGCGGTAGAACCGGCTGGACATGTAGGTGACCCGCCCTCCTGGACTTATCCTCAGCATCCCGAACTTTTTGCCTGGAATCAAGACAATTTCGGGCCTATTACCGTACCTGCCAAAGGCAGCACTGTTGCACTTACACCGGAACATATAGCCCTTTATGAGCGGGTCATCAGGGTGTATGAAAAGAACAATTTTACCACCCGGGACGGCAAGGCTTTTATTGATGGCCGGGAAGTGAGTAACTATACTTTTAAGATGGATTATTACTGGATGATGGGGGACAACCGCCACAATTCACTCGACTCCAGGTTTTGGGGCTTTGTGCCGGAGGACCACGTGGTGGGTAAAGCTTCGTTTGTGTGGTTAAGTTATGGCAAAGGCGGTATTCGCTGGAGCCGGCTGCTCAGGGGGGTGAAAACACTTGAAAAATAATCCACGATGGCCTTCACATGGTATCACAATTCATGAAAAGTCAGTCAGGCTTTATCGGTTACAAAGCACATAAGGTACATTGTATAAAAATGGGCCATGGTCCTGAATTGCTGATCGCTTTTCACGGGTTTGACAACGATGCCGGCATTTTTGCACCGCTCGCCGAACAATTGCAAGAGCAATATACGATAGTTGCCGTTGACCTTCCGGGACACGGGCAAACGGACTGGTCAGATCGCTACCTTAAGATTGATGCATTGATGGCTATTGTACAGGGTATCCGCAATGAGTTTAAAACGGAGCGGTTTTCCCTGGTCGGGTTCAGTCTGGGCGGACGCATTTGTCTGAATATCGCCCAATACCAGCCCAATTGGATTAATGCCATGTACCTGATAGCACCCGATGGTCTGAACAAAAATATATGGTACCAGCTGGCCACGCGAAATCCGCTTGGGAAAATGCTATTTAAGCGTGTTCTGGACCAACCGGAGCAATGGATAGACCGTTTGGCCTGGCTTAAAAAATACAGGCTTGTCGATGAATCCCGGTTCAAATTTGCCCGGAAAATGCTCACCGACCGTAACGTCAACCATAAAGTAGCCGAGGTATGGCCCTTAATGAGCCGTCTGATTCCAGATATAGGTAAGGTGAAATGGAATATTAATAAATACGGTATCCCTACCCTGCTTATCATGGGTAAATACGATCGTATCATACCACCTGCTTCGGGTGAACAATTTATCAAGAACATAAAAGACAATGCCCATCTGTACTATGTAGAAAGCGGGCACGCCTTGTTACATAAAGCCTCGGCGGCAGAGCTGGCCCGGATTATTAACCCTGATCCCGTATCCTGAACCCATTGACACATTTATTCATCATAGGCATGCCGGGATGTGGTAAAAGTTACCACGGCTTGCAGCTTTCCAAAAAGCTGAACAGGCAGTTCTTTGATCTGGATACGTATATGGAACAGTATTATGGCATGCCGCTGCCTCAATTGTTTGCAGCGGGGGAAACCAGCTTCAGACAAAAAGAGCGCGAAGCCCTGGAGCAACTTTTAGCCCAATTGGAGACACCCGCAGTGTTGGCTATGGGTGGTGGTACGCCTGCTTATCTGGATAATATAAAGATGATGCAAGAAGCCGGTGTACTGCTGTGGATTGATGCGGATATACCCACACTGATGAAGCATATACTGAAGCAACCCGGGCAGCGGCCTTTATTAGCAAATCGTTCCCTTCCGGAGCTGGAAGCGCGATTACGGGAACTGTATAGGCAGCGGTTACCTTACTACCAGCAGGCCACATGGACAATACCGGCGCAGGATGCCGGTGCCTGGGATAATTTTATACACACATTCAATAATTTCTCACTTCAGGACAATGGATAAATTACAGGTTTTTCGACCAGCCCTAAACGCGGCAGTTATTTTTGCTTTAATAGGTGTTGTTGTAGGCGCTATGGGCGCACATGCGCTACGTCCGCATTTAACGCCCGATCTGCAGGTCTCTTTTGAAACGGCTGTCAAGTATCAATTTTATCATGCTTTGGCCCTGGGCTTTGCAGGCTTGTTACA
>JBEBUO010000133.1:0-6805 GCA_040393285.1 Taibaiella helva | reverse complement strand
CACGCCTTCATACAACACAAATTCATTTACCGTAAAAATATAACTACCGTTCTTTTCCTCGTTGATTACCCCATCACGATCTAAAAAGAGCGCACGTGCCATATAGTAAAAGTTTTTGATTGGCCTGCTTTACTGAAAATCTTCCTGAGCTTTATAATAGTCAGCAGGCACGCCAATATCGATAAAATATTCATCGGCCACAAACCCGCTTAAGGTACCCGCTCCTACCTCCCGTTCAAAAAAATCCTGCTCCAGGGAAAAGCGTTTGGGCTGGTCATTGAAGTCCTCCCGGTGTTTATCCAATAAATAAACGCCCCCGTTGATCAGCCCCGATTGGCTATATTGCTTTTCCTTAAAAGCTGTAATCCTACGGCTGACGTCCATATCTACAGTGCCATACCGGTCAAAGTCATGCATTGGCTTAAGCGCCAGCAGTACCTTATCAGTAGGTTTAAAGGCGGCCTGCATCTGGCGAAAGTCAACCTTAAACATCGTATCGCCGTTAAGCACGAAAACCATTCTTTCTTTGGATTTATTCAATGCCAGCTTCACGCCACCGCCGGTACCCAGGGGTTCCTGTTCGATTACCCAGCTGGTTTTAAACGTAAAAGCCTTTTGACGGAGCCAGTCTATAACCATTTCATGTTTGTATCCGAGGGAAAAGATCACGTGGTCCACAAACTGGGTTTCCAGATATTGCAATACATGCGCTAAGAAGGGCTTCCCAGCTACGGGTGCCATGCATTTAGGCACATCTTCCACCACTTCCCTTAGACGGGTACCCAATCCACCTGCCAATACGATACACTCCATGATAAAAAATACGATTTTCTTTGAACATTTCACTGATGGCGATCAAAAAAGTCTTTCTTCCACCAGCTGGCAAATAATGTGCCCCACCATAATATGACACTCCTGAATACGGGGTGTATCCTTATCGGGAATATTAACCAGGTAATCGCTCAGGGGTTTTAACTTCCCTCCGTTGTCGCCGGTAAAGGCTATCGTTGTCACACCCATTTCTCTGGCCTGTGCAAATGCATGAAGTATATTCGCCGAATTTCCGGAAGTACTGAGTCCCACCAGGACATCTCCCGGCTTCGCCATCCCTTTAAGCAAACGGCTATACACATATTCATAGCCGTAATCATTAGCTACGGCGGTAAGGTAAGAGCTGTTGCAATGCAGGGCCTCAGAAGGTAAGGGATCGCGATCTGTATAAAAACGGCCCGAAAACTCAGCAGCCAGGTGCTGTGCGTCTGCGGCGCTACCTCCGTTGCCGCAGAACAATACCTTGTGGCCTTTTTGAAACGCCTCGGTCATTAACTCGGTCACCTGTCCTATCGTATGCAGCAGCTCTTCATTAGCCAGCACTGCTTGCTTGACATGGATAGAAGTTTGTATAATTTGACGGATCTTCTCGCTCATTATATTTTTTTAAGGCTGCCAAAAATAACAATTTAAAACCGAACCCGCTTAATCTTACTATTTTTGCAGCCATACCTTACCATCGTTTCACCCGAATGCTTCGTATTTCATGAATACCAATTTTGATACTTTAGCTCATATCATTCGTACCCGCAGGACGGTTAAAGCCACAGCCATGAACGGGCAACAGATACCGGCGGGGGATATAGATCAACTCTTGTTGCTGGCCGATCACGCCCCTACTCATGGACGAACCGAGCCCTGGCGCTTTCTTATCTACACGGGGGATGCGCTACAGCAGTTTTGCAAGGATCATGCACAGCTCTATTGGGCGCACACACCTGAAGAAGTCAGAACGGTTTCCAAGCGTGACAACCTGATGTTAACAGGGGAAAAGGCATCTCACCTTATAATAGTGACCATGCAACGTACATCGGACACCAGGATTCCTATGATGGAGGAATATGCGGCTACTGCTGCTGCCGTGCAAAATATGCTGCTTGGTGCGGAAGCTTTAAATATTGCAGCCATATGGAGCACCGGCGGGATGGCACTAAAACCTGAGATGAAGGCCCTGCTCCACTTGCAGGAAGAGGATCAGGTGGTTGGTTTTATCTACCTGGGGTACACGAACGATCCAAAAAGGGAAGCTATGCGGAGGATACCCATTGATCAAAAGGTGCATTGGGTATAAAGAACCAATATATCATTCTATTCAATAAGATAAATCTGTGTTGCAGTTACTTACGCTTATAAAAAAAGATTTCCTGCTGGAGTGGCGGCAAAAACATACCCTGTTTGGGGTAATGCTCTATGTGGGCTGTACGGTGTTTGTCTTGTACATGATGGCGGGTCAGCCGGAAAGCCATATCTGGAATGCCTTATTCTGGATTGCGCAATTATTTGTTACCGTGAATACAGTAGCTAAGAGCTTTTTGCAGGAAGGAGACACCCGGATGAGGTACTATTTTACCTTAGTAAAACCTGCCCAATATATGCTGGGCAAAATGGCATACAGTTTATTGCTCATGATGGTAATGATGCTTGTGGCCTTGTTGCTGTTCCATATTTTACTGGGCAACCCGGTACAAAGACCTTGGCGCTTTGCGGGGATCGCTGCCTTAGGGTCTTCCAGCCTGGCCTTACTGTTTACTTTCTTATCTGCTATAGCAGCGCAGGCCAGGCACAACGCAGCACTTATGGCCATTCTTGGCTTTCCCATAGCCATACCCTTACTGATGATCCTGTCTCAACTGTCCTTAGGAACGGTGAGTGCCGTGGTACAGGAAGGCCTGGGAACACTTGTCCTGGTACTGTTGGGCATGGATGTGTTGATCATTGTGCTGGCGGTTATTCTTTTTCCCTTCCTGTGGAAAGAATAATGCAGGCTCGCTTGCTAAAAGCAGATGTTTGGTTATGACAAAAAGAAAATAGTCAGTACATTTGCAGTGTTCAAATGTCTTCGTAGCTCAGTTGGTAGAGCAGCTGACTCTTAATCAGCGGGTCTAGGGTTCGAGTCCCTACGAGGACACCAAAAATAAAGTCAATACGTCTTATACACAACGACATGAATCAAGTACTGCTGAACGTTTACGACACGATCGACGCCATAGGCACTCCTTTGACCTACGGAATAGTCATCCTGATGGCCATCGTATGGATTTGGGTGATGTTTAAATATTTAGACACTTCAGACCTGAATGACTAATCCTGCCGATCACATATCCAAAATAAGGGCGGACTACCGCTTAGCCACGCTGGATGAAAATGATGCAGGCGATGAGCCCATTGCATTTTTCAAAACATGGTTTCAGCAGGCTGAAGCGGCCGGAATCAGTGAAGTCAATGCTATGACACTGGCTACAGCCAATATATGGGGCATGCCCTCTGCACGTACGGTTTTGCTGAAAGGCATCGAAGCCGATGGGTTCGTTTTTTTCACTAATTACGACAGTGATAAAGGCCGGCAAATAGCGGAAGAGCAGTCAGTAGCCTTGCTTTTTTTCTGGAAAGAACTGGAAAGGCAGGTACGTATAGAAGGACAGGCCGTAAGGATCGACGAAAAGGAATCGGATGCTTATTTCCACTCCCGCCCCCGCGGCAGCCAGATCAGCGCCTCCATCTCTCCTCAAAGCCAGATCATAGATAGCCGCGAAGCCTTAGAAACAGCAGCAAGATCTTTGGAACATCAGTATGAAGGACAAGATATTCCGCGACCCAAAAACTGGGGTGGTTACAAAGTTATTCCGGAAAAAATAGAATTTTGGCAGGGCAGAAGTAACCGATTGCACGACAGAATTGTATTTTTCAGAGAAGCTGAAGAAGATCGCGGAGCAGATCAGATACCAGGATACGGCCCCTGGGAAAAATTCCGGATTGCACCCTAACACATCATCCGGTTGGCTCATGCGTTAATGCCCTAACAATCATGAAATCATTATTTACCAGTCAGCAGTTACAGATCACAATTGAACGTCTCGCGCATCAATTACTGGAGAACCACCTGCAGTTTAAAGACACGGTATTGATAGGCATGCAGCCTCGCGGCATTTACCTCTCCGACCGTATTCACAGCAAATTAAAGACTTTATTGCCCGATGTCCTTATCCCCTACGGCAAACTGGATATTACCTTTTACCGTGACGACTTTAATAGCGGCAGCGAACTTCCGGTAGCCAGGGAGACCGATATTTCTTTTTCTTTAGAAAATAAAAATGTCATCCTGGTGGATGATGTACTCTATACCGGCCGTACCATTCGTTCCGGACTGGATGCCCTGCTCGACTTTGGCCGCCCCGAATCGGTGGAACTTTTGGTATTAATCGACCGTAGGTTCAGCAGGGAACTGCCCATTCAACCCGATTATGTGGGCATGACGGTAGACGCTGTAGCTGCCCAACGGGTAAAAGTATTGTGGAAAGAAAAAGATAAAAAAGATGAGGTAGTCATGCTGTAAAGTGAAAATCGCACAGGTAGCGATGAAATTTTTACATTTGCTACACGAAATCGTTCAAACTTAAAATGCAATAAGTGTCCTTATCTGTTAAACACCTGTTAGGCATCAAAGACCTAACGCCCGACGACATCAGTTTAATCCTGAATACGGCCGAAAGTTTTAAGGACGTACTCCAACGACCTATAAAGAAGGTGCCTACCCTACGTGACACCACCATTGTCAACCTGTTTTACGAGAATTCCACGCGGACACGCATTTCCTTTGAACTGGCAGAAAAACGCCTCAGCGCGGATACCATCAACTTTGCCGCATCAGGCAGCTCCGTGTCGAAAGGAGAAACACTGATTGACACGGTAAACAATATCCTTTCTATGAAAGTGGATATGGTGGTGATGCGGCATTCCGCTAGCGGAGCGCCTCATTTCTTATCCCAACATATTAATGCCAGCATCGTGAATGCCGGCGACGGAATCAATGAACATCCTACGCAAGCTTTGCTGGATGCCTTTTCTATCAAGGAAAAACTAGGTACACTTAAAGGAAAAAAAATTGCCCTTTTTGGCGATATCATGCACTCCAGGGTGGCCCTGAGCAATATTTACTTATTGAAGAAAATGGGCGCCGAGGTGGTAGTTTGCGGCCCGCCCACATTGATTCCTAAACATATCGAAACCCTGGGCGTAAACGTTTCCTATAGTGTGCCCGAAACCCTGGCCTGGTGTGATGTAGCTAACGTATTACGCATCCAGCTGGAACGACAAAACAAACCCTTATTCTCTACCCTACGCGAGTATTCACTGTACTACGGCATCAATAAAGCCTTGCTCGATTCCTTAAAAAAGGAAATCGTCATCATGCACCCCGGCCCCATCAACAGAGGCGTAGAGCTCAATAGCGATGTAGCCGATAGCAAGAATTCCATCATCCTGGACCAGGTGCAGAATGGCGTAGCGGTACGCATGGCGGTGCTATACTTACTGGCGGGCAAAAAAGACCCTTTGGTATAACCCGAGCCGTCGAACCTGCCGTTCTATATCGGTTCAAAACTATGAGCATGCATCCCATTCAAATGGTTGACCTCAAGCGTCAATACCTCAAAATAAAACCTGAAATAGATGCGGCTATCGCTGCTGTACTGGATCATACGGCTTTTATTGCCGGTTCCGAGGTGACCGATTTCGCCAACGACCTGGCAGCCTATTTACAGGTAAAGCACGTGATACCCTGTGCCAATGGCACTGATGCCTTGCAAATTGCTTTAATGTCGCTCGACCTGCAAGCCGGTGATGAGGTGATTGCCCCCTCCTTCACCTACGCGGCTACTGTTGAAGCCATCGCACTACTAGGACTGAAGCCCGTATTTGCAGAGGTCAACCCGGAAACCTTTACCATTGATCCTGATGCTATACGCAAAGCGATTAACCCACGCACCAAAGCTATTATTCCGGTACACCTTTACGGCCAGTCTGCCCCCATGCAGGAAATACTGGACATTGGAGCAGCATACGGGCTCAAAATCATTGAAGACAATGCCCAGGCGATAGGAGGACATTACATTTTTGCTGATGGCAGCAAAAAAGCCAACGGCTCCATGGGTACAATAGGTACCACCTCATTCTTCCCTTCAAAAAACCTGGGATGTTTCGGAGATGGGGGTGGCTTGTTTACCAATGATGACATATTGGCAAAAAAAATGCGTATGATAGCCAATCACGGGCAAGAGCAAAAGTACTATCATGAAATCATAGGCTGTAACAGTCGCCTGGATACGATTCAGGCTGCCGTTTTGCAGGTCAAGTTAAAGTACCTGGATGTGTACTGCAAGGCAAGACGGGAAGTGGCGGATAGGTATGACCAAGCCTTTGCCAACCATCCTTTGATTCAAATTCCTACACGGGCTGCATACAGCTACCATGTCTTCCACCAATACACCATTCGTTTAAAAGAGGTCGATCGCGACGAGGTGAAAAAACGGCTGGCCGCCAGAGGGGTTCCTACCATGATCTATTACCCAGTGCCCTGCCACCAGCAAGCTTCACTCGTTTCTATCAATGGAAAAACCTGTCATTTACCGGTGACGGAAGCGCTGAACCCATGTATTTTATCTCTTCCTATGCACACGGAACTAAGTCTTGAGCAGGTTAATTTCATCACCAATCAGGTGCTGGAGGTGGTTCAGGAGCTGGGCCAATAGTAAGCACCTCATCTCTTTTGGTACCTAAAACATGAGGATCGCAATGTTTTTATAGATCACTTTAGTCCCATTTCTCTGCACAATAAAAAAACCTGCCCTACGGGTCCCTTGGGAAAGGTAGCGCGGAGCAGGTTTCGATACATGTCTTTATCAGCTATTTTATAATCGGTGATCGATCACTTTTATAGCCCACCATCAGGCAAACTAATCTTTTGGCAATTGTATAT
>JBEBUO010000132.1:0-6832 GCA_040393285.1 Taibaiella helva | reverse complement strand
GTGATTAGTTGTTTGTGCAGCCGCTCTTTATGCCGCTTGTTACGAAAAAGGGCGACAAAGAGGATACCCAATGCCAGGGTGCCGATGGCGATCCCGGATATCCATATGTTCTTTTCCCTGATCCGGCCCTGCTGTTGCAGCAACATTAATTGCTTCTGGGTTATATCCTTATCCTTTTCCGATACCCTGTATTTGACTTCAAGTTCGTTGGTAGCCTGAACGATTTTCTCTTTATACAGGCTGTCATACAAGTCGGAAAAGGCGACTTGGTTGGAATAGGCAAGTTGGTGTTGGCCCCTTTTATCATAGATCTTCGCCAATGTACTATAAATGGATAAACGTTCGGTAGCCAAATGTTCCTGTTCGCATATCTTCAGTGCGTTCAGGTAATGTTGCTCGGCAAGTCCGTATTTACCCAGCATATAGTAAGCACCGCCAATACCCTGTAATAGCGATGAGTTGTTTTTGGCTGCCATACTATCAGCACGCATGGCTGCGTGGAAATTTTTAAGGGCCTCCTGAGGCTCGTCCTGAAACAAGTAATTGCGCCCCAGACCATAATAGGCTTCCTGCAAATTAAGCTGTTGGTTATGGCTTTTGTAATGTTGGATTGCCTTACGATAATAGCTTTCCGCTTCCTTGTACGAACCTTTGTCCTGATAAGCAGAGGCGATGTTATGATAGGCCGCGTTGAGCTGTTGCGTGTCTCCTTCCTGTAAGGCCAGCTCCGCACTTTTATGCGAATAATACAAAGCTTTATCGAGCAGGTTGAGCTTCATGAAGGTGGCTCCTATATTATTATAGATGACAATGATTAGCCGCTTGTCTTTAATCTGGTGCAGGGTGAGGTGCTGCAAGGAAGCATAGTAATAAGATATGGCAATATTATTATTTCCCACCAGTGTATGATATCCTGCCATGGCATTATTGACCAACGCAGTTATCCTGGGATCTAAGGGCACTGTGCCGGGTAGGAAGCAGTAGTAATAGGCGCTGTCCATATATTGCTTACCCGTTTTAAAGGACTTGCTGTCAAACCGGTTAAATGCCAGACCTATGTAAGAAAGGATAATTCCCGGCCGGTAATTCCCTTCTTTGCTCCATTGGAGTGTTTGTTGCAGCAATAGTTGGGCGCTGTCGGGGGAGTGGTTATGAATACCAGCGGCATAATTGACCTGCTCCTTGATGCGTACGGTATCGACATCAGACATGCCGGTTCTAAATAGCGTGGACAATTCCTGGGTGTTGCCCGGAGGCGGGTACATAAATACAACAACAAGAAGCAGGTAAAGCACTTTTTTCATCTGATAATATTACTGGTTAATACGCCATTAGGTCATACGTAGTACTACGTATTTCATTTAGATTACGTATGCAATGACTTTATATATTGTGTGCTAAAAATTATATTTGTCGGGCATAACTTATTAATTCAGCAAGAAATCACATCATCTGTTGTTGTTACAAATTTAATCTTTTAAACATGAAAAGAAACATTACCCTTGTCTTCCTACTCTTTACACTATTGGGCGGATCGGTACTACGGGCGCAGTATAACCAACAGCCGGAATTTCTAAAAGCCAACAGTGTGTGGGTCTTTGGCCAGCATGCGATGCTTGATTTTAATTCAGGTACACCACCGGTAGCCGATTCGGCTGCCTTAGACATTATGGTTCCTATAAATGGTGCCGCATCTGTATCAGATCCGGTAACCGGTGAACTGTTATTTTATTCCGATGGGGCATCCTGTTGGAATGCAGCGCATGCGCTGATGCCCAATGGTTCTTTTTTAATGGGCATGAGCATGTTCGATCCTTACTCCTCAGGCTCCCAGGGGGTATGTATCGTCCCCTTTATAGACAGCCCTGGGAAATACTATCTAATTAGCATGAATTCATTCATATCTGCTCCGATGAACCCATCCGGTGGGCTGTTTTATTCCGTGGTAGACATGAGCCTGGACGGAGGCTTAGGGGCTATTGACGGGAGTAGGAAAAGCATAGTTCTGGACCAGGATACCACACTTAGCGGAATGATGGTCGCCATTCCGGGCGACAACTGCGATATCTGGTTATTGGTACATGACTATATCAACCCTGTTTTTAAGGCGTACCGGATAACTGCAGAAGGTATAGCACCAACTCCTGTTGTTTCTACAGTGGGCGCACAACTCAATAAACAGATACTTCCCGATCCGATAGTGGGTTCCTATCTTTTGGGAAGCATGAGCGTATCTCCTGACCGGCAAATGATCTCCACGACATCTGCATTTCCTTTTTGTCTCCTGGGCGCCGTTGTCGACAGTGTAGCCGGGGTATTGCTAACGCATTTTGACCCTGCTACAGGTATTGTATCCGATGCACTACAGGTGGAAAAAAACCTGAATTCATTTGGTGCTGCATTCTCTCCCGATAATACAAAATTATACCTGGTCAATTTCGATGAACTAACCGGAGGTTCCCAACTATTGCAATACGACATAAGTACCTATGATTCCCTTACTATTGCCAACTCCAAAACACTTATTGCGTCTGATACCGGTAGTCAACAGGGTACACTCCGGCTGTTCGGGGACACTATTTACGTAGCACTAAGTAAAGTAGACGAGGCGCAGAATGACTTTCAGCAATCCCAGGTAATTAGTACGATTAATCTGCCTGATCTTTCAGGGCCTGCCTGCGATTTTCAAATGAGCTCATTTTCCCTGCATCCGGGCACGTCCCGGGCGCTTGCCCTTCCTTCCGAAGTCGTTTATCCCCTGGATGATACTTTGTTTGCAACAGTGCTGGATACGGCTATGTGTACCAGCTGGACAGCACCATTTGCACTTCAACCCGGTATTATTGACGCGGCGTATACCTATCAATGGAGCAACGGAAGCGGCGACCCTGTGCTGCACGTAACGCATAGCGGCAACTACCAGGTCTTCTACACTGATGGCTGTCATTTCAGGATCGATTCTTTCTTGATTTCAGGGACAGGACTTGATCCCGTTATTCTTCAGAACGGTATGACTTTAAGCACGGAAGAGGCCTACGTCACCTACCAGTGGATATTTAACGGCAACATCATACCGGGCGCTACCAACAGCGCATTGATCGCAAACGACATCGGTGATTACCAGGTAATTGTTACCAATAACGAGGGCTGCGTGGACACCTCCGCAATACATGAAGTAAATGATGTGGGTATTAAGGATCCGGCCGGAATAGCCTCACGCATATCTGTATATCCTAATCCGGCCCACGATGTGGTATATATTAGTGCGCCTATAAATGTTGACTTGCACATCTCGGATGTAAGTGGCAAACTAATAAAAAAAGTAGCCGACGCCAAGAAAGTATCGATCTCGGGGCTGGCCGATGGCACTTACCTGTTTCATATCCTGGACAAGGATCATAACTTGCTCAGGGTAGAAAAAATCATACGGATATCTAAACATTAGGCACACATTTATCTTCTATCAAATAAAAAATATTTTATGAATCAATCAGCCAATAATTATAATCGTTACCGCCTGAGACTGGCTTTGCTTTTGATGTCTCTGCTCCTGGCGCCGGCTTGGGCTATCGCCCGCCAATACAATCTTGATCATGGAAAGGTTGCCTTTTCATTGCAGGCGCCGGCAGGCGAACTGATGGCAGAAAATAAAGCTATTTCTGGTTTTATGAACACCACAAATGGTAACATCTCTTTTGATGTAAGGGTGGACCAGTTTCGCTTTGTATCTGTTCAGATGCCGGATTATATCAATGAACGGAGTACAAAACGGTTTTGTGACTATTACCTGGAAACAGAAAAATATCCAGTGGCTACCTTCCGCGGCAGGATGATCAATATAAACGCAATTGACCTGTCTAATGATGGCGTCTATCAGGTGCAGGTCGAAGGCATAATGACGATGCATGGTACCACCAGGAAAATTGTGCGGCCGGCCACTATTCGTTCAGAACAGGGACGACTGGTGCTGCAAGGCTCCCTTGTACTTGAACTTGCTGATTTTGAAATTCCGGTGCCGGAGATGGTAAAAAATTTCTTTTTCAAACAGGTTAAGCTGGACCTTACTTGCGTGTTGGTCCCATGATAGCCGAAGTGTTTACTTAATTGATAAAAAATCTAATGATGAGGCCTAGGCGACTTATCTTTTTGCTTTACTTTTTACTTGGGTTGTCCGGCAGAACGTTGGCCCAGTACGAAAATATGTGGGCATTCTGTACCATTTCGGGCGTGGATTTTAACAGTACCCCGCCGGTCTCTTTCCTATCCAACATGTCTGGTCCGTCTAGCGAAGCCTCAGCGTCCATATGTGACGATAACGGCCAACTCTTATTTTATACCAGCGGCTCCTTCGTCTGGAATGAGACGGGCGCCTGGATGCCGAATGGTAGCGATCTGACAGGGCTTGGCGGTGACAGGACATCCAGTACGGCCCAGGGTGCGTTGATCGCACCCATGCCAGGCAATCCGGGAAAGTATTATATTTTTTCCCTTACCAGCCAGGAGCAGGAAACGAACCGGGGACGGCTTTATTATAGCGTGGTTGATATGAACCTTAATGGTGGACTTGGTGATGTGATTCCCGGACAAAAAGCCATTTTTGTGGATTCCAATTTTACGGAAAGCATGACCGCCGTGGCAGGTCCTTCCTGTAGTATATGGATATTGGTGTCTTCCTACGACCCTGTGGCGTTTAAGGCCTTTAGATTGACCAGCGATGGCCTGAGCCCTGTTCCCGCGGTCTCCGGCGTAGGTTTTGCAGCTACCGACATGACCACCACAATCGGCTCGCTTGCCGCATCTCCCGATGGCAGGCAAATTGCAGCTACGATCATATCCAGTGCACCGGGACACATGGCTACTACCTTATTTGATTTTGATCCCAATACCGGCCTGGCTTCTGCTCCGACTATGCTTAATGGATGGGGGTATAAATCCTGTTTTTCTCCCGATAATTCAAAGTTATATATTACCAATTTTTCTTCTGATATTTTGCAGTTTGACCTGTCTTCAGGTGACCCAACTCAGATCGCGGCTTCAGAAACAACTTTGGAGATGGGTAATGACCTTTCCATTACCGATCTTAAACGGGGACCTGATGGGAAAATATACTTTGTATGTGACCAGAACCCGGCCCTTGGTGTAATTAATTTTCCCAATCTCGCTGGTTCAGCTTGTGCTCCTGCCGCTAATGCAATATCGCTGGCACCTACAATGGGAGGCAGGAGCCTGCCTCAGGTCGTGGTGATACCTAAGCCGGATACAGTGTCTACCATGCAGCGGGTCAACGCGCCCTGCTTTGCTAATTTGTACCCGCCTGTTATCCATGCCAACGACGAACTTATAGGCGGTGATACCTATTTATGGAACACGGGCCAGGTGGGCACACCCCTTGTAGCTACGCTTCCCGGCACATACTGGGTAAGCTACTATGCACCTTGTCAATATTATACTGATACTTTTGTTGTGGCCTTCGCATATGGGGTGCTTCCGGACATCGGGCTTCACAGTAGTTGCTCCGGACTTGCTACAGGAAAAGCATGGGCTACCACTTATCCGGGTGATACGGTTACCTACCACTATCAATGGAGCGATGTAAACAACGAAATACTTTCTGTCTCTGACAGTCTTCTGGACGCACCCGCAGGCACTTACTCGTTACACATAAGTACTGCTCAGTGTGATACAATAATATCCTTCTACCTTCCTGAAGAAGCATACCATGTAGATTTTATTGCCGACAGTCTCGTCTGTATGGGCGATACTTTATTCTTTGAAAACACCTCTGATGATGATTATACATCCTTCTTATGGGACTTTGGAGACGGGCAACAAACCGCAATGGAGCAACCGGTACATAGTTACCCTGATCCAGGCTCCTATCAGGTTGCCCTTATCGGAGCAGGGGAGATCTGCACCGATACCTTAATTAAAACAATTCAAGTAGATGCGGTAGTACCGGGTACCTTCCTGATGTCTCCGGACAGTATTTGCACGGGAAGTAGCATCACCTTTCAGCCAGAAACGGATAGCTCCAGCACCATTAGTCTGCATTGGGTGTTTGGAGATGGTGTCCGGCTAACAACCTTAAACGAGCAAACCATATTGCACGCATATGATGAAGCCGGACTGATGCCCGTGATGTTACGTACGCAGTTCCGAGCCTGCCCCGAAACGACGTTTTCGGATACTGTGTTTGTACAGGAATTCCCACAGGTATTTCTGGGCCCGGACACCTCCCTATGCCTGGACGGGCACCCCATAGTATTGCGCAATCTGGAAACAACAAGCCCCTTATCCTATCACCATTTCCTCTGGAATACGGGCGATACTACGGCCGGGCTTCGGGTGCTGCAACCAGGTAGCTACAGCCTCAGGGTGAGCACTGAGCCACTGGGCTGTAGTACTACAGATGTAATCGAAGTAGCTAAAGATTGTTATACTGATATACCCAATGCCTTTACCCCTAATGGAGATGGCGATAACGATTACTTCTTTCCCCGCACACCACTCAGTCAAAGTGTGAACACCTTTAAGATGCAGGTGCTTAACCGCTGGGGACAACTGGTATTTGAAACCACCAATATAAATGGTCGAGGCTGGGATGGCCGCTTTAATGATAAGGAGCAGCCTATGGGTGTATACCTCTATCTTATTGAACTGAGCTATACCAATGGCAGGCAGGAGGAATACAAAGGGAATGTGACGCTGATAAGATAGCGATTCAATTACGGACTTTTTCTCGTGTAGCAAGATTGGGCACTTTTCTCCTTTGAAGAAAAATTACAAATCAATTACAAACGCTTTCTTCAATAAAATTAGGAATCAATTAGTC
>JBEBUO010000131.1:0-6878 GCA_040393285.1 Taibaiella helva | reverse complement strand
TATCGACAAGACTCGATATATGCAAAATTGATTGCTTTTTGGATACCTTCATGTTGTTTGCACCAGTGTGTGCTTAGCTGTCTTTAAAAGACTTATTCCTGGTGTAAGGCCAGTACGGGCACATTGCTGGCCTGTGTCAGCCCCTTGGTGCGGCTCTTGTGAAAAATGTTTTCAAAAAATCCGTATTTCTTAGGTATGACCAGCAACCAGTCTACCTGTTGTTCGTTCACAAAGTCGGCAATAATGTCCTCCAGACTGTCCGAAATAATCACCTGGTAGTCCGGGTTGGCAGGGCTAAGGCCTTGCTTCAACGGTTCCGGTGCTGCCAGTTCCGGCCCCGGTTTATTCACATGGAGCACAGTGAGGGCAGCCTTCATCCGATTGGTCCAGTCAAGAATATCAGCTATAGGCGTTTGGGCATTATATTGCTGGTAGTCGGCGGCAAAGGCAATCCGCTTTACCTCTTTCCAGGCCACTTCAGAGGGTACTGCCAGTACCGGGATCTTCAGGTGACGCAAGGCGCTTACGGCGGTACTGCCCCAGAAAAAGGTGCTGTTGCCGCTACCCGATTTGCCCAGCACTACGAGTAGCGGTGGTTCCGTCTCTGCCACTTCTGCCAGGCAGTCGATAATATCGCCGGGCAGTATACGATGGCTTACCTGAAGCTGTGGAAAATCATTGGCCAACCAGTCCAGGGCACCTTCCATACTGTCTTCCGCTATCTTTTGAATCTCGTCGATGTTCAGTAAAGGCACGGGACTGTCGGTGTACGCAAAGGGGATGATGTATGCGTGCAGCAATTCAATAGGAGCCTGGAAGAAGTTTGCCAGCTCAGCCGCATACCTCACGGCATTTTGTGCAGCCGGGGAAAAGTCAGTGGCCACTAAAATTCTGTTGTTCATTAGACGTTTGTTTAAGTGGTTAGTACAGGTCTGCTCACTTTCCGATCCATAAATTTACTGCCTGGGTGCTTAAAAATAAAAAGAAATTCTATTAAAAAAGGTATTTGATGGCAAATTGATAACAAAATGTATTTTTGCCGCTCCAATCTCTATGACCCGATATGGCTTTATTAGGCAGTCTTATTTCTCGTTCCCTTCGTATTCGCAAGCAGTTCACCATTAAAGTGGGCAGCCCCCGAAGCTACCAGCAGCAAACCTTGCGGTACTTGCTGGAGCATGGCCAGTACACTGCCTTTGGGAAAAAATATGGTTTTGGACAAATCCTGTCCGAGTCGCTCCAGCTGGAGGAAGACTTCCGCAAGCATGTGCCCCTGCATAATTACGACAGTATGTTTCGCCAATGGTGGTACCGTTGCCTCGAAGGCGAGGAGAATGTATGCTGGCCGGGAAAGGTCAGGTATTTTGCCCTCAGTTCGGGTACCTCCGAGTCATCCAGCAAGCATATTCCGGTAACGAAGGATATGATTCGTTCTACCAAGAAGGTAGGTTTCAGGCAGTTTTATACCATGACCAATTTTAATATTCCTGCAGCCACTTTTGAAAAGGGAATATTGATGCTGGGGGGGACTACCTCACTTATGGAGAAAGGTGACTTTTATGAGGGGGACATGAGCGGCATCAGTGCCAAAAACATGCCCCGCTTCCTGTCCAATTTCTTTTACAAACCCGGTCAGCGTATTTCGCGGCAGCCCCAATGGGAACAGCGTATCAAACTGATTGTGGAGAATGCCCCTAAGTGGGATGTGGGTACCCTTTGCGGTGTGCCGGCCTGGGCCCAGATCGTGCTGGAAGAGATCATCAGGACATATAAACTAAAAAGCATTCACGACATATGGCCTAACCTGGCAGTGTATATTCACGGCGGTGTTAGTTTCGGGCCTTACAAGGAGAACTTTAAGCGCCTGTTCAGCAAGCCCGTTACCTTTATCGAGACCTACATGGCTTCCGAAGGTTCCTTTGGCTTCCAGGCCCGGCCCGGTGCTGAAGGTATTAAGCTGGTGTTGAATGCCGGTATCTTTTTCGAATTCATCCCCTTCACACGCGATAACTTTACGGAAGACGGAGATTTGAAAGAAAAATGTACTACCCGTTTTATCGACGAGGTGACCGAAGGTGAGGAATATGCCGTGTTGCTCAGTACCTGTGCGGGCGCCTGGCGTTACCTCATCGGCGATGTGGTGCGTTTTACCAACGTAAAAGAGCATGAGATCGTTATTGTAGGCCGTACCAAGCAGTTCCTGAGCCTGTGTGGCGAGCATATTTCGATAGATAACCTCAATAAAGCTGTAGATGCCGTCAGTAAGCAATTAGGGGTTCAGGTCAAGGAGTTTACCGTCACCGGATTTGCCTATGAAGGCTTGTTTGCCCATAAATGGTACATTGGCTGCGACGACCCGGTAGATGCCCAACGTGCGCTACAGATTGTGGATGAGACCCTGTGCCAGGTCAATGATGACTATGCCGTAGAGCGTACTTCCGCACTTAAAGAAGTATTCCTGGAGGTCTTACCTAGCCATGTGTTTATGGATTATATGCACCATATTGGTAAGTTCGGTGCTATGAACAAGTTTCCCAGGGTTATGAAAGGCAGCGCCCGTTCCGAATGGGAAGCGTTTTTAGCAGCCAGGTAAGCCGGCTTGCATTTATTTATAAAGTATACAGCGGATGCATCGTGGTCAGTGACCATATGCATCCGCTGTTCTATGTATCGCGAGCCTTATTTGCGTTTACTTGGGTTGTAGTACCGGTGCCAGCATCGTGTCCATATTGGCTTCAAATTTCCGGGCGTTGATGTCGTAAGCATTGCCTTTTTCCATGATGTGCACCCTCAGGTTCTCTACAGAAATGGGTTGGTTAAAAGCCGCATCGCCAATGTTATTATGACCCACGCTGCGGCCGTCAATAACCACTACGCCACCGGAGCCTATGGCCTCCATAAAGTGACCCTCCCGAATGATGATGCCCGTATCCTCACCCAGGCCAATACCTATGGCGCCGGGGTTGGCAGCTACGGCCTGTGCCAGCCGCATAAAGCGGCCGCGTTTGTCAAAGTGGGAGTCGATGATCACGTCATCTACCAGACCCAGGCCGGTGGTAATCTTTACCTCCCCTTTTAAGTGGGCGGCAGCGGCATTACCTTCGTAAATCATTGTTTTACTCATGGCCATAGCACCTGCGCTGGTACCCGATATCACAAAATACTCTTCGTGGTATCTTTTCCGCACGATGTCCAGAAACTCCGTTCCCCCGAAGATGGAGGTGAGCCGGAGCTGGTTGCCGCCCGACATCATCAGGCAGTCGCAGTTTTTAATGCGTTCCAGGTATTCGGGTTTCATCGCATCTTCCCGGTCGCGTATGTCCAGGTGACCTACCTGGTTAAAGCCCAGTTTGGCAAAGGCTTCCTTATAGTTTTTACCTACTTCCACCGGGATGGAAGAGGCCGTAGTGACAACCTCTATGCGGCTTTCTTCACCTTCCAGTAAGTTGGTGATCGTTTTCAGGATCCCCAGTTCAAAAAAGTTAAGATTATTTCGTTTAATCACACCTGCTTCCAGGTTTGTGCCTTTATCCTCAGCCCCCCCAATCGAAACTAAAATGCCTTTAGTTATCATAAGTTGAATGATTAGTAATGTACAAAGGTAGCATTTTCATCACTTTTAGCCGGGCTTTATCGCCTATCAGATTCCACCATTTGTGGAAAACGATACAAATAGTACCTTAGCCCAAAATTAAAAATCCTTGAAAAAATATAGTCTTTTTGTCGCTCCCCTTTTGTTGCTTGCCCTGAACGGCTGCCAGGAGCCCCCTGACAATCAGCGTTCAGGTGGCGCCATTGTGTTGGGTGATTCCAGCACCATCGTTACGGAAACGGATCCCAGCTACCTGGAAGAGGTGGTGTCTGATCTTAAAGATCCGGTTCCGGATACAAGCGTAGTACCGATTCCGGTAGCCGATACCGTTGTGGTGCAGGCAAGTGATACGGTTCCCCCTGCGGCGGCAGCTCAGCAGGAACCGGGCTTTACGCTCGACCTGGGTACCGTAAAGCTGGTATATAGTGGGATTGATGCAAAAGAGTACAAAAAGCAGGACCCCAAAACACAAAACGGTCTTAGCTATGCCCTTACCTCAGGTAAGCTGAGCGATAGCAAACTACTGGTGTACGGCGCCAGGAATGTAAAAGTACGCCAGCGTTACCAGTCCAGCCTGCAAATCAAGGGTAGCCCCGGCAAGCTGGATTTGCCCGGATATTACACCAGCGACTGGGTAAACCTCGAGGCAAAGCCGTCCGGTGGGGCACAGTCTTTTGCCTTCCCCGGAATCGGGCAGCCGGTATTCATCGCCTGGGGGGCGGCTAAGATCAGGAGCGAGGCAGAAGCGGCCTTAAAAAAGCAGCGTGTGTCGGCCAGGACCCTGCAGGCCTGGCGTAAAGAGCTGCAAAAAGTAAAAAGCACGAAGACAGCGCCTTGTGCCATCCTGCTGCAAAATGTACAATGGCAAATCTCGGGTACTGATGAGCAGGGCAAGGCCTTTCAGCGTACCGTTAGAATGGAGCCTTAAAGGCTGTAGTAGAGCCCGAACTCACAGCCTAACAAGGGGATTTAGTCGGCGCCTGTTGTGTGTCTGGGGGTCGTCAGATAGCGATATGGCCTCCTTCCTTCGGGCTGCTTTCTTTTATTGATGAAAACGGAGCAGCCCTTCCATGGGCGATTGTATTATGCTGCCGGTACTTAGCCCCAGCTGTTCGTGGGTGGACAACAGGATGTCTTTAAAGGTATAGGCTACTGCTCCTACAGCATGAATGGGGTATTTCCAGCTTTCCCTGTATTTCATCACATGCCTTTGGTAAAAGTCCAGAAAGGCATCTTCCAGTATATTCTCCACCATGTAGTGACCGCGGTGCTCGATCAGGAATTCGGTAAAGGAGGCCAGGTAGCGGTTGGCCCCGGGCTTACCGTAGATCTGTTCCAGTATGGCGGGCAGGTCGCTACCGTATTTTTGCCTGAAACTTTCCGCCAGGTCTTCGTCAAAGGTATTGTAGAAGTAGTACTGGAGCACCCTTTTGCCCAGGTAAGTGCCGCTGCCTTCATCCCCCACTATAAAGCCCAGAGAGGGGTGTTGCACCGCTACTTTTTTGCCGTTATAGTAGCAGGAGTTGCTGCCGGTACCCATAATCGTACAAATGCCTTTTTCCGCTCCGCAGGTGGCTCTTGCTGCCCCAAGCATATCCGAGTGGGCACTTACTTTTTTGATGCCAAAGTGTTGCTTCAGGATATGCTCTATGAAGCTTGCCTTAGCTTTATTCTTGATGCCCGCTCCGTAAAATACAATTTCATCTACCGGGTTCTTTTTCGGGTTCAGATCCAGCTCCTCTTCCAATAGGGCAAAACAGGCTTTTTCTGTTTTAAAAAAGGGGTTCATACCGGAGGTACGCAGGTGTTTTGTTTTCTTTCCCGGCCTGATGAGGGCCCAGTCGGTTTTGGTGGAGCCGCTATCGGCTATAAGAATGGAGGACATGAATGCAGATTACTGGTTGTGATGATTTTGGCATGAAAATTAAGGATGTTTTCGCCCTTAGTCAAATCCTGCGTGTAATTTTTGGTTTTAATTGACAAAAGAGCTGAAGAAGCGCCGTTTTTTTCGCCACATCGGAATATAAAATACCTTTGCAGCTATGAATCAGGAGACCATTGCCGCCATCGCTACCCCTCCGGGTATAGGTGCCATAGGCGTCGTTCGGCTTAGCGGGCCACATGCGCTGGCCATTGCCGATGCCGTATTCCGGGGCAAGCGGCTGGCCAGCCAGCCCAGCCATACCCTTCATTTTGGTGCGATTACAGATGCCGATGGGGCAGTGGTGGACGAAGTCGTGCTCAGCCTGTTTAAGGGTCCTAAGAGTTATACCGGCGAGGATGTGGTGGAGATCAGCGGCCATGGATCGCCCTTTATCCTGCAAAGGCTGCTGGATACCTGCCTGCAGGCGGGAGCACAGCTGGCTCGCCCGGGCGAGTTTACCCAAAGGGCCTTCCTGAATGGCAAGCTGGACCTGGCGCAGGCCGAGGCCGTGGCCGATCTTATTGCTGCCGACTCCCAAGCCGCCCAGCAGGCCGCTTTGAACCAACTGCGTGGTGGTTTTTCTGATGACCTGAATAATTTAAGGGAACAACTGATCCATTTTGCTGCCCTTATCGAGCTGGAACTCGACTTTTCGGACGAGGATGTGGAGTTTGCCGACCGCAAACAATTGGATGCCCTAATCAGCCGCCTCAAAGACAAAAGCCGCGAACTGATCGATTCTTTCCGCCTGGGCAACGTAATCAAGAAGGGCGTAAGTGTGGCCATCATCGGGGCGCCCAATGCGGGCAAATCTACCTTGCTCAATGCCCTGCTCAATGAGGAACGTGCCATCGTAAGCGATATCGCTGGTACCACCCGCGATACTATAGAGGAAAGCCTGAACATTAACGGACTCCTCTTTCGTCTTATTGATACGGCCGGTATACGGGAGCATTCAGAAGATACCATTGAGCAAATCGGCATACAGCGCAGCAAGGCTAATGCCGAAAAGGCCGACATCATCATTCACCTGGTAGATGCCTTGGCGCCCGAAACAGATGCAGGTGCCTGGATGTTGGGTTTTGACCACAAGGTAATACCGGTATGGAATAAGACCGATCTCGTCGACGGGCAGCAAGCGCCGACCGGCGCCCTAAGCATCTCTGCCCGGCAAAAGACCGGTATTGACCGGTTGAAGCAGGCCATGTTTGACCGGGCTACAGGCGGTAGCCTGCATAGCGAAAACACAATAGTGACCAATGCGCGGCACCACCAGGCTTTACTACAGATGATGGACAGCCTGGACAGTATTGAGGCAGGTATGGATCAGGGCATTAGCGGCGATCTGCTGGCTATTGATAT
>JBEBUO010000130.1:0-6898 GCA_040393285.1 Taibaiella helva | reverse complement strand
TTCTGAATGCTCTGGCTTAAACGCAGGGCAGCCTCATCATTGGCTTCCAGCCGGTCCACCACCAGTTCAATATCATGGATTTTGTAACGATCGAGCTGCATTTTTTCCCGCAACTCTTCCACTTTTCCGTCCACCCGCACTTTTAAGTATCCTTGCTTTCGTAGCTGTTCAAAGAGTTCCCGGTAATGGCCTTTGCGCCCACGTATCACAGGAGCCAGCAGTACGATCTTCTTGTTATGAAGCTGCTGCCGTATATGCTGCGCAATCTCTTCTTCCGAAAATCGTTGCATCTCCTTACCAGTTTCGTAACTATAGGCCTTGCCTACCCGGGCAAACAGGAGTCGTAAAAAATCATATACCTCGGTAACAGTTCCTACGGTAGATCTGGGATTTCTGTTGGTTGTTTTTTGCTCAATAGAAATTACAGGCGATAAGCCGGTGATTTTATCCACATCGGGTCGCTCCAGGTCACCCATAAACTGCCGGGCATAGGCCGAAAAGCTCTCCATATACCGCCGCTGGCCTTCGGCATAAATGGTATCAAAAGCTAAAGAAGACTTTCCACTACCGCTAAGGCCTGTGATGACCACCAGCTTATTTTTGGGAATATGTGCGTCAATATTTTTAAGGTTATGCACCCGGGCACCGTAGATCTCAATTTGTTCGGACATAAGGGAAGGCAACAGCCAATTAATGGGTTTATTGCCGAGCGAATTTAAGGGATAATTAGCTTAAGTAACCGGATTTAACCTTGTAAAAGGGTTAAAATCCTTTCCGGCGGACGCCCTATAAAAGCCTTGCCATCCTGTATCAGGATAGGGCGTTGCAGCAAAGCAGGATAGGCAGCAAGCGCCGCCACCCAGTCCTCATCCCTCATCGTTTTTCCTGCGAAATGCGCGAGGTATTCCGGCTCGTTCTTCCGCACCAGCTCTTCTGCCGGGATGCCTAATTGCCCGATCAGGGTAGTTAACTCGGTAACGGTAAGCGGCTGTTCCATGTAATTCCTAACCTCAAAGGCCAGCTGGCTTTCCTGGAGCAGTTGAAGTGCACAAGTGCTCTTGGAGCAATGTTCGTTATGGAGGATCCGGATCATATGGTACAAAGATAGTTGATTGCCTGCACCAAGTATACCCGAAAGTGAAGTATTTGGTTAATGCTTATTGCTTTTTCTTATTTTTGGCCTCTTATGTCAGCAAAGGAAATTGTAGTAAGCGGCATACGCTCTACAGGTTATTTACATCTGGGTAATTATTTTGGTGCCATACATAATTATGTACGGATGCAGGAGGATTATAACTGCTATTTTTTTGTAGCAGACTACCATTCCCTGACTACCCATCCTGACCCCAAGGATTTAAAGAGCAATGTGTTTCGGGTTGCAGCTGAAAATATAGCCAGCGGTCTGGACCCGGAAAAGGTGGCCCTGTATGCCCAGAGTGACGTACCCGAAATACCCGAGTTATACTTGCTCATGAATATGCTCGCTTATAAGGGAGAGCTGGAAAAGGTACCCACCTTCAAGGACAAGGTCAGGCTTAACCCCGATAATGTAAATGCCGGCCTATTGACCTATCCGGTGTTGATGGCTGCCGATATCCTGGTACATCGGGCGGCCAAGGTACCCGTGGGAAAAGACCAGGAACAGCACCTGGAAATGGCACGTAATTTCGCGCAGCGCTATAACCACCGCTACGGTGAGGTATTTCCCGAACCACAAGTATTTCGTTTTGATGAAAACAGCGTAAAAATATTAAGCCTGGATGGAAATGGTAAAATGAGCAAAAGTGAAAACGTGAATGCCACGATTTACCTGAGTGATGATGACGCCTTGATTCGTAAAAAAATAATGAAAGCCAAGACGGACGGGGGACCTGCCGAACCTAATGCAGTCATGCCGGATTATATCGCCAACCTCTTCCAGTTGATGCACCTGGTTTCGGAGCAAAGCACTTATGAGCACTTTTCAGCTACGTATAAGGCCTGCAACATCCGTTATGGTGATTTCAAAAAGCAACTGGCTGAAGATATGAGTAAGTTTGTCCAACCCATCAGGGAGCGCGCCGCCGAACTACAAAAAGACGAAGACAGCCTCCGCAAGGTGCTGAAAGCCGGCGCAGAAAAGGCACGTGAAAGTGCCTCCCGCACACTGGCACTGGCCAGGAATGGAATAGGCATTAACTATTACTAAAAGTATCACGCGTCTGTTTAGGCTAAAGATTCAAATACCTGCAGCTCATTATATACGGTGTCCCGTTCCACAGGTACTTTACCCACACTGCTGATCAGGGTGCACAACTGCTCTGTAGTGAGGGAGGGATTTTGTTCCTCGCTGCCCGCCATGGAGTATATTTTTGTGGTATCATCTATGGTGCCGTCCAGGTCATTTACCCCGTAGTCCAGCGTCAGCTGGGCCGATTCTCTTCCTAACATGGGCCAGTAGGCCTTCAGGTTATCAAAGTTGTCCATAAATATACGGGCAATAGCATACAAGCGCATATCCTCTACCACGGACACTTCGGGAATATGAGACATATCATTATCCGTATTGCGGAACTTCAGGGGGATAAAACAATTGTATCCTCCGGTCTTATCCTGGGAGTCCCGTAACCTGCTCATGTGGTCTACGCGGTGCGCGTAAGTCTCTATATGTCCGTAAAGCATGGTTGCATTGGTATGCATACCCAACTGATGCGCTGTTTCATGAATCTTTAACCAGCCTTCGGCATTTACCTTATCCGCACAAATTTCATCCCTCACTTCCTGCGCAAAGATCTCTGCACCACCACCCGGCAACGACTGTAAGCCTGCTTCTTTTAGCTTGGCCATGCCTTCCTCTACACTCAGTTTTGCTTTCCGGATCATGTAATCCAATTCTACAGCGGTAAATCCTTTCCGATGCAAATCCGGACGATGTGCCTTGATCTGCTCCAACAGGTCGCAGAAGAAGTCCAGGTTCATCTTAGGATGCACACCACCCACAATATGCACTTCGGTAACAGGTTCCTTATCGTATTTCTTTACGATATCCATCATTTGCTGCAGGCTGAGCTCCCAACCATCTTCCTTATGCTTATAAGTTCTGGAATACGAACAAAAACCGCAGGTAAAAATGCAGACATTGGTTGGTTCTATATGAAAATTACGATTGAAATAAACTTTTTTACCATGCCGTGTCTCACGAATATAGTTAGCCAGGGCGCCCAGGTAATTGAGTTCGCCTTTTTCAAATAGCAGTAAGCCTTCTGCTTCAGTAATGCGTTCCTTGTTTTTAACCTTCAGCGCAATGGTTTTCAGCTCGGGCAACAGGCCCTCCTGCTGCAAAATATGTTCGGGAAATGAAATAGCCTCTATCATCTTCTTGATTTTCTAAACCAGGCAAAGGTACTTCTTTCTGAATGCTTTTGGCGTTAAACGACCTTAAGAAAATGATTATAAGGCCCCGCCTTTCAAGTCCAGACTGATCTCAAACTCTTTGCTCACCCCTAAGTCGGCCGGATTGCCAGCTGAGCCGAAAGTAAGTCCCCAGGAGCCCCGGTCCAGTACAAAATGTGCCTTGAGCGACAATACGGAGTCGCTCATGTATACCTGGGCCGGAAAAGTAATGTTCCATGTATGATCTTTAATGGTGAGGTTACCACTAAGCTGATGGCTTCCTGCCAGGAGAACCTGACCGGCTTTGCCTGTGTCCATATAATCTACCTGAGTAAGGACGAACTGAGCCACCGGATACCGCCCTACATCGAAGAAGGCATCACTTTTAAGCTGGTTCTGCAGGTCGATTGCTTGTTTGTCCTGCTCTGTAATGGAAGCGGCGTCGACTACCAGTGTATGCATATCTATTTCCACCACACCCCCGGTAAGCCTGCCTTCCTGAACCTTCACTTCACCTTTAAGGATATCTATTGTGCCGTACCTGGGAGAAAGGCCGCCGGTATGCGTAGCGGTCCACTTAATGGTACTTTGCCCAGGCAGGAAGAAATAGGAAGTACCCGTAGGTACAGCCGCCTGTTGAACCGGTTGCAACGCGGCCTTTGGCGCCGGGCTTTCGCGGCAGCTCCAGGAACACACGATCAACAACAAAAACAAAGACTTGAATTTCATGGCAGTACTAGCTTGAACGTCCTGCAAATTTAATGCTTATATCTTGTTTTACAGATACGTCTTAGCTCAGCTGTTCAAGCTTTACTTTCTTTTTGCCCACGTCCAGGCGGTAGTTTTGTCCCAGGCATAAGGTATAATTCACGTCAAGGTGTCCGGAAGGCACCTCAAAACAGACCGGGTAATCGTACTCCTTTACCTTGTCGAGAATAATTTCGTAAATATCCTGACCAAAGGGGCGCTCCGTATCCTTCATGTCGCTAAACCCACCTAGTACAAGACCTGCAAGCTGGTCAAACATACCCGCCCGCTTCAGGTTGTAGAGCATTCGGTCCATATTATACAAATACTCGCCTATATCTTCCAGAAACAGCAGTTTCCCTTTGGTTTTCATCTGTGAGGCAGAGCCAGAAAGGTGGGCCAGGATAGCG
Organism: Taibaiella helva; assembly: GCA_040393285.1. Taxonomy (GTDB): domain Bacteria; phylum Bacteroidota; class Bacteroidia; order Chitinophagales; family Chitinophagaceae; genus Taibaiella; species Taibaiella helvus_C. The sequence goes on along the minus strand of JBEBUO010000130.1, from coordinate 2,369 downwards.
AGGTTCCCGCCTACCAGCTGACCCTCAGCCACACCGGTCCGGTTATACCTATTGCCGGTTATGGGATAGTCAATGGGTACTCCTGTAAGGGCTTTGCGCACCGATTGGAGATGGGCTGCAGGCTCATTCACATCCTTAAAAGCCGCACACATGGGTCCATGAAGGCTGGCTATGCCTAATCGCGCGTGCAGGTGGCTGTGCAACACGGTAATGTCCGAAAAACCACAAATCCATTTAGGATGTCGTTTGAAACTGGTAAAATCCAGCCTGTCGATAATGCGGCTCAGACCATAGCCGCCCCTGCCCATAAGGATGGCTTTTACCTTTTTGTCATCCAAAAATTGCTGTAATTCCAGCAACCTGCCTTCATCCGTATCAGAAAAATAAAAATACTCATGCCCCACAGTAGCGCCTACCCGTACCCGGAAACCCCAGGCTTCCAAAGTTTGTTGCGCAAAGACTGTACGTGCTGCGGGTAAATAACCCGAGGGACAGGTAATCGCTACGGTATCGCCGGCTTGTAAGGGAGGAGGAAATTTCATTTTTTCTATTGTTTTGCGTTATTTCGGTAAAAATAATTTTCTTTTGCTGAATTATGCCCAAACCAATTTCTCTTTATCCCTTTTTGATCCTGCTGCTGGCCACAACCGCTCTGTTCAGCTGTGGCGAGGCCACAGGCGTCTCCTCCACCCCCGCTTCCCATGCCAAAATTACCTGGCAGCCCCCTGCGTCCGGTACGGTTATAGATTCCTTTCAGGAGCGAATTACAGAAGATAAACTGAATGAGATTTATTTTAAAGTAAGTGTAATCAGTACCGAAACGAGCAAAAACGGCAGTTACAACCTGAAACTGGAATATGGCTACAATATCAATGAAACAACACTGGATTTACCTGAATGGCCCGATCATACCGTCTTGCGCCCTGTATTGCAACAAGGCAAGGAAAAGTATCAATGCCTGGTAGGCTTCGATCCGGGCGACGGTGCATTCAGGCCGCTATATGAAGTACGGGTTATTGATAAAAATATCCGCATGAAGCAAACCCACCAATACTACCACCAGCTACCCACCGACTAAATTCATTTGCTCTTCTTTTAACTGGTTGAGTACAGCACGTATTTCTTCCATATCCATGCTGTTGACCAGTTTCATCCTATACTCTTTTACATGAGGTAGACCTTTGAGATAAGAAGCATAGTGGCGGCGCATTTCCAGGATACCCAGCTTTTCCCCCTTCCAACTGATGGAGTGGTTCAAATGTTTCAGGCAGGTTGTGATGCGCTCTTCTACTGTAGGCGGAGGTAGTTGCCTTCCGGTTTGTAAATAGTGTTTTATTTCCCGGAATATCCAGGGATAGCCTATTGCTGCACGCCCAATCATAATACCGTCCACACCATAACGGTTTTTATAGGCCAATGCCTTTTGTGGGGTATCAATATCTCCGTTTCCAAAAATAGGAATATGGATACGGGGATTCTCCTTTACTTTGGCAATTAAACGCCAATCCGCCTCTCCTTTGTACATTTGCACCCGGGTCCGGCCATGAATAGATAAGGCTTGTATACCCACGTCCTGAAGGCGTTCGGCTACTTCTTCAATATTTTTTGATTCGGCATCCCAGCCTAAACGGGTCTTTACCGTAACCGGTAGTTTGGTGGAGTTGACCACGGCCCTGGTGAGCTGTATCATTTTGGGTACATCCTTCAAAATAGCTGCACCCGCACCTTTACATACTACTTTTTTTACCGGGCAACCGTAATTAATATCGATCAGGTCAGGTTGTGTTGCATCTACAATACGTGCAGACAATGCCATAGCCTCCTCATCTCCGCCAAATATCTGTATCCCGATTGGTCGTTCGTAATCGAAAATATCTAATTTTTGACGACTCTTTATCGCGTCGCGTATCAAACCCTCAGAGGATATGAATTCCGTGTACATTAAGTCCACACCCTGTTCCTTGCATACAGCCCTGAAGGGCGGATCACTCACGTCCTCCATAGGTGCCAGCAGCAGGGGAAAGTCTGGCAGACTTATTGGTCCAATCTTCACCATGTCATATTGCTAAAATGTGGGCAAAGGTACGAATAATGTAAGTTTAAATATTACGCTGGAAAAAGAAGCCGGCGCCAAGCGGGGAAGCAAAAAAAAGAGCACCGAAAAATATCGATGCCCGTTAATAAATTATTGTTCGGCTATTTTATGCGGCTTTACCGGCTCTTGCCTTACGCTTTTCTGCATGAACACGTGCAGCTTCACGCACCCAGGCCCCTTCCTCCCAGGCTTTACGCCGGGTTTCCAGGCGTTCTTTGTTACAAGGTCCGTTACCTTTAACCACATTCCAGAATTCATCCCAATTGATTTCACC
>JBEBUO010000129.1:0-6921 GCA_040393285.1 Taibaiella helva | reverse complement strand
ACATTGCGTAATTTAAAAGCAAATTGAATATTAAGTAAACCGAATATAATAGAGAAAATACCAATGACAATAAAGGCACCATCCTCATTGATGTATTTGCCGAATATGCCTACCGCTATAACACCACCCGCCAGCAGGCTGATGAACCGAGCGACCATATTTCTCATATGCAGGATATTGGCCTGGACCAGATAAAACCCATAGATAAACTGCAGGATGACGACGAACAGGATACCGTAGCAAAGGTATTCCAGAAACGCTGCGGTAGTATTGGAAAAAAACAGAAATACAACAGCTGCCGCACTTTCAATTAACCCTTCCAGTACCAGCCACTGTCGAGCAATCTTAAGGTGTTGGTTTTGCAGAATATGTACCAGGGTAAAACCACAGGCTAATAAATTGAGTAATCCGAAACTAAGAATTAAAAACTCCTTATTAGAGCGGGCAAAAATAAGCGCCATAATACCCCAGATGATGGCCAGCGCACCTTTCCACACCAACAAATTGTTATTAGCAGGCTTTTTTTGACTTACAGTATCCATGATTTTGCGATTTAATCCATAAACATTACAAAAAGTGGACAAAATAGTTCGATGTAACTATTTCCTATCACTATTTCTTATGCCTTTTTAAAGTTTGCATAAGCATTGTCAATATGGTAATTTCGCAGCGCATCATTAGGGCAAGCGTGAGACATGCACTATCTTCTACGGCATATAGAATCTATTATAAAGGACTATAGCGGTCATCCTCCACTGGCAGGCTGGCTTAAGGCATACTATAAAGCACACCCGAAATTGGGTTCCAGAGACCGAAAAACGGTATCGGAAGCGGTTTATAGTTATTATCGGAATGCTTGCTCGTTCCCCAAAGAGACCCCGCCGATATATGTGATTAAGGCCTTGCAAAGTACTGATACTTCGCTTTTTTTAAGCCGATTACTAGATGGGGTGGAGGGCTCAGCGGAAAGTCGGCTTGATATAGCACATACGCCCTTACCTTTGTCAGCGCCTTTGCCTGCCGAGGCCTGGTTAATGTCATTGAGAAAAATGCCGTCATTATTTATCAGATTGAGGGCAATAGCGAAAAGCATACAGTTGTTGACTCGTGCGGGTGTTTCCTTTACGCCTGTGTCTTTACCTTTTCAGGAGGACGGGACCTGTGTTCGCCTCTCAAATACTACTGCGGTAGATGCTTTATTGCCGGAATACAACTACGTTGTACAGGATGCCGCTTCACAAACGAGTCTGGCTCTGGTGCTCGGATGGCTGAAAGCAGCTGAGGCAGCCGTTCCGCGACAGGTATGGGATGTATGTGCGGGCTCAGGCGGTAAGTCCATTTATTTAAAGGACAACCTGCCACCCTTTGCCCTGACGGCTACTGATGTGCGTAGTTCTGTACTTCATAACTTAAGGCAGCGATTTACACGTTATCGCTTAGGGCAGTATCGTGCCTTTGCGCTTGATATGATGGACCCCCAAATGATTCGCCACAAAATGCAGCAGGCCTCCTATGACCTGATTATCTGCGATGTCCCTTGTAGCGGTAGTGGTACATGGGCGCGTAGTCCGGAGCAGTTTCATTTTTTTGAGCAGGAAGCTATAAAGAAATACACTGCCCTGCAACTACCCATTGTACGTCATGCCTGGCCGCATCTGCGTGCGGGTGGTTATCTGGCCTATATTACCTGTTCGGTATTTGAACAGGAAAATGAAGCGGTTGTTAGTCAGATCAAACAGCAAGATGATGCAGTGCTGGTCCGTCAGCAATTAATAGATGGCACGTCTATGGATGCCGACAGTATGTTCGTGGCCTTATTCAGGAAGAAAGGCGCCGGAGCGGAATAGTTATTCTATCACCAGCTTTTCAAAGAAGATCCCGTTTTTGTCCTTTAGTTTCAGGAGGTATATGCCCTGTGGAAGCGCTGGTAAGCCCACATAATGCATATGCTGGCCGTTTAGATGCCGTTCCAACAGACCTTGCCCGCTTAAAGAAAACAAACTGATGGCGACACCTGAGGATGGGAAGTGGCCGCGGATATATATACCGTCCCTGGCAGGATTAGGGTAAATATAATAAGGGTTTGCAGTCTGCTCCTGTTCTTTTATTGCAGTAATTTGTTGGTACGCTTCGTAAAAGTCGGGTACCCCATGGCCCAATTCATAATTGGGTTGTTCATGCAAATGCCCTGCAGCGCGTATTACCGCTCTCAGATAGGCAGGTGTCGTATTGGGCCTGGCCTGAAATAAACAGGCCACCAGGCCGGTTAATATAGGCGTAGCTATAGAAGTGCCGTTCTGCTGCACCACTTGCCCCGATCCGTTGATGACACTAGCAGCCACACCCATTGCTGCCACGTCCGGTTTGAGTACGCCTGCTGCGTTCGGGCCACGACTGCTGAAGGTAGCTACTTGCTTGTTAATATCGCTGGCCCCTACAGTCAGGGCGCTGTCTGCGTCGCCTGGTGTCAGCAGGTAATGCCAGTTGTTGTTGCCTTCGTTACCGGCACTGCTGATCACCGTCATGCCTTTAGCAGTGGCGATATTGGCTGCGCGGGCCACAAGCGTCGTTTGTCCGTCCAGTTGCGCATAGGTATATGTATCTTCAGGCTGGTCAAATTCATTATAGCCCAGTGAAGAATTGACGAGATCAGCGCCGAGGCTGTCTGCACGTTCTATGGCAGCCACCCAGTTATCCTCTTCTATACTTTGCTCCGTGCTCAAATGATCAGTGGTATATAATGCATAGGTTGCATAAGGAGCCGTTCCTACAAACGTTTGGGGCAGTAAAGCCGCCATGCATGACAATACCTGTGTGCCGTGCCCACTGTTTTGGTATACCTGATCGTCCTGTTCTATAAAGTTCCATACATCGGCAATACGAGACCCGGCACGAAGACTGTCAAACGCAGCTATTGTGGGGACACCATTAAACCCTACATCAATCACGGCAATCAGAACACCCTGGCCCATCAGGCCTTGCTCATGCAGGTAGGCACCCCGGCATAAATTGATCTGGTCCCAGGCGGCGCCGTAATAATTTTCATCAAAATCAAGAGGAACGGCTCCGCCCGAAGGGCTTGGCCCTGTTGGCTTCTGATGAAGGCCATCCTGATAATACCCGACCGGGTGTGTGTTTTGCACAAAAGGGAATGTGCGTACCAGCGCGAGGGTGGTGGTGTCGGCTACCAGTACCACACAAGAGTTGTGCCACTTTGATGTCGTATGTAATACGCCCTGGCTTGTTGTAAGCACTTGATTTACGTAAGCAGTGGGAACGGGCAAATCCGTACTGTCGATAGCCAGTCCATACTTACTACGCCGGTTTATGGCGCGCTCCGAAAGATAAGCCTGTGGTTGTGTCAGGGAATAAGTAGTGGCGTCCTTGCCCGCGAACACGACACGTATCGCGTACTGTTCCTGAGCTTTTAAAGAGAAGCCAGAAAAACAAACACAGCAACATATAAGAAAATGCAGGAAGCGCATAGGTGTTCTATTCTAGACGATAAAGTTACACGATCTGAGGGGTTATTCATCATAAAACGTGTCCGATTTATGTTCGGATAAGGAGTTGAGTTCGATAAAGGTACTGTCGGCTAGAGCTATAATTTCATGCCAGCAATAAGGTGGGATCTCAATTTTTACGGGAGCTTCTATGGTGCTGGAATGGATTTCCGTGTCCTGCACTTTTTTCCAGTTGAGGGTAATCATACCTGTAGCGAGTATGATAATTTCCGGATGCTAGACTGTGCTATGCCTTTGTGATAATGCCTCCCGCTCACACTACCCGCCTTGCGGAAAGCAATAAGGTGGTGCCCATAGCGCTCATGGAAATATTCATAAGTGTAGCCTCTGAGATCTGTACCTACGGGGTCTAAAGGGGAAATCGTGATCATGATAGCGCTTGTTTTTCCTCGTCAGAACCTGTACTACTTGCCGCAGAATTCCCGGCAAGTTTATATTCCGTTTTATTTTTTTCCAGTATGCCGGCCAGCACCATTTCATTCAGGCGACCGACTAAAAAGTAATCACCGGCAAATATCTTGTTTTTTGCCATGGCCTGATGGACGATGCGTATGCCTTTTTGAAAATTAGTTTTGCAGCAGGACAACAAGTAGTTGTCGTAGGCATTAATGTTTGTTGGCTTTAATTTTTTTCCACCTGCCAGCGTACGCATATCCGCATTTTCCGACACCATTTGTTGCCATTCTTCACCATCCGTTTCCCATTCCGAAGGAGTGATCATTCTTGCTAGCTTATGGGCTTTAATGATTTCTTTAGGAGGCAGTTCGCTCCATGAGTCAGGGTAAAATAGTTTTCCTGCGTCGTCAATGAAGGGTAGGCCAATGCCATTTACCACAAATAATTTTCCCTGATGTTTTTTCAGGTAATGCAGTAGCCAATAATAAGCACATACATCAGCAGGTGTGGCCGCCATCCAAAACCAAACCTGTATATCTTCCTGATTGCTCATGCGTGTAGACAAGGCCATAAGCCGTTCCAGGTCATCGATCTCTTCCGCATGGATCAGCTCGGGTTGTAGTTCCTGCCAGAACCGGGTACGGCCCTGGCTAAATCCCATATCTTCAGTTTTTAAGGGGCCTACCTGTAATTGGTCTTGAAGCACCAGCAACTCACTATTTGTGTCAGGATCTTGTAGCAGGGCCTCCCGTAGCGGCTGGGCGGCCAGTTCGCCGGCGATTATATGTATTAGCTTCATAGCTGCAAAATAAAGGGGTTAAGGGTAGAAATACAAATGGAGCTACCCTATATAATGGTTGGAAAGGTGCGGTCTGGTATTGCACGAAATAAACAGGGTTGCTCCTTATGTTAAGCAGCAACCCTGTTGTTTATTTTCAATCATATGCTTATCAGAGCGCTTTCAATTTGGCCCTTACTTCACTCGCTTTAGCCTCCATATCTTTAGTGGTGTAAATATTACGTAATGCTTCCAGTGTTTGCCGGTAGAAATTCAATTCTTCTCCTTTCAGGCTGCTCTTTTTAGCTTGGAAAATTTGTTCGCTTTTTTCGAGAAGGGGTAGTGCTTTATCCAATAAAGCATCTTGCTCACCTTTTAATTGATTATATTTAATGCCATCTTCTTTTGAGGTACCCAGGTTATTCATTTGGGTGCTTAAAGCCGCTGCCTGATTAAAGTAAAAGGCACCGTACTGATAGGAATAATTCCCGTTATCCGGCGCAATTTCTGCTGCCTTTTTATAAGCACCTTCCGCCTTTTTCATCAATTCCGTTGCATTGGCCGGCGGCGTGCCGGACTCCGGTTTGGCCATGCCTTCATACACAATACCCAGGTTAAACGGCAATTCCGGATTGTTGGGGTCTTTTGCCGCCGCTTCTTCCAGTTTGCTTACCATTTCCTCCTGTTTTCCTGAATTGATATAATAATTCAACTCCAGATTAGCTATATTTTTATCGTTAGGAAGTTTTTGTTTGGCTTCCCGGATCGTGGCTAACTGCTCTGTGCTTTTGCCGGTCTTTTCATAGGCTTGTGCCAATACCATATAGATATTGGCTTCCTGTCCGTCCAGGTAAGGGCTGGCCTTAGCTTCTAACAAAAGCGGAATGGTGAGCTCATATTTTTCTGCATAAAAGGAGGAGTAACCCATAAACATTTTGGACTGCGCACGAATGGTGTCAACGATGGGCATCAGCATAAAGCGCTTATCCTTGTCTGGTCCTAAAAGATCAGCTCCTTCTTTAAACAAATTATAGGCTGCGTCAAATTGATTGCTGTTGTAGGTCTGAACGCCGTCATTATACAAATAAAAAGCACTGTTGGCCAGCAGGTTGTACGTTTGAGGATCTTTCTCATACTTCTTATCCAGCGCTATAGCCTGTTTTAAAGCGGCCAGCCCTTCTTTATACGGGTTGCTTGCATTGAGCTGACTGTTATTTTGCATGCCTAAATAGATACCTGCCTTGGCATACCAGGCCTTGGCGTTACTTTTAGTGCTTTCATCACTGAGCGCCTGGTCTATTGCGGCTTTTGCATTTTGATAAGCAGTACCTTCGGCAGCAGCATCACTTTTGGAGCTGGCTGTCTGTGCTTTTTCCATTTCTTTGATGGCTTCATTTACCTTCGCTTTCTGCGCAAAGCCGTGGATGCCAATAGAGAGACTAAGTGCTACAAATAAAAATTTCTTAAACATGTCGGGAGATTTCTGTGGAAAATAAGGCCGTAAAAGTACTTCAATAATTTAAAAACCGATGTTAAGAATTTACACGTTAAATATTTTATTTATATTATTAAATGAATGGTATGGTTTGGATGCTGGGTAAACCTGATAATTGGGCCGGGATGGCTTAGTTTGGCAATGTGGGGAAAGATATGCAGCATATCGGCGTAAAATGTAGTAAAAAATAGCTTGATACAGCATAGATTAGGAAAATTATTTTTTGAATTTCGGAAAAGCTTTCCTACTTTTGCAGTCCTTTTGTAAAATATGGCGAAACAATCACTCATCAAACAAGACGGAAACATTGTAGAGGCTTTGTCCAATGCTATGTTTCGCGTACGTTTAGAAAACGGGCATGAAATTCTGGCTACTATTTCCGGTAAAATGCGGATGCACTATATCCGTATCCTGCCCGGCGATAAGGTTGGGGTGGAAATGAGCCCCTATGATTTGTCGAGAGGCCGCATTATATATAGGTATAAGTAAGCGTATCATAATTTCAAATTTCAAATTTCAATTGTAACATGAAAGTCCGTGCAGCCATCAAAAAGCGTAGTGCCGATTGTAAAATCGTTCGTCGCAAAGGCAAATTATTCGTAATCAACAAGAAGAATCCTCGTTTTAAACAACGTCAGGGATAGTTTTTAATTTTTCATTTTTAATTTTCAATAGTTAATGGCTCGTATAGCTGGTATTGATCTTCCGAAAAACAAACGTGGCGAAAT
>JBEBUO010000128.1:0-6928 GCA_040393285.1 Taibaiella helva | reverse complement strand
GCTTCGTCAGCAAAGAGTAATGCCGCTTATATGGCCATAAATGAAGCCCAGGCTTTGGTAAAAAAGACCGGAGATCTGCCTGTACCGCTGGCCATCCGTAACGCGCCTACCCAACTGATGAAAGAAATAGGTTATGGCAAGGATTATGCATATGCGCACAGCCATGCAGGCAACTTCGTTGATCTGGAATTTATGCCCGAAGACATCAAAGGCACCCCTTTATATCAACCCGGAAATAACCCGTCTGAGGAGCGGATGCGCGCCTATCTCAGGGAATGCTGGAAAGAAAAATATGGTTATTAAGCAGGATTATTTTTGATAATATCTGTTTTCTGAAATGCAATCCATTACTTCGTCAGGAACCAGGTAACGAATGGATTTTTGTGCCCTGACCTGGCTACGGATATGGGTTGACGATATTTCCAGAAGAGGGGCCTGCAATACTTTCACATTGGCAGGCAAAGTAGCTGAATCGACGCTAAATCCAGGCCGGGTATATACAGCTATCCGATACTGGGCCAGCAAGTGTTCGTAATTTTTCCAACGGGGAAGGTTCTGATAGCTATCACTACCCATGATCACCGTGAACTGTTCCAGGGGAAACTTTTCAGAGAGGTAAGTAAGGGTGTCGATGGTAAATGAAGGCTTGGGTAAATGGAACTCCACATTACTTACCCGGAATTTCGGGTTGTTTTTTACTGCCAGCTCGGCCAGGTGAAACCTGTCATACTCATTGAGTAGCGTGTGTGATTCTTTAAGCGGATTATGGGGCGACACAACAAACCATATTTTATCTAATGCCGCATTTTCCAACACGTGGTTGGCAATAATCAGGTGACCGGTATGAATAGGATTAAAACTACCAAAATAGAGTCCGATATGCATCTCGAAGAAAGCACTTTTGAGTGTTGAAGAATAGGTGGCCTGAAAAGACGGCTTTAGGCTCGTTTGATCCATATATGCCTGGCATCCTGTTTACGCAGGCTGAGACAATAACCCGCAATCATAATGGCGATCGGGTCGCCCATTGGGGCAATGGCCTCCATACGCACCTCCGCGCCCGGAATACAGCCCATTTCCAGTAGTTTCACCTTGGCCGTATTGTCGTCAAATTGCTCAATAGTGCCTGTTTCGCCCGGCTTAAGGTCAGATAATCTGTGTAACATAGCTTTTTAGTTGCGCAAATTTAAGGAATATCAGACGAAACCCGCTTTAAACCTGAACTATTATGATAATAAACGGGAGCGCTACCGCCTTTACGGAAATAATATTAATTTTGCCTCCACTCATCTAAATGCGGGTACGCTTATGCACAACAATTATGTTGCCATTATGGCCGGGGGGATTGGCAGTCGTTTCTGGCCGGAAAGCCGACAAAGGTTACCCAAACAGTTCCTGGATCTGCTGGGCACCGGGCATACACTCATCCAATGGACATATAAACGGTTTACTTCCATTTGCCCCCCCGAGAACATCTTTATTATTACCCACGAGTCCTATCTGGACATTGTCAAAGAGCAGCTTCCCGAACTGGATCCCAAAAATATCATAGCCGAACCCTATCGGAAAAATACCGCACCAAGCGCCGCGTTTATTGTACATAAGATCTACGCCCTCAACCCCAAAGCTAATATTATCCTCAGCCCTGCGGACCATTTGATTCTGAATGAAAGGGACTTTGAACGTCATGCTTTTGAAGCTCTTGATTTTGTAGGACATAACGACGTACTGCTTACCCTGGGCATACGACCTACCCGACCGGATACCGGATATGGCTACATTCAATACACACAAGGAGAAGAAGGAGAAAAATTTTTCAAAGTAAAAACCTTTACGGAAAAGCCCAATCTGGAGCTGGCACGAACTTTCCTTAAGTCCGGGGATTTTTTATGGAATTCCGGCATTTTTGTATGGAATGCAGCCACCATTATACAAGCTTTTGAAAAGCACCTGCCTGAGCTTAATGAAATTTTTGTACAGGCTAAAGATGTGTTCAACACGCCTAAGGAAGAGAAAGCGATGGAACGCATTTATACCCAATGCACCAATATTTCCATTGACTATGGCATCATGGAAAAAGCGCAAAACGTGTATGTATTGCCGGCTCACTTTGGCTGGAGCGACTTAGGTACCTGGGAAACCGCCTATGAACATTCCGAAAAGGACTACCTGGGCAATGCTGTTTATGGCGACCAGGTAATGGTCATTGACGCCTCCGAATGTATGATCAAAGCGCCGAAAGACAAGCTGGTAGTGGTTCAGGGATTAGAGCAGTTTATTGTTATCGATACGGAAGAGATCCTGCTGATCTGCGAACGCAACCGTGAGCAACAGATCAAAGACTATGTAGCTGAAGTAAAACGCATGAAAGGCGAACATTATTTATAATCATTTTCAATTCATATTAGACAGCTCAACAACAATTATGCTTCCAAAGTACAACCGAATTCTACTTAAGCTCTCCGGAGAATCCTTAATGGGCGACCGCAACTTCGGCCTGGATCCCAAAATGCTGGAACAATACGCATTAGACATCAAAGGGGTAACCAACCTGGGCGTACAAGTAGCCGTGGTGATTGGGGGGGGGAATATTTATCGGGGTATGAATGAAGCCGAGACCGGGATTGAACGGGCTCATGGCGACTATATGGGCATGCTGGCCACCGTGATTAATGGCATGGCCTTGCAAGCGGCATTGGAAAAAGCGGGTGTAAAAACCCGCCTGCAAAGCGCCATTAAAATGGAGCAAATAGCAGAACCTTACATTCGTCGCCGTGCCATAAGGCACCTGGAAAAAGGGCGGGTAGTGATTTTCGGGGCGGGTACCGGTAATCCTTATTTCACTACGGACACTGCAGGCTCTTTAAGGGCTATTGAAATCAATGCGGATGTTATTCTTAAAGGCACCCGCGTGGACGGTATCTATACCGCTGACCCTGAGAAGGATCCGACGGCCACAAGGTACGAAGCCATCAGCTTTGGCGAGGTTATTTCCAAAAATCTAAACGTCATGGATATGACGGCATTCACACTATGTCAGGAAAACAACTTGCCGATTATCGTTTTTGACATGAATAAAACCGGCAATCTTGAAGATGTGGTGAGCGGGAAAAATGTAGGTACGCTGGTAAAATAAAACCATGACTAAAAAAGAACGCTATCAGTATGTGATTCACTACTTTAGCGAATATGCGCCAGATGCTGAAACGGAATTGTTGTACGACAATCCTTTTCAGCTTTTGGTAGCCGTTATTTTATCCGCACAATGTACCGATAAGCGGGTAAACATGACAACCCCTGCCCTCTTTGCACGCTACCCTGATGCCCAGGCCCTTTCCGAAGCCAGCTTCGATGAGCTATTTCCATTTATTAAAAGCATCAGTTATCCCAACAACAAGACCAAACACCTGATCGGCATGGCACAAATGCTGATGCGCGACTTTGATGGCGCGGTGCCTATGACCGTGCAAGAGCTGATTCGCCTACCCGGTGTGGGCCGTAAGACCGCGAATGTCATCACTTCCGTAATTGATGAACAACCGAATATGGCAGTAGATACCCATGTATTCAGGGTGTCGGCGCGTATAGGGCTTACCACTAATGCAAAAAACCCACACCAGGCAGAAGTACAATTGGTCAAGTATTTCCCCACCGAACTTATTCATAAAGCGCACCATTGGCTCATCCTGCATGGGCGATACATCTGCGTCGCACGGCAGCCCAAATGTGATCAATGCGGACTACAAGCATGCTGTAAGTATTTTCAAACCAAGATAAGCAGGTAATCCTATATCTTATTGCATCATTGCAGCTCCAGCTAAAAAACTATTTGCAGCAAATTTCGTTTTTGCCGATAACTCATGTACCTTTGTTGTCGATTCCAGGTGAATTGCCTGTTTTCAAAGTTTAAAGACGGAGATCATTATTTCCATAGTTAACCACGGGGTGCCTTACTATCAGGCTGAGATCAAACCCGGAGAACCTGGACCGGATAATGCCGGTTAGGAATGGTAAGGGCAGATTTTATTTACACTTACCTTTTTTCTGTAGTACCGTAATGACCTTTCCTCAGGAATGGCCGCAGAACGAATTGCTTGTTTTATTGTGTAAATTATTTGTATCTATGTATAAACAATCCATTACTTTATTTATTTCCCTTAGCGGATGCTTATTGCCCGTCGGCACGTTACAAGCCCAGGAACACACAAGCGATACCAGTATCGTATGGGAACAAGACATTATTCCGATAGAGATTAAGGCGATACGAGCCAACAGTATAAGTCCGTATGCGGTTACCAATCTGGACGAAAAGACGATTAAAACAGGAAATTTGGGCCAGGATATTCCCTACCTGCTCAACCACACCCCATCGGTCGTAATCAGTTCTGATGCAGGTGCAGGTGTAGGCTATACAGGCATGCGCATAAGAGGTACGGATGCTTCGCGTATCAATTTTACGATCAACGGCATCCCGGTGAACGATGCCGAATCGCAGGCTGCTATTTTCGTGGACTTCCCTGATTTGTTATCTTCTACTCATTCCATCCAGGTGCAACGAGGTGTCGGTTCTTCTACTAATGGTGCCGGGGCCTTTGGCGCCTCCGTGAACCTAAGTAACCTACAACAGAACAAACATGCATTTGCCGAGGTTAATAATTCTTTTGGCTCGTTCAATACCTGGAAACATACCGTACGCGCGGGATCTGGTATACTTAAAGGAGGATTCCAGTTTGATGTTCGGGCATCTAAAATCTCATCGGACGGTTACATAGAACGCTCCTCCGCCGACCTAAAATCCATGCAATTTATCGCAGGTTGGTCTTCAGCAGACGAGCGCACGAACATTCGTTTCAACCTTTTTACGGGCAAGGAAAAAACCCAGCAAGCCTGGAATGGTGTGGCGGAGCAGCTCCTGGATAGCGATCGCCGGTTCAATGGTCTGGGATTAAAAGAAGATGGCACCTATTACGACGACCAGACAGATAATTACCAACAGGATTACTATCAACTGTTTCTTGACCATCAGTTCAATGCCTCCTGGAGCGCCCATGCGGGGCTGTTTCTGACCAGGGGAAAAGGCTTTTACAACGAATACAAGATAGATGAGGATTTCGCAGACTACGGACTGGACCCCTACATGACACCCTCCGGCGACACCTTTACACATACGCACCTTACGCGGCGATTATGGCTAGACAACTATTATTACGGAGGAGTATACGCTGTCAACTACAAACAAAACAATACCGACCTCACATTGGGTGGTGCCCTTACGAGATATGACGGACAGCATTACGGCTTTGTAACCTGGGCTAGCTATGGTATTCCGGCAGATTACAAATGGTACGATTTAGACGCTTTTAAGACCGACGTGAATGTATACATCAAGCTGCAACAACGGCTGGGCGATAATTTTTATGTATTCGGTGACCTGCAATACCGGATGGTAGACTATCAGATAAACGGATTCAGAAAAAATCCGGATATACACACAAAAAGCCATTACAACTTTATCAACCCAAAGCTTGGGGCCAGTTATCTTATGCAACATAATAACCGTGCCGAAAGCAAGATTTATGTTTCATTTGCAGTAGCCAACAAGGAGCCTAACCGTGATGATTTTGAAGCCAGCCCCGAACAGCAACCGCTGCACGAAAGCCTTTATAATACCGAACTTGGATACCAATACGGCAGTCCGAAACTAAATATAGGGGCTAACTTATATTACATGTATTACCGGAACCAGTTGATCCTAACCGGTAAAATAAACGATGTGGGCACCTATACGCGCAGCAATGTAGATAAAAGTTACCGTGCAGGTCTGGAACTTACCGCAACTGCCGCACTGGCCCCCTGGATATCGGTAAACGCTAATGCCACATTTTCGCAAAACAAAATCCTGAACTTTGAAGAGTATATTGATGATTATGACGAAGGCGGACAAATGGTCAATACCTTTCCACGGACAGACATTGCCTTTTCGCCCGATGCGATAGCCGGCATTATGGTTAGCCTTGAGCCTTTTCAGCAAGCAGGAGAAGATTTGTTCTTCATTGATATCATGGGTAAATATGTTGGCCGTCAATACCTGGACAATACCAGCAACGAAGCAAGAAGTATTGATCCCTATACCCTGGCTGACTTAAGATTTCGGTACCATATAAGGCCTCAATGGGTAAAAGAAATAGGTATTTCATTGGCTTTAAATAATGTATTGAATAAAATGTACACGGCCAACGGTTATACCTTTAGCTATCAATATGATGGCCGGCTAAACACCGAAAATTACTATTTCCCGCAGGCTGGATTTAATTTCATGTTTGGGGTAAACCTTAGTTTTTAATCTTATAAAATCCTGAAGCTGTCTGGATCTCGCTTACCTAAGGGATGTTCGGACAGCTTTTTTAACTCCTGTTATGGAACATATCCTGCCTGCTTCCCGTCTATCTGAATCTGCACGCCACACGCTGTCTCATGCTGCATTTACAAACGAAAGTTTGAAGGAACTGACGCCTGAGGTGTGCGCCGTTATACACGAGCAACAATGGCTGCGTGTGCTGATTCCTGCGTCCCTGGGTGGGCTCGAATGGCCCTTACCTAAGGTAGTACAGCTTTTTGAAGACCTGGCCAGGGCCGAAGCCAACGCAGGATGGTGTGTCAACCTGGGGGCCGGTGCGAATATGTTTGCAGGTTACCTTCAGGAAGCCACCGCACGTACTATCTTCCAACCACTGAGCACCTGGTGTGCGGGTAGCGGTGCCATAAGCGGTAAAGCCATACAAACGAAGGATGGTTACCTACTGAGCGGCACCTGGAAGTACGCCAGCGGGGCCAATCATGCTACCCATTTTACGGCAAATGCCTTCATTGAACAGGAAAATGGCATGCCTGTTTTGGCACAAGGTGAACCTGTGTTTCGTTCCTTTAT
>JBEBUO010000127.1:0-7004 GCA_040393285.1 Taibaiella helva | reverse complement strand
CGTCAATGAGAAAAAGAATAGGCATATTATTAGTATTATTGAGTGTTTTGTTTAGCGCTTGCGACCCGGATGTGGCTGGTGAGGGAATAAATTTACCGCCAATGGAGTTTGCTTTTGAAGTTAGCCCTGATACCGCATATATGAAAGTGGGCGATACTTTCACCATCCAGGCATCTATAAGTAGTACATTAAGTAATGGAGTAAAACTGACGGATGGAGAAGGCAGCGTTTCCATTTATATAAGTAGAGGATTTGAAATACCGCGAGTAAGCTTTGATGATAATTTTACTGCATTGAATAATGAAGATTATAAGATTATAATAGAGAAAGGAGGGGTAAAGTGGGGGAAAAATGAAGTCAATCAAATACGAAGTTTTTCTTCATCACCAACTGGAGATTCAATAATTATGGCCTACAAATTTGTATTTTTAAAAAAGGGCACATATGTTATAGGAGGCTTTCAACCACTGTTTTACGAAGGTTCAAAAGGAAAAACCCGATGGAATGCCTACTTTAATGTAACCAATCCGCATTGGAATGAATTATGGCAAGTAAGCGATGTCCCTGCTCCGTCAATTAATGAGGATAGTTATAAAAAAAGTTACTTAATAGCGATAACAGAATAAAGGAATTTACCACCGCTACCCGCGAAATCTTTTCGCATGCATGCTCCTTGCTAGATGCACAAATTACTTGCAATTTTTTTAGCAGAATACTGATACCTGAGGTAGCATGACGCGCTAAGGCCGAGGCAAGAAAAAACGCCCGCTTCTATTTCAAAGCAGGCGTTCCTGTATTATTTCTTAATGCTGTGTTCTTAGTTGTTCTCTACAGCCCGCATAATCACGCTGTAGCCTTTGCGGTAACCGCTACCCCCCGGCTTAGGCTGAAATACCCAATAAATACGCTCCCTGAAGATCATGCCCACACCGAAGGCATATATTTCCTGGGCATAATTGCGGTAGGCATAAGCCGTAGAATCCACATCAGGATCATTCAGCGCATCGTCTATCTGGTTCACGGTAACGGTATGCTCATATAGCTTGGCTCCGGGTTTATACGGCCGGTTAAAGTCAGCATAAGTATAGTTCCATTTCTCATTATCAAACTCGGCATAATCCTGATCACCCAGGGGAATAAAGGCATTGCCGTCCCACGAAGTATTATTGCTTACAGGGAATACCAGTTTGATAAAATCGAGGTTCTTCTGGCTCCAGATCAGGTTGTTGCTGGTGGGCGTCACTTTAATCACATCATTGGGCCTGAACGGATCCTCTTCATTTTCCCGCGTCTGTACATTGATCACATACGACAAGCGCCCTGCCGCATCGCGGAAGGTATCGGCTACATCATAGCGCAACTGGCAACGGCGGGGTACCTGTGCCTGCAACAGGTCGTTCCAGTACAGAGAGTCCACATCGTACACAATGTACTTACCTATCTCATACGGAGCAAAATCATGCCCTTTCTCCATATCCGAAAGGCTTGTAGTTTCTTTGCTACAGGAAAAAAGCATCAGCGATGCTGCAGAAAGGCCGAGAAAACTTTTTAGTATAGAATTGCGCATAGTACTTATCTTCAAAAGATTTCACCCCCAATTGTTGGGGCAGTGTTAAAACGGACGTAAGATAAAAATTATTTCCCCATTTGAAAACATTTTATCCCTAATTCCTCATAAAAAAACAGGCTGCCCGTAGAAAAAGCAGCCTGTCCGTATATCCTCATTTGATGTAGCTTAGAAACCAAGGCGATCTCCGGAACGGATAATACCACCCGCCACTACGTCATCGCCTTCGTAAAACACAGCCGACTGCCCGGGAGCAATGCCTTTAACAGGCTCGTAGAACCGCACTTGTGCCTTATCTCCCTCATGATGTACATGGCTCAGGCTGCCGGGATCCTTGTAGCGGATCTTGGTAATGGCTTCCAGGTCCTCGGGAATGGCATCATATTTTACCATATTCAGCCCACCCACGGTCATCACATTCTGATCCAGCTCATGGGCATCGCCCAGCACCACGGTATTGGTTTCCGGAATGATGCGGGTCACAAATATAGGACGCCCAAGAGCGATATCCAGCCCTTTTCGCTGGCCTATGGTATAAAAAGGATAGCCCTTGTGTTTACCCACAATGCTGCCATCCGACAAGACGAAATTACCCCCATCCACGCGTTCTTCCAGGCCATTTACCTGCCGTTTCAGAAAACCACGGTAATCATTGTCCGGCACAAAGCAGATCTCATAGCTTTCTGCCTTTTTTGACAATTCAGGATAGCCCATGTCCAATGCAATCTGTCGCACTTCGGTCTTCAGGTAGTCGCCCAAAGGGTAAATACTACGGCTAAGGCAATCCTGTCCCAGGCCCCACAGCACATAGCTCTGATCTTTGCTCAGGTCTTTGGCTTTGGACAGCACATAACGGCTGTTTTCCTCGCGCACTTTTACATAATGCCCCGTGGCTATAAAATCACAATCCAGGGCATTGGCCCGTTTCAGCAAGGCCGACCATTTGATATGTGTATTGCACAACACACAAGGGTTGGGTGTGCGGCCGGCAATATATTCCTCCACAAAATTCTCGATCACCGCCCCCCCGAATTCCTCCCGGATATCCAGGATATAATGCGGAAAGCCGTGCTGTACGGCAGCCTGTCGGGCATCATTAAAAGAGTCGATATTACAACAGCCGGTTTCTTTCTTGCTGCCACCGGATGCGGCATAATCCCAAGTCTTCATCGTAATGCCAACTACTTCATATCCCTGCTGATGAAGCATCAGGGCGGAGATGGTACTGTCTATACCCCCGCTCATAGCTACCAGCACTTTTCCATTACGGCTCATTACTGCTTCGTTGAATGTGTAAAATAAAGCGCAAAGTTACACAAATGAAATTTGCGGCGAGGGTAGCGGCTATTAGAAAAAGTGATACCCGGATAAACGGCCTATGCCCCGGGCGAGGAGGCGGGAAAATCCAGCTCGGAAAATTTCTTCTTTCCTTTGATAAAATACTGGACAATAATGCTTTTAGGGTATATGCCCTGTGTGCTTCTGGCGACTACCAGGGGCTGTATAAGCCTGCGTTTCCTGATCCAGTGGCCTATACGGCGCATAAAATGGTGATGTGCCTTTACCACCGCCCAAATATTTTTGAACTGACCGCCAGCCAGGAACTGCATGGCGGCAATGCCGTCGAGTACCAGGCGCAGGGGTATCAGCCACCAGAGCTTTCCAGCGCGCTCATTCTTGAGGAGCAGGATCAGGTTGTTTCTGAAATTATAATACGTCTTTTGGGGACTACCATAGGTAATGACGGCACCACCTACATGAAATACAGTACTGCCCGGTACAAAACCGATGGTATAGCCGGCATTTCTCATGCGCCAGCACAGATCGATCTCCTCCATATGGGCAAAAAAATCGGGATCCAGCCCACCTAGCTGATGGTAGACTTCCGCGCGTACCATAAGGCAGCCACCCGATGCCCAAAATAAGGAAGCAGGCGTATCGTACTGTCCTTCGTCCTTTTCAAGCGTATTGAAGATGCGGCCACGGCAAAACATATAGCCCCATTTGTCCATAAAACCACCTGCAGCACCGGCATATTCGAAATATGCCTTGTCGCGGTAATAACGGATTTTGGGCTGGCAGGCCGCACATTGCGGCTCGCGTTCCATATGCTGTAATAAAGGGGGGAACCATTGGGGACTCACTTCAAAATCGGAGCTGAGCAGGACGTAGTATTTGGCCCTGATCTGCTTCAGCGCTTGCTCGTAACCCCAGGCAAAGCCATGATTTTCTTTGAGCCGGATGAGTTGCACTTCGGGAAACTGCGCTTCTATATAGGCGGCGGTATCGTCGGGAGAATGGTGGTCGACGACATATACTTTGTAATCGCCGGCAGCTTCGGCCACAATCAAAGACAGGAATCGTTCATGCCATTCCCTGCTCTTGTAGCTGAGGATGACAACGGCGGTGTCCCGGGGACAGGCAAAGGTCATTGCCTGGAATTATTTGTATTTGGGACCGGTGATTAACGAGCTTTCGTTAACGGGCACATCGGCAGTTTTGTAAGAATGGGTGGCCAGGCTGTAGCAACCTACCCAGGCAAAAATGAAAAAGCCAAAGAAGCCCAGCAAGAACAGAAATCGTGAAGTGGCAGGTTTGGACGTTTTTATATCCAATTCATTATCCAGTAAAGAGGTATCCTGATTTTCCATGGAAAAACATATTTCTTATAAGGGCACAAAAATAGTTTAAAATACCAATAAGCCTAAATTTTTTTTCCACAGACAACAGCGCTTGCCGCTTGTATCCAGGCAGCGGCGGGAGCGGGCTTAAGGCAGGCGCTTATAAATAATAGGTAATTTTCATTTAAATCCTTATCTTTGCACGCTTTTTGCAACATCTCTTAACTTTCAAATTGTACATATCCTGTAAGATATGAAATTATCTCAATTCAAGTTTGACCTCCCTATTAACCTTATTGCGCAACACCCGGCTAAACAACGTGATGAAAGTCGCCTGATGGTCGTACACCGCGATACCGGAAAGATAGAACACAAGATTTTCAAAGATATCATTAATTACTTCGACGATCAGGATGTGATGATCGTAAACAATACCAAAGTATTTCCTGCCCGCCTCTATGGCCGTAAGGAAAAAACCGGGGCTAAGATTGAAGTGTTCCTGCTGCGTGAGCTGAGCAAGCCCAACCGCCTGTGGGATGTCATCGTGGATCCTGCCCGTAAAATACGGGTGGGCAATAAGCTTTACTTTGGCGACAACGACGAGCTGGTAGCTGAAGTAATTGACAACACCACCTCGCGTGGGCGTACCATCCGTTTTTTGTTTGACGGTAACGAACAGGAATTTAAAACCGTGCTGGACAGCATGGGCGAGACCCCGCTGCCTAAATATATTAAGCGTAAGCCTGATGATGATGACCGCGAGCGTTACCAGACGGTATACGCCAAGTATGAAGGCGCTGTAGCCGCTCCTACCGCCGGCCTACATTTCAGCCGCGAACTCATCAAACGTATGGAGATCAAAGGCCTCAATTTTGCCGAAGTAACCCTGCATACGGGCCTGGGCACCTTCCGTCCTATTGAAGTAGAAGACCTGAGCAAACATAAAATGGACGCAGAATACTTTCATGTAGACGAATATGCCTGCGACATTGTGAATAAAGGACTCACCAATAAGCGGCGCATCTGTGCGGTAGGTACCACTACCCTGCGTGCCCTGGAAAGCAGCATCACCGCGCGTGGACTGTTAAAACCTGCCAATGGCTGGACCAATTTGTTTATCCATCCGCCTTTCAATTTCTCTATTGCCAATGCACTGGTCACCAATTTCCACCTGCCTAAGACCAGCCTGCTGATCATGGTAAGCGCTTTTGCTGGCTACGATCTGGCTATGGAAGCCTATAAAGAGGCCATCAAGGAGAAGTACAATTTCTTCAGCTATGGCGATGCCATGCTGGTGATTTAGCTCTGTTCGATTTTATTATTTATTGCCTTATACCAAACGGGGCATCATCACAACAAAAGGATGATGCCCCGTTTTTTGGGTGCTTGGCATACAGTTACAGTCACGTGCGCTTCAGGATTTGTAATCCTACATGCGGAAACGACCTGTGCACATCAAGAAATAGACTTTATCGAATAGGTTTACTTCGTTGTGCTTGTTCACGTGTCGATAGGAATCAGGGACAAGGCTCCGGAGCAATACCATATCCTGCTCAGCAAAAACGACAAAGGAGCTGCCCGTTGTGGACAACTCCCTTGTTCTTTTATCATTGCGTCAAAGCCCTTAGGCAATTAGCGCTGTATGGTTGCTTTACCTACAAAAACACGGTCGCCCGCGGTCAGGGAGATAAAGTAAGTGCCCGTAGGAAGATCCGCTACGTTCAGGCTTAATTCAGTTTGCTTACCGGTAACCAGTACCTCTTGTGTTTTCACTACGCGGCCCATCATATCTGCTACAGATACAGTAGCAGCTACCGACTGGTCAACACCTACAGTAAAATAGATCTGATCGTTGGCGGGGTTAGGATACATCACCAACTGCTCTTTGGCAAGTTGTACGTCACGAATTGCGGAACCAGTGTCGGCATCATCCACCAGGGTAATCGTGGCGCATGAAGTGTTGTTCGTGGTATCCCCATCATCATAGGTCACTAAAACAGGCACACCACCTATAGTCAGACCTGCGGTATTAGGATCCAACACAGTAACGCAAAGGTCAGCAGTGAATGGCGTAGACGGTGCCTCAAGGGCCAGCACATCGTTGAAAACCTCTACTGTAGCACCATTGGCGATCTCCTCTTGAAGGATAACCGGCAGGATACCAATGCCCGATACATTAGGCATGAAAAATAAAGTATCACCGATTACCAGGTTGTCCGGACCATTATTGGTCAGGGTAACAGTAAAAGGTACTTCACTGGCATTTTGCCAGGTAGATCCATTTAGGGGAGCTTCCAAAGTGGCTTGCATGTCCACAGAGCGCTGAGCCCAGGTCAGGTTAGCGGCAGCTAGTGCCAATACTGTAAAGAGTTTAGTTTTGTTCATCTGTTTTTTTTAATGGGTTAAGAAACGGTTGTTAAGTACATTGTGTTGTTTTCCTGTTAAGGGTTATCCCGTCCGGGCAAACAGCCCGCAAGATAGAAATAAATTACGATTACCACACCCGATTATTTTATGCGGTCTACTCGTCCTAGGGCACGCGCTGCCATATGCGATGTTTTCCTCGTTATTAGGAACCGTTTATCATGCCTGAAGACGAGCAAGGGCATATACCAGCATATACGGCAGGCATAAGAAAACTTTAACGTATCAGCGTAAGGTCACCGCGCAATACCTTTTCTGTGCCGTCCAGGCGCAACGGAACATAGTCAGCGCTATCCCATGTATCAACAGTTTCATA
The DNA here is from genome assembly GCA_040393285.1 of Taibaiella helva. GTDB lineage: Bacteria > Bacteroidota > Bacteroidia > Chitinophagales > Chitinophagaceae > Taibaiella > Taibaiella helvus_C. The sequence continues at coordinate 76 of JBEBUO010000127.1, read as the reverse complement.
GACTATTTTCTTTAGTTCAACTAAGGTATGCCTCAAGTTCATCCATTTTTAAACACCTTTCTGCGGTCTCACTTAC
>JBEBUO010000126.1:0-7201 GCA_040393285.1 Taibaiella helva | reverse complement strand
GATTTAAATCTCTTTGAGTTGGGCAATGGTGGCTGCCGGGTTGTCGGAACCAAACACGGTATTACCTGCCACCAGCACATCTGCTCCTGTAGCCACAATTTCTGCTGCATTTTGCAGGGTAACGCCACCATCAATCTCAATTAGGGCCTGACTCCCCTTTTGGCGTATCAGGTCTTTCAGTTGGCTGATCTTGTCTAAAGTCCGGGGAATAAACTTTTGTCCGCCAAAACCGGGATTCACACTCATGAGGCATACCAGATCAATATCAGAAATAATGTCTTCCAGTACATGGACAGGCGTGTGAGGGTTCAGCGCTACGCCGGCCTTCATGTTCAGGTCTTTGATCATTTGCACCACCCGATGCAAATGGGTGCAAGCTTCAAGGTGAACGGTCAGGTAATTGGCGCCGGACTTTGCAAATTCTACTAAGTATTTTTCGGGTTCCACAATCATCAAATGGACATCCAGGACCTTCTCGGTTGCTCTGTTAATGGCCGAAATAACAGGAATCCCGAAACTGATATTGGGCACAAAACGACCATCCATTACGTCCAGATGAAACCAGTCCGCTTGGCTTTCGTTAATCATTTTTGATGCTGGACCGAGTTCCAGGAAATCGGCAGATAACAGAGAAGGAGCGATGATAGCCATAAATACTATTGATGAAAATATAAATTTTGGTTATTTATTTTTCTTCAGGCAAAATTGCCCTGGAAATGGTACAAAAGTAAGCAAGTTTTTTGGCTAAGCCGAATGTACTTAACCAGCAGCCGGCCAAATTCAGCAGCAAGTATTTATCCACAAGGAAAAGGTGGATATCTGGTGAAATAGGGTGCATAAACGACCTTTCAAGGTGGAAAAAGCACCAGTTTCCCTAAAATCATACAGGTAAGCAGCGTAAAAGTGCTGCAAAAGGTACTTATAAATTTATTCAGGCAAATATTTTCTCCGTCTCTAAAATGAGCTTACCTTAGCCATCCTTTACAAAAAAAGTAACCTTTTCTTAATACGGAAACGATCGATATAATCAATCCGAAAAGCAGGAATGACCGGGGTAATGGTGGTCACGTAATGGTTTCGGTATCAGAGTTTTAAAACAACAATTTTAACAAAAGAGGTTTTATTTGGTTAAAAAAAATGAGGACATGGGTGGTCTGTTTATCTGCATTGCAGCCAGGATGTACCTTTCCCTCAATTGTACAAGAGAAGGTTCTTTGACTTTGAAAAGTTTTTAACCCAGAAAACAAAAGCCCGTCGGCTTATCAAACGAAAAGAACAATGTCATTGAACTTAAAAAAAGATTTGGCCAACGTACGCCGCAAAGCTGCCGACCTCAGCAATGTCATGTACGGTAAGGTGCCGCCTCATGCACGGGAAATTGAAGAAGCCGTGCTGGGTGCCATCCTTCTTGAAAAAGACAAGCTTTCGGACGTGCAGGAGGTCATCAGCAAGCCTGAATGCTTTTATGTGGATGCCCACCAACGCATTTATGCGGCCATCATTCGCCTACCTGAAAAGGGTCAGGCAGTAGATTTGCTGACCATCACAGAAGAACTGCGCCGGACCGACGAGCTGGAACTGATCGGCGGGGCTTATTTCCTGACCAAGCTGACCATGAGCGTCGTCTCCAGTGCCCACGTTGTACCCCATGCACGCATCGTGATGGAGAAGTACATCCAGCGGGAACTGATCCGGATCTGTGGTGAAATTCTTAGTTATTCTTATGAAGATAAAACTGACGTTTTTGAACTGCTGGACAAGGCAGAGTCGGAAATGTTTGATATCAGTAATAATTTTCTCCGTAAAAACTATTCTAATATCGGCGACATCCTGATTGAAACCATGGAAGAGATCGCCAAAGCCAAGGAACAGAAAAAAGATGTGACCGGGGTAACCTCCGGCTTTGCCGACCTGGATAAGATTACTGCCGGCTGGCAAAAAACCGATCTCATCATTCTGGCGGCAAGGCCCTCTGTAGGTAAAACTGCTTTTGCCTTGAACCTGGCCCTTAATGCTGCGCTGGACAAAACGGATCCCAAAGGGGTTGCCGTCTTCTCGCTGGAGATGGGTAGCACGCAAATCGTCAAGCGGATGCTTAGCGCCGTTACCGAAGTATCCATGGAGAAAATATCACGCGGCCACCTGGACGACAGCGAGTTTACACAAATCTCTCAAAGAATGAACAGCCTGGCGCGCGCGCCTATATTTATTGATGACCAGGCAGGTCTTAACATATTTGAACTCCGGGCTAAATGTCGCCGTCTGAAAGCCAAAAACGATATCGGGCTGGTCATTATCGACTACCTTCAGCTCATGCACGCCCCCACCGACCATAAGGGGGGTAACCGGGAGCAGGAAATCAGTAAAATATCGCGTGAACTTAAAGGCCTGGCTAAAGAACTGAATATTCCTATCATTGCCTTGTCTCAATTGAGCCGGGCGCTGGAAAGCCGGGGTGGTGAAAAAGGAAAGATCCCTCAATTGAGTGATCTGAGGGAGTCGGGAGCTATTGAACAAGATGCAGACATGGTCATGTTTATCTACCGGCCGGAGTACCACAAGATTGAAAACGACGCCATGGGCCAGCCCTATGACGGGGAAACACATATTAATATTGCCAAGCACAGAAACGGCAAGCTCGACACCATAAAGCTAAAGGCCAGACTGGATATTCAAAAATTTGAACCGGCACCTGCTGACTCGTTTATGGACAGCTTTAACCCGCATGCAGGGATGCCGGGCACCAGCGACGGTTTTGGTAATAGTGCCATGTTCGTGAATGACAACTTTAAAACATTAGGTTCCAAAGCCAACGATATGAACTTTGACGAGGACGAAGATTTTGGCTTTAAAAAAGGCTTTAAACCGCCCGATGATGGCGGTGATGCACCTTTTTAATGACCCTAAAAGCACCCATGTAAAGATATGAAAGCCGTCTTACAAAGAGTAAGTGAAGCAAGTGTATACATTGACGGGCAAATGACGACCAGCATCTCTCAGGGGCTGGTCGTCTTATTGGGTATACATACCAACGATGGCATACAGGAAGTACAATGGTTGGGAAAAAAAATTGCCCAGCTCCGCATTTTCAGTGACGATCAGGGCTTGATGAACCGCTCGCTAGCAGATGTAGCCGGCGACCTGCTGTTGGTGAGCCAGTTTACCCTGCAAGCCGACACGCGTAAAGGAAATCGCCCGTCCTTTATCCAGGCAGCAAGACCGGAACATGCTGTGCCTTTATATGGCAAGATGATCAGTACCTTAGAAGCATTACTGGGTAAAAAAATCAACACGGGTGTTTTCGGTGCCGATATGAAGGTTCACCTGGTTAATGACGGTCCGGTAACTATTGTATTGACCAGCCCCAACCAGCAACAAGAAGAAAGATAGGCGTGACAGACCTTGATTCTGCCACCTGCTTTCAATATAAAACGTATTTTTGCGCCAATGAATGCAACTTCATCTCAAGATCCGTCATCTACCCCTGTAGTACCTCTGCCCGGCTCTTCGGCCGGAAAGAAGGAGCAGGTAGCCGGCATGTTCGACCGTATTGCCCGACGTTACGATTTCCTCAATCATTTCCTGTCTGCTGGTATTGATAAAGGCTGGCGAAAAAAAGCCGTTCGGAGTATTGCCGGTATACAACCAAAGCAGGTACTCGATGTGGCTACAGGCACCGGCGATCTGGCCATTGCCACCATGCAGTTGCGTCCGGTTAGTATTATCGGCGTTGATATTTCAGCGGGCATGCTCAACATTGGTCGTCAAAAGATTGAGGAAAAAAAACTGTCGGACACAATACATTTACAGTATGGGGACAGTGAGGCGCTTCCCTTCTCCGACCACCAGTTTGATGCCATCACCTGCGGATATGGGGTACGCAACTTTGAGCACCTGGAAAAGGGACTGAAAGAAATGCATCGCGTGCTGCGCCCCGGAGGTGCTGTGGCCATCCTGGAATTTTCCCGGCCCAGGCAGTTTCCGGTGAAACAATTATATCGCTTCTATTTCCGTTATATACTACCTACATTAGGAAAAACCGTGTCTAAAGATCAGACAGCCTATCATTATTTACATGATTCGGCTAATGCCTTTCCTGATGGAGCAGAATTTTGTGCCATATTGGAACGCTGTGGCTTTATAACCGTACGGGCACAACCGCTTACCTTTGGCATCACCACCCTGTACACCTGTAAAAAGAAAGGCTAAGCGCATTTTTTAAACACCATTTTATGCATCCTATTATCCAAAAAATTAAGTTCGTTTGTTTGGGCCTGGCCTTATGGGCTAGCCTTCCGGCTCATGCACAAACCCGTATTCCCAATATGCCGGAGCATGATAGCAAATGGTATTATTTCGGAATTACTTTTGGATTTAACTACGCCTCTTTCCGTACCGCGGCCAGCCCCTCATTTGCCCATACAGACACGTTTCTACAGGTGCAGCCCCAATGGGGGCCTGGCTTTAACCTGGGCATCATGGGCAACCTGAAGCTAAGCAATTTCATCGACCTGCGCTTTATCCCGTCTTTGGTTTTTTCCGAAAAATCGTTCAAAACGCGCAATATGGCCCGTGAAGAAGAGGTATTGAACATTGAGTCGATTTACATGAACCTACCCCTGCAATTAAAATTCAAGAGCGACCGGATCCATAATTTTCGTTTTTACGGCCTCCTTGGGGGCAAGTTCGACTACGATCTGTCGGCCAATGCACGCAGTCGCCGGCAGGATGAAAAGCTTCGTGTAAAAGCCATTGATGTAGGTGCCGAGGTAGGTATTGGCCTGGAATTTTACTATCCTAATTTTATTTTTTCTCCCGAGCTTAAACTGGGACAGGGCTTTATCAATACCCATGCACCTGATAACAACATCCCGCTGTCCAATACCATAGACCGGATCAATTCCCGGATGATTACCTTCTCCATACACCTTGAGGGCTAAGGCGGCTACCATCCTTTATCACGGCTAGCCACTTACTTTGATGCGGTACATAGCACTATCAGCTTAATTTATGAGCTAGCTTTTGGGATTGCATTTATTTGATGGTAAATTTGCTGTATCAACTTTTTAGCCAAAAGGTTGTTGTTTCATTACTTAACCAAAAAAAATCAGATAAATGTCACACACACTTCCTGCATTGCCCTATGCGCATAATGCACTTGAACCTTATATCGACGCCCAGACTATGGAGATCCACCACGGCAAACATCACCAGGCTTATGTTGACAACCTCAACAAAGCTATTGAAGGTACCGATGCGGCCGGGCTTTCCTTAGAAGAGTTGATCAAAAATATTTCCAAATATCCTGCTGCTGTACGTAATAACGGTGGTGGCCACTATAACCACAGCCTTTTCTGGACGGTACTTGATCCTCATGCCAAAGCTGCCCCTGAAGGTAAGCTGGCAGACGCTATAAATGAAGCTTTCGGCAGTCTGGACGGTCTGAAAGAAAAAATCAATGCAGCAGGTGCCAGCCGTTTTGGTAGTGGATGGGCCTGGCTTATTGTAAAAGACGGTAAATTAGCCGTTTGCTCTACACCTAACCAGGACAACCCACTAATGGACGTAGCCGAAGAAAAGGGTACACCTATTTTCGGTATCGATGTATGGGAGCACGCCTACTATTTAAAATACCAAAACAAACGCCCCGATTACCTGAAAGCGGTATGGAGCGTGGTGAACTGGGATGAAGTAGCCAAGCGTTACGAAGCCGCCCTGTAAGGGCTGGCAGCGCGTAGGGATACTATATTATAATTTATAATGAAAATACGGGGCTGTCTTGTGGGAACACCAGGCAGCTCCGTTGCTTTAGCGGCTGTGCCAGCGCTCATACGACCACCTGGGTTCACACCATATAGAACATTTGCTGCTGCTTCAGCAATCGTTTCAAAGCAGGTATAGGTGAGCGGCATACAATTATCTATGCCTTCTTTTATATTCAGGTGATCTTAGGGTAAGGAAGCGGCGAATATCAAAGCAATAATCCAATATCAAAAAAATAATACCCGCAGTTCCTCCGATAATGCGCAGGGTACTTCCCGCTTCCATGGCGCGATACAGGCCCCATACACATAAGGCGATCAGCAATACATACAATAGCGTCCGGAAAGCGGTTTTTCTATCTTTCATGGTTAAAAATATTTAGCGTACAAAACATGTTTATGGTACCTAACGACAAGTCGCGATGAAAGTAACCTACATGGTGTCCATAAATATATGCATTTTACAGGAATTATCCAAGCCATAGGGCTGTGTAGGTAACGAGATACCCGCCTGACTTATAACATGCTGCATATTCTGGTACAGGTACGATAAAACAAAGGTCGTCTCAATATGTCGCAATCTCTGTTTTATCCTGGAACACTATGATCCCTTGAATATTTCAGTTCCAGATGCCTCCTGGACCTTATAGTGATCGTCTATTAGAATTTGAACTGTAGGAAAGCAATCAAAGGGGAAACTCCCAGGGCAATCAACAGCATTATGCTATTTATTTTTGATTCTTGTAAGGTCGCTTTATCAGGATTATTTCGTTTCCCTTTGAAGTACATGTAGCTATTCGTAACCAATACGACAAGCAGAAAAATAAAAAGGATTATCTTAATCGGAAGCTCATAAGGGGCATCCTTTAATAACCAAAAACAGAGGGCAAGAAGAATAAAAATCATAACAAATGTCATCTTAATGGGCTAAACGCAAAAACGTCCCCTATCATTCGATTGGGGACGTTTTAAATAAATATGGCAGCTACCTACTCTCCCGGAGTTAACCAGTACCATCGGCCATGAGGGGCTTAACTTCTCTGTTCGGAATGGGAAGAGGTGAACACCCTCGGCAATACCACCATAAAAAGGTGAGAACTTACCTGTTCTACAATAACTTAACATATTGGGGCAGCTCACAAAATTCGTAGAGGTAATAATAATACACTTCATTCTAATAATAAAGTTAAAGCGTACGTGCAATTAGTACTACTCGGCTATGACATTACTGCCTTTACACCTGTAGCCTATCAACGTCGTAGTCTTCGACGGCACTTAAAAGTAAACTCATCTTAAGGTAGGTTTCGCGCTTAGATGCTTTCAGCGCTTATCCTTTCTGTACATAGCTACTCTGCACTGCACCTGGCGGCACAACAGATACACCAGCGGTACATACAACCCGGTCCTCTCGTACTAAGGTCATGTCCTCGCAATTTACT
>JBEBUO010000125.1:0-7210 GCA_040393285.1 Taibaiella helva | reverse complement strand
GATGTGCTGGTAAAAGGCGGCGACTATACTGCAGATCAGATCGTTGGTGCAGACCTGGTAAAAGGATATGGAGGTCGTGTGCACATCGTTCCCCTGGCCGAAGGCTACTCCAGCACCGGCACCATACGCCGGATGAATTGATTATCTTTGTAACATGGTGACTTCTTCTATTACGGAAACCCAGGTGATGGCATGGTTGTCGGAGATTTCCGACCCTGAAATACCGGTATTGAGCTTACTGGATCTGGGTATTGTACGCCAGGTGACGGTCGCCGGAGAAGAAGTGAAGGTCACCATTACACCCACTTACAGTGGTTGTCCGGCTATGGATATCATCAGCATGCAGATCAGGATGGCCTTACTGGGCCGTGGGGTACAGAAAGTAACCATTGATATGCAATTGAGCCCCGCCTGGACAACTGACTGGATCAGTGAAGCGGGTAAAGCAAAAATGAAAGCGTATGGCATTGCACCACCGCAACGTAAAGCAAATGACCCATTGGGTTTGTTTGAAGAAGACCTGGTAGCCTGCCCCCGTTGTCATTCGGAAAACACGGAGATGATCAGCGCTTTTGGCGCCACTAGCTGTAAGTCTATGTATCGGTGCTTATCCTGTCATGAACCTTTTGAACATTTTAAATGTCACTGATTCACCAAGCAACACAATGCTGATCTGAACACCTTATAGCTGATGTATCCTTAATATAAGACGCGGTTGATGAAACGATATTGGACCCTAAGCCTGACGATTGTCCTTACGCTGCTTTCCTTTTCTGAAAAGGCCGGAGGCCATCCCGTACAGTTTTGGAAAACCCTATACCTGCAAAGACCCCTCAGTTTTAAACAACTCCTGTATCACCAGCAGGGCCTGGATCAGTTACAAGACGCCGACCGGAACCTTGATTTTCAGCAACACCGGCAGATACTCTTATCCCTTGTGCAAAACAATCAATATGAAGCGGCCATTTATTGGGGACAAAGAGCCCTCCTATTGCCTGATATTACCATGGACCAGCAAGCCGCGCTGTATGGAACACTCGTTGGTTTTTATATAAAAACAGGCGATTACGAAGAGGCCATATCCATGTACCTCAAAGAAGCCGGAAATAACCCTGGTGATTCGGCCAAAGCTAAATCCAAGCTCAATATCAGCACGGTCTACTTTCACATTTCTGACTTTCAAAAGGCAGACCAGATGCTCGGAGAAGCTAGTAGCATTTTTAAGCAGACCGGTGATACCGTGAGCCTGTCCAAAGCCATCATTCAACAAGCCATCATAGCAAGAAAAAACAAAGACAATGAACGCTCCATGGCAAAGAACCTGGAAGCAGGTCAATTGCTTTCCAGCTGGCTAAGTACAAGAACCCCGGACAGCAAAATGTACGAGGCTGCAATGACCTATTATTACTTTTTTTTTAATAATACCGCAGACGATTATCTGGCCAGGAAGCAGCCTGACAGCGCCTTGTATTACCTGAATCAGATCAGCTTCAATCCGCCTCCGCCAAAAGACCTGGAAGCCTCTATTTATATATCACGTGGAGAAGCCTGGATGCAGAAAGCCGATTATAAACGCGCATCGGCTAACCTGGAGACCGGATTGAAAATAGCAGAACAATACAAAATCCTGGACATCATGTCGGTTGGTTATAAATTGATGGCTGAATTATTCGTTGCCCGAAATGACTACCAAAGCGCCTGGATCTATGAAAGGAAATTTGTAGACTTGTGCGAGGCTTCCGTCACCAGTGAGAGCGTGCATAAAATGAACCAACTACAGGTACAGTATGCCGTTGCAAAAAAGGATAAGGAACTGGCCCAACAGGCCTTGTTGTACCATCAGAACTCATTGCAACTCGACAAAAAAAAGAACCAGGTTTACTTGTTATGGCTCAGTCTTGGTTCGTTAACCATTGTATTGGCCTTTCTCATTAAAGATTTTTACAGCCGCAAACGGATTTTTAATGCTGAAATAAAAAATGCACGCCAGCAAAGACACATCCTGCAAATAGAGGCCACCCTGAACGGTGAGGAAAATGAGCGGGAAAGGATCGCAAAGGAGTTGCACGACAGTGTCGTAAGTGAGTTACTCGCATTACGAATCAACATAAAGAACCTCTCCGATAAATACGAGGAACTGGATCAATCGGAAGATTATCAAAAAATTATCTACCAGTCGTATGAGGTGACGGAAAAACTACGTACGGCCACGCATAATATGATGCCGGATCGATTAAAGGACCAGGGGCTCGCCAAAACCATTGCAGCTTTCCTCCAACGCCTGGACAGTCCGAAGACAAAGATGATGTTCCTGCATTATGGACAGGTGGTGAAGCTGAAAGACAATACGGAGAAAATGTTATTGATGATTGCCCATGAGCTGATTCAGAATATCATTAAGCACGCGCATGCAACGCAGGCCATTGTACAACTCAATTATTTCTCCGACATCCTGAGCCTTACCGTTGAAGACAATGGCGTAGGGATGCACACCATCCACAGCAGAAACCAGGAGGGAATGGGCTGGCAAAATATACGGAAAAATATAGAAGCCCTTCATGCAAGTATTGACATTCAGAGTTCGGAGTTCAAAGGAACGACCGTTTACATAGAGCTTTTGCTGGAAGACCACCTTGTTCCCTCCTCTTCAAACAACTACTAATCTCTTTAAAATACTACCATGCCTATTCAAATCGCGATTGCAGACGACCATAAACTCATTCTTTCGAGCCTTAAGGATGCCATTAAAGTAACAGACCACCTAAGCGTTTGTGGCACCTACGCGTCGGGGGAGGCGCTTTTGGAAGCCTTACCGGAGTTACGCCCGGACGTGCTTATTCTCGACTATCACCTACCCGATTATACCGGAACCCACCTGGCCAGGTACATCACGTACCATCACCCCCAAATAAAAATCATCGCCTTAACCGGATACGGCAACCCTACACTGGCTACAGAAATGCTCGAAAACGGGTGCGCCGGCTTCCTGATGAAAACATCAGCGGATGCAGCTATTATTATAGAAGCGGTAAATGCAGTAGTTGAAGGCCGGATTTATCTAGATAGTTCGTTGAAACAAAAATTCTCAAACAGCATTAAAGATCGTATTGAGGCAGACCCCAAGGAGCCGGTGAAGCTGACGAACAGGGAGCTGGAAATACTGGATCATATTGCAAAGGGACTTTCCAGCCAGGAGATTGCCGACAAACTGGACATCAGCAAAAGGACAGTCGATAACCACCGTACCAGCATCCTCCTGAAAAGCGGGGCAAAAAACACAGCCGATTTAATCCGGTTTGCCTTAGAAATGAAATTGATCTGATCGTGATGTACGTCCATCATTGGCGCTCGCCGGTTACTTCGACTTATGATCGGGCAGCAAAATGCCGGAAAGAAATAAGGGCACACGAATTTATTCCTTTTCCGGCTGAAAATTTATGATATATCGCCTTGTGTTTATTTAATTCCAGTAAATTGCTTTACAAGAAGCATCGGCCTTCGATAGCTGGGTACCATCAGCTCATCGGATCAAAGTCACGGTACCCTTATATTGCTCTCTGCGCTTATTGACATAGTCCACGTCTATCAGGTAAACATACACACCAACCGGCTGGTCTCTGTCATTGAACCGACCATCCCAACCACGCCCCTCTTTTGCCCGGGTTTCAAACACCAGTTGACCCCAACGGTCAAAGACCTGCATGCGAAAATCACTAAGCCCCCGGCTCAACAGCGTTCTGGGGAAAAAGTAATCATTGTCGCCGTCACCATTGGGCGTAAAAGCATTGGGCACATCAATGTAGCAGTCCCTGGAGACCACTATTTCGTCAACCGTAGTGCAGTGAAGCGGCTCCGTAGACACCTGCAGGCTGTAAGTGCCCGGCTGTAATACCCGTATATGAGCTGCCGTATCTCCTGTATTCCAGAGATAAGCATACGGAGCTGCCGGCACTGCGGCAAAATTGCGCAGGACCACACCCGAACCGTCCAGACAAAGGCTGGTATCGGCACCCAGGTCAACTTCAGGCAAGGCATACACATGAACGGTATCTGTAAAGGAAGCATCCGGACAAGCACGGGTAATCAAAGTACCCGTCACCGGCCAGGTACCGGCTGCATCAAAGGCATGGACAAACCGGGTTTCATACCATGTATCCAGGTAACTGCCGTCACCCCAATCCCAATGCAGACCGGTAAAGGAATGGTCGGCCTCCCCAAGCCTAAACGTAACCCGGTCCCCCACGCATACCTGCGGCTGGTCCATATCAAACAAGGGTACAAAAGCTGCATCAACCACCAGCATCATGCTTGCCGTATCCCCACAAACAGGCCCGCTTCCGGTCATCACGAGTTCGTAAGTACCCGGATGCTGGTACACATGACCGGTTGGCGTAGCCAGCTGACTGCTGTCTCCGTCACCAAAGTACCAGCCAAACTGATCAAACTGGGCAGGAGACAGGTTCTGAACATACAGCGTATCGCCCAGGCACAACACCGTGTCTGAAACAGTAAAACTTACCCGGTAGTCCGCCTCAGGAATAAACACCTGGAGGCTGGTGTCGCAGTGCGCTGTCTGCACCACCAAGGTATAGTTACCCATGGGCACAGACTCCAGTGCAGGGGAAACGGACAAGGTGTCGTCACCACTTAACCAGGTATAAGCATACTGCACCGTATCGCCCGGATAAGTGCCGGCATAGGCATTACCATTACTGCTTCCCGCACAGGCTGTATCTATGCGGATCGAAGGTAATACGCCATTAGCAAAACCCACATGAAAGGTATCTGTATGAAAATTACAAGGTGCCGTACGGTAACTGACCCAATAAGTACCCGGCTCGCTGACCTCCTCGCTGCTATTGGTCGTCCCGGTACTCCATACATAGTCCCAACCGGTGCTATCCAAAGCGGTAAGCAAGGCATGGCTGGCAAAGCAGGCTGCCGACACCGGCTGCTGCGTATAAAATGTATCATGGGGGATAACGGCAACAGAGTTCGGGAGCCGACGTCCAACATGTGTACCACTTAATACTTCAATCACAGCCGGGTCATACATACAGGCCAAGCCCGGTTCGTTGGGGTAATTGATGACCCCCAGGGTATTGAGAACAGTCGGGGACGAAAAATAAATCTTCCCGTCAGGGCCCAGTCTTAAACTTCGAAACGGGTCGAAGGCCCCGAGCGTCACAGCAGAAGCAGCAATAACAGCCGAATCACCCGAGGTAATATCCAATTGAAAAAGATTATTCTCACTTGAATAGTACAACTTGGAATCATCCGGTGAAAAAGCAACACTTCCAAAGCTGGGTTGCTGTATGGCCAGAGACAATGGGTTTGAAAGCAAACCCGACACCCCGTCAAAATCATATAAATCCACGCCGCTGAGTCCCAGTTTTCCAAATGCAATCTTTTTACGGCTCTTTGATCCGACAAGCTCACCGTAAATACTTGCGCCGGAAAGAGGGGAAATAACCGGCGTCAGGTTAAGGCCCGAAGCGGTGATTTCATATGCCTTGCATTCCGGCAAGGGGTAGGAAGGTACTATCAGCCAGGCATTACACCGCTCACCAACGACAGCAGACATATATTCACCAAAAAGCGAATCCACAAAAATCCCCTTCTCTCCGGGCACCACATCACCCATACCACCATTCAGGCTCATGTCCACAATACTGTAATACAGCCTGCCATTGTTACCCGTGACAAACAGTTCATTATGGGTAAGCGAAAAAACATAGTACCAATCATCATGATCAGGATAAGGCACAATCACGGTGCCCTGCATGGAACTATATGTAGCTGAACTGAGGAAAGAACCCGGATAGTCAAAAAGCTCGTTGAGGAGTTCTCCGTTAGGCATCAGGTTATTCTCCCTATCCCAGATAAAGGACCCTTCCGTGTAAAAAAGCAACTGACCATCTTCATTACAAATACTCGCACAGCCCTCCGTATTCAGAATACTGGTGCGGATGGGAACCGGGTTTGCAGGATTAAAATCCAGCCCCGAACGGCTTCCGAATGCCCAGACCTTGTCATATTGCGCAAAGCCCTCCTGGATAGAACCTGAGATCAACAGCAACAGGAAAATAAAACGTATAATCATAGAAAATAATTTACAGGGGATATAGGGCGTTTAAATAAAGCTACTCATATGGCAAGCGCCAGGTGCCGGCCTTTGCAGAAGCAAATCCACAAAAATGACCGGGTGCTTAACCACATGAGCTATCCTTCCGAATCATCCGATTTCCCCGATTCCTTTATCGCTTTACTATTTTCTCCCGTTTGATTACCTGTCCGTGCCCGTCGCTTAGCTCCAGGAGGTAAAGCCCTTGTGCCAAGCCATGCAAGGACAGCTCACGCACATCCTTCAAGACCAGCAACACCTTGCCGTCTATACCCAGAAGCCGCGCATCGATCCGTACCGAGGCCGGGGCTTTAACATAGAGCTTGCCTGTAGCAGGATTAGGATAAGCCGACACCCGGGAAGACAAGGGGTGTACCGTAGAAATACCATTGGCATTGGTGACTTCATATACCGCAGAGGTATCGGCACAACCTGCACCATTGGTAACCGCTACCTGGTAATTACCGTTTTCAGAAACAAGCAGTGTAGCATCGGTAGCCCCGGGTATCAAAGCGCCGTCTTTGAGCCACTGATAAGTAGCATAAGTATTCACCACCCCGAGCAGAAACCCATCGACCGTGATAATAGGGTTAAGGTTAATAACATTTATCTTAAACGTGTCGACACGGCTATGACAATCATTGCCATACTTTACCCAGTAGGTACCGGTAGCACTTACAGACAATGTACTTCCTGTACTGCCGCCACTCCAGTCGTACACCGTCGTAAGGGAAGGGTTAACAGGTTGCAACACAAAACCGTCATCCCCCTGGATACATACTGCAGTATCCAATACCACACTTTCTATAGTATCGGGTGACAAAGCTCCAACCACCTCTGTGGGTAACGAACTGCTCATAATAGAGGCACCGGGAAAGGAGAGCACGTTCATTTGGTAATCACAGGCAAGACCCGATAGGTTAGGCTGATTGATCCTATGTAATTGTGAGTTATTTCCGTCGCTAATATATATCGTGTCATTATATGACTTTATGTGGGCAAACGACAAGGTATGTAACTAAACAGCCGAACCTACAATCGTGGCAGAATCATTGCTGCTGATATCCAGCTGCGTGACGGTGTAAT
>JBEBUO010000124.1:0-7285 GCA_040393285.1 Taibaiella helva | reverse complement strand
AGCGACTGCGTTATTTGGTTTTCCCGTTAAAAACTACCGACCGGCATTTACTTTATTAAATGGTCAAATATATAGGGTATAGTGTATCGGTACGGCTATTTTTGTAACTTTGCCCCCTTTTGGTATAAGTATTACCTTGCATGGACATTAAATCATTAATGGATACTTCCGCGCTACCCCGGCACATCGCCATTATTATGGACGGTAACGGCCGGTGGGCTAAGGAAAAAGGAGAAGATCGTATACACGGCCACCAACAAGGCGTGCTGAGCGTACGGGATGTGGTAGAAGGCTGTGCTGAAATCGGAATACCCTACCTCACCTTATATGCCTTCTCCACCGAAAACTGGAACCGGCCCAAGTATGAAGTAGACGCGCTTATGGAGCTCCTCGTAAGCACCATAAGGCGTGAAGTAGATGAACTGAAAAAAAACGGCATCCGCCTTCAGGTAATCGGGGATATAGCAGCACTACCGGAGCAATGCCAGCGCGAGCTTAAAGAAGGCATGGACATTACTGCCCAGGGCACCGGGACGGTATTGGTACTGGCCCTGAGCTACAGTGCCCGCTGGGAACTGAGCCAGGCCATGAAGCAGATTGCAGCGGAAGTAAAGGCCGGAACGCTCGACCCTGCTGCGCTGAATGACGAGGTGCTGGCCCGACATTTATGTACACATGACCTGCCCGACCCCGAATTGATGATAAGAACGGGCGGAGAACACCGGATCAGTAATTTCCTGCTGTACCAAATGGCCTACACCGAATTATATTTTACCGATATACACTGGCCCGACTTCCGCAAGCCCCATTTATTCGAAGCCATCGCGAATTACCAACAGCGCGAACGGCGATTTGGGAAGACCAGCGAACAGGTAAACCTTACCAAACACTGATATTTACGCTTATTCAAAACTATTTTGTTCTTTTTAAATTCCCCAATGCCAAAGCTATCCTTCCGATTCGCATGTAGTTTCCTGACCTGCCTTCTGGCACTTTCTCTACCTGCATCCGCCCAGATGGGTATGGGCGGCCCTCAAACGCCCGCCGTGGAGTATGTGATAGGCGAGATAAAGGTGTCCGGCACGGAATACCTCGATGCCCAGCTCCTGGAAACCGTTACCGGCCTTAATGTGGGCGACAAGTTTAAACTGGAGAATGACCCCGCGGTATCCAAGGCCATCCGAAACATGTGGGGCCAGCAGCTGTTTTCCGATATCAGGGTGAATATCAATAAGATAGAAGGCAATAAAGTATTCCTCGAATTTATCATCAAAGAACGCCCGCGCCTGGGCCAGCTGGTGTTTAAAAACCTGAACAAAACTCAGGAAACGGAGATTAAGGATAAACTGAACATGGTAACCCATCGCATGGTAACCCCGGCGTTAAAGAAAGATATAGACGCGGTAATCAAAAAATACTTCAGGGAAAAAGGTTACAACAATACTCAGATCCGGCTCAGCGAGCGTCGTGACACCTCCGCCGTCAATACCATTGTACTTACGGTAGATGTGGATAAGGGTAAGAAAGTACACATTAACCAGATCAATTTTGTGGGCAATGATCACGTAATGGATACCCGCCTGAAAGGCAAATTGAAGGGTACTAAAGAAATGCCGCGCATTTCCTTATACCCGGCCGATAAATATTCCATTTACGGACAGGAGCACTATACTTTGTCACAGTACCTCGGGGATTTAGGCTTTTTATCGCCCTCCAAAACCCTGGAGTTACTGAATCCTTATTTCCGCTGGAACTTCTTCTCCGGCTCTAAATTTAACCAGAGCAAGTATGAAGAAGACAAAAACAAACTGCTGGCGTATTACAATACCCTGGGCTACCGCGATGCCCAGGTAGTAAACGATACCATATATACAGCACCCGATGGTAACCTGAACATTGAAATGCAGGTAGCCGAGGGCAAAAAATACTATTTTGGCGACATCGAATGGAGGGGTAATACCAAGCATTCCGACTCCCTGCTGAGCAGGATACTTAACATCAAACGGGGCGATGTGTTTAACCAGGAACATTTTGACAACCGCCTGGGTAGTATCCCAAGTCCTGAAGGCATGGATATCGGCAGCTTGTATATGGATGACGGCTATCTGTTTTTCCGCGTAAACCCGATCGAAAAATCCATTGTGGGTGATACCATCAATTATGAAATTCAGATCATGGAAGGGCCGCAAGCCACCATTAAGGACATTACCATTTCGGGCAATGACCGCACCAACGATCATGTGCTGCGCCGCGAACTCTATACCCTACCCGGGGCCAAATTCAGCCGCTCAGACATTATCCGCTCTATCAGGCAGGTATCTAACCTTGGCTTTATTGATCCCGAAAAAGTAAATCCTATACCCAAACCCAATATGGCCGACGGTACTGTGGATATAGATTATAACGTAGCCGAAAAATCAAGCGATCAGCTGGAACTTTCCGCAGGTTATGGTAACGGCATGTTTATGGGCACGGTAGGTATTTCCTTCAACAACTTTTCCCTGAACAATTTCTTTAAATTTAAGGAATGGGATCCTTTGCCTATGGGCGACGGGCAAAAGCTGTCCATCCGCTACCAGTCGAACGGAAAATGGTTTAACTCGGCCAACCTTAGCTTTACAGAGCCCTGGTTAGGCGGCCGCAAACCCACCGCGCTTTCGGTCAACCTGATGTATGGCCGGCAGGCGTACGGTGACGGTTCTTCCATCAGCTATCTGGATGGCGACCCTACCCAACACTACCTTACCTATTGGGGTGGCGGTGTATCGCTGAGCAAAAGGCTGCGCTGGCCCGATGACAACTTCGTATTCTCTTACGGATTGAATTTCCAGCAATACAGATTGAAGGATTATGCTTTGGGGATTGAAAATTTCACCAACGGCACTTCTAATAACCTGTTTTTCAGGCTTACACTGGCCCGTAATTCGGTAGATCAGCCTATTTATCCACGTAGCGGGGCCAATATCAACTTCAGCTTCCAGTTTACCCCTCCTTATTCCCTCTTTGAGGATCGGGACATCACCAATGAAACCGATGAGGAAAGATATAAATGGATCGAATACCATAAATACCGCTTTACTGCCGAATGGTACCAACGCATAGCAGGTAATCTGGTGTTCAAGTTTGCGGCTAAGTATGGCTTCCTGGGCTATTACAATAAGTCGCTGGGCTATTCCCCCTTTGAACGCTTTAGTGTGGGCGGCGATGGCTTGTCGGGCTTTAATGCCTTTGTGGGAAAAGACATCATCTCGCACAGAGGTTACGAAACCGGCTATGAGGGTATGGTTAGTCCCACCATCACCAATGCCACCATTTTCAATAAATATACTGCCGAAATCAGGTATCCGTTCTCGCTCAACCCGAGCGCTACCATTTTTGGTCTGGCCTTTTTTGAAGCGGCCAATGGCTGGAACAGCTTTAAGGAATATAATCCCTTCCAGCTTTACCGCTCTACCGGGGTGGGCGTGCGTATTTATCTGCCCATGTTCGGCTTGCTGGGGCTTGACTACGGTGTGGGACTCGATCGCCTGGGTAATGGCACCAAATTCGGCGATGCCGCCCGGTTTACCTTTATGTTAGGTTTTGAACCCGATTAACCGATCAATTAAACCTTTGCACCTCATTATTGTCTATTGATTTTAAACATTTTTAGCATGAAAAAAGTATTGTTTGCACTTGGTATCGTTATGGTAAGTATGGTAAGTGCCCAGGCCCAGCGCTACTGTGTTATAGATTCCAAATACATCCTGGAACGCTTGCCTGAGTACACACAAGCACAACAACAACTCGAAACCTTCTCCACTACCTGGGAACAGGAAGTAGACCAGCAAATGCAAGTGGTGGATCAAATGTATAAAAGCTACCAGGCAGAACGCCCTATGCTCTCGGAAGATGCCCGTCAAAGAAGAGAGGATGAGATCGTTGCCAAGGAAAAAGCAGCCAAAGAGCTACAAAAGAAATATTTTGGCTATGAAGGTGAGTTGTTTAAAAAACGTCAGAACCTCATTAAACCCGTGCAGGATAAAGTGTATAATGCGGTGCAGCAATATGCCCAATCGCGCGGCTATGATATGATTTACGACAAAGCAGCAGGCATGACCATCTTCTATGCCGATCCCAAAATTGACAAGAGCGACGAAATCGTAAAATTAATTCCGGGAGCAAAATAATTGTTTATCTTCGCCCCCGATTTTTAAAGTAACAAACACTACATATTAAATTAAACAAAAGGATATCAATGAAAAAAATCATCTTTCTGCTGGCTGTCGGATTAACTATAGGCCTTCACGTTCAAGCGCAAAAGAAAACAGGCTATGTCAACTCTCAGGAATTACTATCCATCATGCCTGAAGCCCAAAAAGCCGATACGGACCTGAAAGCTTACATGCAAACCCTGGAAGATCAGTTTAGAACTATGGCTACTGAAGGTCAGAATAAGCTGAAAGACTACCAGGCCAATGAGGCTACCTGGACCGATGCCGTAAAAGAGGTAAAAGCAAAAGAATTAGATGATCTGAATAACCGCATACAGGAGTTTCAGTCTTCTGCCGATGAAAAAATTGGCAAAAAAAGGGAAGAACTGTATAAACCCTTGCTGGACAAGGCACAAACCGCTATTAAGGCAGTAGGTAACGAAGGCGGTTATGACTACATTTTTGATGGTAGTGCTTTACTCTTTGCCAATGATGGCGAAAACCTCTTACCCCAGGTAAAAGCTAAACTGGGCATCAAATAATCCGGTTCATAAATCATAAGCATACTAAGGCAGCCTTCCGGGCTGCTTTTTTCATTGGTCCCAAGCCCTTCCCGCTACCCGCAAAGGCAAGTTGGCCCCACATCACTGATTGCTGTCATTATGGCGCTATTACAAGCCGGCAGACGGGTATCGACAAAAGTAGCCTTCAGAAAAAATAAGTAGCTACTTTACGGTCGAAAAGTAGCTACTATTCCAGGAAACTTAGGCCTCCTTTTAAAAGCAATAGTTATGGACCTGTCCGTACGTCGGGGCAGTCCAACGCTGCCTGATACCGGGTAGCATGGTCAGCTACCTGTTTATTGGCCATTTTTATTAACCTTTGTACCTTGTAGGCAGTCTTTACTGGTATACAGCCGGAACAACCGGATGTATACCAGGTGATTCATACATCGTAAGCCAGGAATATGACGAAAAACATCCTTTTAATCGGTATTGGCGGCGGTCTGGGCAGCATTTTTCGCTACCTCACCACCCTGCTTGCCCAACGATATGTACCGTCGGCTTTTCCCTTAGGGACATTTGCCGTAAACATTATCGGCTGCCTCCTTGCAGGTTTTTTATTCGGGCTTTTTGATCGGCAGCAATGGATGCATGCCGAGTTCCGGCTTTTATTGATTACGGGCTTTTGCGGGGGCTACACCACCTTTTCGGCTTTTGCCCTGGAAAATGTGACCTTGTTGCGATCGGGACAGGCCCCAATGGCCCTATTATATATGACAGCAAGCATTATGGCAGGCCTTTTTGCCGTTTGGATCGGCCTTTCATGCAGCAAAATGATATAAGCGAAGTTGTCTGGATTTTGCCGGGGGAAAGATGTATCAACCGACATAAAGTAAGGGGCCGTCTATCCTTAAAATACCTTAATTTAAAAACCGAAAGCACCAACTGTGACTACCGAATATCCCACCTACGCCTACACTGAAGATGATGCCAGAAATCTCTTGGCAAGGTGGGTACGCTTAGACAATCCCGACAGCTACCCCTTCGATCATTTTCATGCGCACGAGTACAACGAGATGCTGGTATTTATCCAGGGTGGCGGGCACCACAATATCAACTTCAAACAGCACCAGGTGAAGGACAACTCTATACATCTGCTGGCCGCCAGAGACCTCCACTGGCTGGAGCGGTCTATGCATTCCAGGGGGTTTGCCATTGTGTATAAAGATCAGTTTCTGCACAAGCTTCAAATGGTGCATCCGGACATTGATTTTCACGCCCTGTGTGCCCATTCCCGGATCATTAATCTGGATGAGGCCCAGGTACAGCAGTTTCAGTTTATATTCGGAGAACTGATGAGCGGGCAGAAGGCTTCGGCGTATCTGCTGCAAATTATCGGCGCCTTGATCACTAAAGTAGCCGCTCTGGACCACCGGGAGATTGCCGCAGAGAAAATTTATGATCCCCTGATTACGACCTTGATCAGGCTTCTGGAAAAACATTATAAAACCCTGAAGACAGCAAGTGAATATGCGGCACTACTTCACCTGTCTACCCGCACCCTGCACAACCGCATCAGAAAAGCTTCGGGAATGAGCCTGAACGAGCTTTTGCAGGAACGCGTACTCAAAGAGGCCAAAAAATTATTGGTCACCTCCGCTATGAATGTGGGCGAGATTGCTCTGGAATTGGGCTTTCATGAAACCGCACATTTTACCCACTGGTTTAAAAAGCAAACCGGCTACTTGCCCAGCGAATACAAATACGGGAGTTAGGTAAAGATGTAGTACGGCGTCCCCCTCCCCCTTTACTTTGGACTATCACTCCAGGATGAGCCTTTCCCTTAGGGTTCCCTGTGCCGATACCATCTGTAAAAAGTAAAGGCCCCTCGGCAGTTCACTTACGTTTAGTTGACGTGCTTCCTGA
Organism: Taibaiella helva; assembly: GCA_040393285.1. Lineage (GTDB taxonomy): Bacteria > Bacteroidota > Bacteroidia > Chitinophagales > Chitinophagaceae > Taibaiella > Taibaiella helvus_C. The sequence goes on along the minus strand of JBEBUO010000124.1, from coordinate 663 downwards.
TCAAAAGTTTTAACCACTCGTCCCAAAACATCTGAAAGCCGGATATGTAGCAATGCTATTTGTCCCTCAGCGTCGATACGAACGAATTTTTGGGCGGGATTAGGATAAACCCTGATGGGCAGGGCCGCCTGGTGCTCGGATACAGACAATGCAGAAAAACCGACGTCCTCGCATGCGGGCTGCGTGCACTCAAAATACACGCGCATGGAGGCCAGCGGCGGCAAGGTGCTGCGCGAAGAAGGAAGCAGGTAAACCTGGCTACCGCCATTGGGCGGCGCCATGAGGCAGTAGCAATCGGAGGCGGCCAGGGTATCAGTGGCATCATCCCTGTTGATCACTTTCATTTCGGCATACGTACAGCTCATTAATCCTTCCGCGCAGTCGGTACAATTGTTACTCATCTCTACAGCCACATAACCACTGTCTGTCAGCGAGATTTTTTCGATCTGAAAATTGGCACAGGTAGGAAACGTTTGCCCATAGGAAAACGGGGCGAGCCATAAAATAATTAGGATAAACAAAGTGCATTTCATGGGTAGTGTTTTAAAGTGTTTAATGATAAAGAGCAATAAATGCCCGGTAGGGCTGACCAGGTACAAAGCTCCGCCACAATAGCGAACCGGTCGTTGCATAACCGTGCAAAAGAATTGCGAATTCCGGAAA
>JBEBUO010000123.1:0-7387 GCA_040393285.1 Taibaiella helva | reverse complement strand
CCTTCAATCCATCTAATCCGCGATTCCGACAGTGTGGGGGAACTACTGATCATTTCCCATCCAGTTTTCACAATAGGGAATGGTTGAGCATAACAAAGCCGCCACAATTTTCATCGTGGCGGCTTCAATATTAAAAGCTATTGTTTTTACTTCACATCCTGCATCAGCTTGCGTACAAACGGTGAGATCAGGATGAGCACGCCACCAGCGATTAAAGCGTAAATGCCCAACTGCTGGAAGCTGGCGGTATAGGTGATCAATTTGTCGACAAGTGAATCGCCTTCTGCATTGCCCGCCATGCTGGCGCCGATCAAACCGGCTACATATTGCCCATAAGCACTGGCCAGGAACCACATGCCCATCATCACGCCCTGTAGTTTAGCTGGCGATAATTTAGTCATAATGGACAAGCCTATGGGTGATAAACAAAGTTCACCCAGCGTCACGACAAGGTAAGCAGCGGTAAATACATTGATGCTGGCAATACCCATGCCATTCGTAAAGAAACGGGTAGAGAAAAAGATCAGATAGGCCAGGCCTAAAAAGATAAAACCTAAACCGAACTTCACTACAGTGTTGGGCTCAATCTTCCTTTTGGCCATAGCCAGCCAGATAAGGCCTGCAATCGGTGCAAAGATGATCACAAACAGGGAGTTGGCAGAGTTATTCACCCCTACAGGATTGACCTTGATAAAGCCCAGAAGCTCATCGCTCAGGTTCCTGTTGGCAAATAAACTAAGCGATCCGCCAGCTTGTTCGAAAAATGCCCAGAAAAGAATAGAGAAGATAATAAACACCAATGCGGCAATCAGTTTTTTACTCTCTGCCCAGGTGTGTTTACTCATTTCATATACGAGATAGATGAGGGTAAGGGGCCCAATGGTGTACATGAACCAATCGGTGTATTCTGTTTTCCGTACCATGGCCATAATCACCGGGATAACCGCCAGCGAACCAATAAACACCGCCAGTTCCAGCCACTTGGCCTTTACCGTTTTCGTTTTTATGGCCACTACTTCGCCGGGATTGGTACCGCCAACGGCATCGGCTTCGTAACTGGTCACCTCATCTTTCTTGGTCTTAAAAGGAGACAAACCTATAGGACCCAGGTTCTTCTTGGTAAATACGAAAGTGATCAGGCTGATCGTCATCACAATGGCAGCCAGGCCAAAGGCCAGGTTCCATGACCAGGGATGGCCGCTTTGCCCGATGGTGATACAAGCGTAGCCACCTAAAAGCGCACCAATATTAATGCCGGAATAAAATAGGGAGAAACCCGCATCGCGACGGTTGTCACCCCTTTTGTACAACTGACCCACCATAGTGGAGATATTAGGCTTGAAAAAACCGGTACCTACCACCGTGAAACTGATGCCCAGGAAAAAGAAAGTCTTGGGGTCGATAGCCAGGATAAGGCTACCCGTAATCATTAACAAACCGCCCCAGAAGAGCGACTTCCGGAAACCAAGTATCTTATCGGCAAATAAGCCACCTATAAAGGTAAAGGCGTATACGAAAGCCTGGATGGAACCATATTGCAGGTTAGCGGTCTTATCCGGCATCAGGCTGCCATCGGGCATGGTCAGGTTGGTGATCATAAATACCACCAACATGCCGCGCATTCCGTAAAAACAGAAGCGCTCCCACATCTCACTAAAGAAAAGCGACCACAGTTGTTTCGGGTATTTACCTTCGAAATTCTGGATGTCGTCGATGGTCATTTGTTTTTCGTTCATACAAATATGATTAAATAAAGGTCAAATGTAAAAAAGGCCGGGTAAAAACGGATGACTTATTTTTATTTTACTTCACACCATGCATCAATTTCTTGATCACCGGGTTGAGCAGGATCAGCACCACGCCGGCAAGGGTAGGTACGGCAGTGAATATCAGGAAAAAAGTGGTCATGTCATACTTCGATGTTACTTCCTCAATTTTTCCACCCAAAGTACCTGCCAGTTTATTCCCTATCGCAATGGCCAGGTACCACATACCAAACATAAAGGCGATCATTTTACCAGGCACCAGCTTACTTACATAACTTAAGCCAACAGGTTGGATACAAAGTTCACCTAAAGTATGGAAGAGGTAGGCCAGGATCAGCCAGATCATGCTTACCCGCACCACACCGGCGGTAGCACCTTGTGGAATAGACTGAGAACCATAGGCCAGGAAGGCAAAACCGATAGCGGTGATGATCAGGCCCAGGCCAAATTTAACCGGTGCCGAAGGATTGAATCTGCTTTCCCATATTTTACCTACCAACGAGGCAAATACAATGATGAAGAAGGAGTTGAGAATAGAAAACCAGGAGGTCGTCACTTCTACCTGCCCGTCTTTCAAAGCGGTAATGGTAGCTGTGGTAATTTGGGAAGGTTGCCCTTGCTCCTGATATTGTTGAAGCACTAAAGCATGTTGCGCTGCATCCAGGTAAATAGGTTTACCTCCTTCCTCGTGTAGGTAAACCGTAGCGCCTACCTGCAGTTCTTCCTGGGCCGAAATAGTCGCTATGGTTTCTTCAGCCGCACCTGAAGTGATGGCGGCGCTGGCTTCGGACTGATATAGATAAGCATATTGTATATTACCTTCCTCGTCTTTTACCGTTTCATTTTGCTCATCCAGCACGGGATACTTTACACTCTGGTAAGTTACCTCATAGGCATGCGAAGTGATATCTCGGTTCAGCATCCAGATCACCAGGCCCCAGACTCCCACAAAGGCCAAGCCCAGGAAAATATTGGACAATGCAATCCGCTTAAAGGTTTGCCGGAACAGCAGGAACAATACCCAGGTGATAAAAACGAGGGGGATTACCGTCAATAAAGTATTCACCACATTGAATGCAGTGGCTGCGCTTCCGGTAAAAGTTCTTTGGGTGTAATCTCTTGCAAACAACACCAGCGAGCTGGCGCCCTGTTCGAACGATAGTACGAAAAAGACTGTAAAGAATACAAAAAGAATCACAGCAAACATTCTGTCTCTGAGTACATAATCGTACCGGAGAATCCGGGAAATGACCAGGATGAGGAACAAAATCAAACCGATAATGATGATGACCGTAGGACCGGAAAGCATGTCGGGTGGTAGCAGAAAGGCCTCCGGCAATAAATGGATGCCTTCAATATTGGACAGGAAATCGTTAATCAGGTACAGGAATCCGATGATGGAGCTGATCCAGATCAGCACCTTGTCCGCTAGGGTAAAAGGATTAGATTTATATTCTTGTGTCGCAGCTTCTTCTTGTTTTTGTTCCGTTGTTTTTTGCTCCGGCCGGGCGCCTAGTTTACCAAACAGCGGTTGGGCCAGCCAGAATTGTAAGCAACCCAATGCCATAAATATACCGGCTAATCCAAAGCCCCAGGACCAGCCCACTTTTTCGGCCAGGTAACCACACAGCATCATACCAAAGAATGCCCCGGCATTTACCCCCATGTAAAAAATGGTATAGGCGCCATCTTTTTTCTCGGGCAGGTCTTTATACATCTGAGAAATGATGGAGGTGATATTGGGTTTGAAAAAACCTGTACCGATGATCAACAAGCCTAGCCCGCCATACAAGCCGGTTTTGGTTTCCAAAGCCATGCAGGCATGGCCCATGGTCATGATGATACACCCAATGATGACCGCCCGGGTGTAGCCCAGATACCGGTCCGCTATTACTCCGCCGATAATGGGAGTCAGATAAAGTAAACTGGCATAAGTACCCATCAGGATACCGGCATTGGAAGCCGACCATGCCCAGCCAGGATTGGAACCAATGATGGCCATGGTCAGAAAGTTGATCAATAAAACCCGCATTCCATAAAACGAAAAGCGTTCCCACATTTCGGTGAAAAATAATACAAACAATCCCGAAGGATGGCCTAATACTTTGCTTTTGAAAAAGTCTTGGGTGGTTGCCGACATTCCTGGTTTAAATTTTTAGCAAATGAACGTAAAAAAGCATACAAGGTACTTATTTTGGCAGAACGGTAAAATGATCAACGGGAAATTCACCCGGTTTTTCACCCCTGTAGCGCCTTACTATTTCACTCCTTTCTCGCGCATCACGGTGTTGAGCCACTTCAAAATAGCAAAGGCCAGCCCCGCGGACGCCAGCAATAAAATGCAATTTACCAGAAAGAAGTTGGCTTTGTTCTCATAGCCATACCAGAAGGTGGCCAGCACCCCGGATAGCTTGTTGCCAATAGCGGTGGACAGAAAAAATCCGCCCATCATCAATGCCGTTAGCCTCGGCGGACTTAATTTGGACACCAGCGAGAGCCCCATCGGGCTAAGGAAGAGTTCGCCTACGGTAATGACCCCATAACAGGCAATTAGCCAGAGCGGCGATACCTTTATGGCACCATTGCTGCCAATATATACGGCGGCTACCATGACTAAGGTAGATAATGCCGATATAAACAGTCCCCAGACGATTTTGGATGGGGTAGAGGGTTCTTTTTTTCGTTTTCGCATGAAGGCAAAAAAGGCCACCACCAGGGGCGTCAGTATAATGACCCAACCCGGGTTGACCGATTGAAATAATTCTGTGTTTACCAAATAGATAGGTTTGCCGTCAGTAGGATTTTTTTCCGGCGCAATATTGCGGAAATATACATCCTGGCCCTGTGTTTTTGCCGGGTTACCCAAACTGTCGGTTACCGCCCTGAATTGTTCGTCATACTGGGTTACAGGGCCAATGGCCGAAGGAAGTTCTTCCGCAAGGTAAAGCTTATTTAAAGGTTGTTCCAGTGTTTCGGACAGTTGCCTGTCGGTGTAGAATTTGGCCCAGTTGGTGAGCGCGGTGCCATTTTGCTTAAATACGGCCCAGAACATCACGCTTACTGCAAAGATTGCCAGCAGCGCGGCTATAGGGCGTTTGTCGTGCTGGCTGGCTTTAATGTACAGGGAGGCAAAGAAGGCCACTACGGGAATGCAGGCAAAGATGAAGGCGTCTGTACTGTCACTGCCCAGCAGGTTGCCGGGTATCATCCAGCCCAGACCACCGGCTACAATTGCAGGCAGAAAAACCACAAGTATCACCTTGCCAATGCCCATATCTCCCTTTTCAGCAGGTTTCAATACGTTTACATGCCGATAATGCTTCAGCCCTATGGTAAAGACAATAAGTCCCACGAACATACCAATACCAGCGGTGGCAAAGGCCGCACCCCAACTGAATTTATTGCGCATAAAAGCAGCAATAATATTGCAGACGAAGGCACCTATATTAATGCCCATATAAAAGATATTGTAACCCGAGTCTTTTTTGTCTTTATACGGATCTTCCGAATACAGATTACCCAGCAGGGTGGAGATGCTGGGTTTGAAAAAGCCATTGCCGACAACAATAAGGGCAATGGCGGTATAGAAAAATCCAAGTCCAGGCAGGGCAAGCGCCAGGTAGCCTAAACCCATAAGCGTACCGCCCAGGTAAACCGAATTGATATAACCTAATTTCCTGTCGGCAAGAAAACCGCCAAGGAACGGGGTGAGGTAGGTGAAAGCAATAAAGGTGCCGAAAATATCATAAGCATTGACGTCGGGAAAGGCCAGGCCACCGGTATCCACATCAATCATGTACAGTACAAAAATGCCCAACATGAGGTAGTAGCCAAACCGTTCCCACATTTCGGTGAAGAATAAATAAGGCAGACCTTTAGGATGATTTCGCTGGGTAGTGTTTTGCTCCATGCTTTCTTTTTAGGGTTAAAAAACAGGGCAAAATAAGGATTTATCAATAGGTAGCCAAAACAAGAAATGCAGAAAGGTTTTACATTTGCCTGTTTTTAATCGTCAATCATGAAATATCTGATCATCGGGCTGGGAAATATAGGAGCGGAGTATGATGCTACCCGCCATAATATCGGTTTCGATATTGCAGATGCTTTTGTCATTAAGCATCAGGGTAATTTTAAGGTCGGACGCCTGGCGGCGGTGGCCGAAGTGAAGTGGAAAGGCAAGCAATTTATTGTGATTAAGCCCACTACTTATATGAACCTGAGCGGTAAAGCCATGAAGTATTGGATGGAGCAAGAAAAGATTCCGGTAGAAAATACCCTGGTACTGGTGGATGACCTGGCATTACCTTTGGATGTGTTGCGCCTCCGGCCTTCCGGTTCGCATGCGGGACATAACGGCTTGAAAAATATTCAGGAAACATTGGGGCACAACAATTATCCACGCTTGCGCTTCGGCATCGGCAACGATTTTCCTAAAGGACGTCAAATAGAATTTGTGTTGGGTCGCTGGATGCAAGAGGAAATTCCTTTTGTAAAGGACAAAATATTGAAATCGGTAGACATGATTGAAAGTTTTGCCACCCAGGGCCTCGAACGCACGATGAATAGCTTCAATAAATGAAAAAGACCTGTAATCTAGCTGATTACAGGCCTTTTTCGTAGATGAGTCGGAGTTATCCGGTTAGTTTTTCCCCCTCGCGTACCAGTCTATTTTCCTGGAGCTGTACATCACCAGGGCTACAATGATAAATAAGCCAATGCTGCCGAAGATGAGGGCATAATCCTGTAACTGTATCAGGAAGAAGATATAGCCATAAAGTGCAGCCAATGCTCCCCCAAATCCCAGCGTGATCTTGTTTTTCTTAAAGATGCTGCCTACGTAAAGTGAAATGAGCAATACCGTCGCTGTTGCAGCAATAAAATAGGCGGTATTGAATCCTGTATATTCAGAAATGGACAACAGCAGGGTGTAAAAAATGACCAGTGAAATACCTGCCAAAATGTATTGCAAAGGATGGATGGCCCGCTTTTGAAGCAATTCCATCAGGAAAAAAACGGTAAAAGTGAGCGCTATGAATAAAAGCGCATACTTCACTGCCCGGTCTGTTTTGGTATAGCCGTCCGTCATTTGCGCCAGTTTAACCCCGAAAGCAGAAGCCGCCACTTTAGGTTCAACATCTGTAAAGATTTGCGGATAGCTGCGCGATTCTTCCAGCACTTTCCATTGCGCTGTAAACCCCTGATTGCTGATATCGCTGGATTGAGGCAGGTAGGCACCATCAAATGCAGGGTCTTTCCAGGGTGATCGAAGTTTTGCTGTGGTCGTCTTCCCCAAAGGACTAAAATACAACTGCTCGGAACCCCGCAGCTCCAGTTCGAGCGAGAAGCTGGCTGGGGCCGGTGATGACAAGGCTAGCCTCGTGTGCATGCCGGACCCGCAAAGCAGGTTTTCGGGTACGCCTGCTTCCATGGGCAGACTTTGTTCATTCCACTTCACCACTACCCGCGATTCCAGCCCGCGGGTGTCGGTAATGCCCATAATTAACCGGGCCTGCTCCCAATGGATATGCTCCGGAGCTATAGGCAACCTGCTGCTATCAGCGGTGGTAAACTGCCCACTTATGTTTACGTGACTACGATACAGATTGACTTTGTACAGGCTT
>JBEBUO010000122.1:0-7513 GCA_040393285.1 Taibaiella helva | reverse complement strand
AAGAAAAATTTTATGCTTAAGGGCTTGGATGTAACCCTGAACGCTAATTACAATTTCGGTAAGGAGTTGAATGTGGATACTGCTTTCAGGCGGTACGACTGGTTTGGTAACTATAAACAATATGATGGTCCTGGGGCAGAACGGTCGCGTACCATGTATAAGTATGGCAACAATATCGGCTTGGTAACCAGTACGCTTTTCTATCAGATCAGTGAGCGACATTCCGTAGCTCTCAACAATGTATTCTCCACATTTAACCGTAAGGGTTATGATATACTATTTCCGGAAAGGGAGGATAGAAAACAGCCGCAAATAACCGATAAAAATGTGACCGGATTGAGTTATAAGTATGATATTAATCAAAAGTGGACGGCTACGCTATTCGGAAAGGTATTGTACCAATCTTCCTTTACCACGCTGGAACACAGTGCTTCCGGCAACTGGACGGATGTGATTTACATTGATCAGTCCAATAAAGTAACTACCAGCGGTTATGGCATGGCTACTTCCTATTATTTCACGCCAACCATGCAAGCTAAATTCTCATTTGAAAAAAGCGTTCGTCTGCCGGAAAATGAAGAAATGTTTGGTGACATCATCAATATGGTAAGCAATTTCGAACTGAAACCGGAAAGCAGCCATAATGTAAACCTCGGCTTCACTTATTCTTTTGATGTCAGGGACGACCATCGTTTTATGCTTGGAGCTACCGGTATCTATCGCAATGCTAAAGACTACATCTATAAAAGAATATTCAACAACGGACAAATGTTCATTTCAGATAATCTGGGTAAGGTGCGTAATATAGGAGGTGAATTTGAAGCCCGGTATTCCTATAAAAGGCGTCTGATGGTAGATGCAAATGTTACTTATCAGGATATTAGGAATATGGTAAAATATGTTGATAACTATACCACTGTTAGTAATGTGTATATGGATCGATTGTTTAATCTACCCTTCTTTTTCGGGCACGCAAGCGCTTCCATATTCTTTGACAATTTCTTCTTTAAGGGAGATAATCTGAGTCTTGGATACAACTTCTTGTATGTGCATGAGTTTTATTTATACTGGCCAAGTCAAGGTGATCCAGATGATAAATATGACACAGATATGCAATTGGCACATGATCTTAATGTCGTATACACCCTTAAGGATGGGCGCTACAATATTGCTTTTGAATGCAAGAACGTTATGGATGCACGACTATTCGATAACTACAGTATGCAAAAGCCGGGCCGTACTTTCAACATAAAACTTCGCTATTTCTATAACCGTTAATTTTTTCATCTTTTCATTTTAAAAACAGTAACAATAATGTTCAAAAAAAGATTACTTGTACTTGCTTCCGGTGCACTCCTGGCTTTAGCATCCTGCAAAAAAGAAAAAACACCTGATGGTGATGGCCCTGTTGGCGAGGGTCGCTTCGTGGTTTCTGTTTATCCCACAACTCCGGGTTCTGAAGGTGTCGCTGATTATCTATTAACCTCAACCAGCCTGGACGAAGGCATGATTACTACAGCAGGCAATGGGGTAGAGCAAGATGGAACCTACCGTTATTACACCACATCAGGTTCTAAATTCTTCAGCATGCTCTATGGACAGGGTAATCCGGGTGCCGTTACCGTATACGAATTAAACGACAACGGGAAACTGGAAATGCTGACCGACTTCCAGACAGAAACCGTTCAGGCATTCGCCGCTGTGGATAAGGACATCTTATTGGTAAAAAATGCCCGCAATATAGATGCGCCTATAAGTCATTGGTATCGCGTCAGTACGGAAAGTATGATGATTGTTGATGAAGGGCAGTTCGACTCTAAGGAGCTGGCCAGCAACGGCGAACTGGCACACTTTAGCTGGATCAAGCAGGTAGGCAATAAGGTGTTTGCCCCTTACTTCTGCATCAAGGCCAATGATGCTGGTGGCTGGTCAACCGACTACCCGGACAGTTCCTGGATCGCTGTGTATTCCTATCCCAACATGCAACTGGAAAAAGTGATCAAAGATAACCGTACCAGTTCTATCGGGTTGTACTTTATAGATGGTCTGGCCACCGTTGAAAACGGCGATGTATATGCCTTTTCTCCTTCCAATACCATTACCCTAACCAGTTCAGGTCAGGAATTCAATTCCACCAAACCTTCTGCCATTACCCGTATCAAAGCCGGTACCACAGCATTTGACCAAAGCTATTACTTTGACGTAGAAGCTGTAGCTGATGGTTATAGTGTAACCAGCTGGATATACGTGGGTAACAATACCGTTGTCGCCTCTATGCTATCACCTGAAAACAAAAGCCAATGGAGCGGTGCGGAAAGGTTGGCAGTAATTAACCTGGCCACCAAATCTTTTAACTGGGTATCCGGCTTGCCTGCTAAGGAATCTATCACCTTTATAACAACCACTAACTATTCACCAGTGGATGGTAAAACTGCCTATATAGGTATTACCACCAGCGATGCCAAGAGCTATGTCTATCATGTAGATGCCACGACCGCATCCGCAACTAAAGGCTTAGAAGTTCAGGGTGGAGAAATCACTGCAATCCAGTGGCTGCCTGCCAAGAAGTAATAATACCCGTTAAGGTGCAGGTGCCATGTTCCTTACCGGAAGTTGCAAATCATTGGCAGGTGACACACCTGCCAATGATTTGTTTCCAACAAGCACCTTTATCTGCTTATATCGAATATCACATTGCATGAACACTTGCTTTTTTATACTGGGCTTTATCGGCACCTTTTTCTGGTACAATACATCCGGAAAGGCCAGGTTGTCTACCACCGGCAGCATGGAAAAATGGCTGCAGGCGCATCCCCGGGAAGCTAAATGGACCGGTGCGTTTTGCCTTTTGTTAAGTGCAGTCGGTCTGGTTTGGATAGATGGACTGGGCGCAGGCCTTATTAAGGCCTTTTTGCTGCTCATGCTGGCGCTAACTTTGATCGTGGCCTTAGCACCCTTTTTTCTGCTGAAGTGGAAACATGTCGTGGTGCTGATCATCATAAGTTTCCTTTTAGAATGTTTAATTTTCTGATCTATGCCTGCAAATAAAAAACACCTGACGGCATCTCCCTGGCAGCGGTTGCTGAAGATCAGCGCCGGACTATTCGGGGGTTATTTAGTGACCCTTTCCTTCCATTTTCTACTCATGCGTTTTCTGGACAAGGGTGATGTATACGTGACCATGTTCTTTACCGGCTTCATCGCCTGGGCAGGGTTGATGGTGCTGGCTTTTCTCGCCAGGAAGGGCTGGAAAATATGGGTCTTTTATTTGAGTCTTAGCCTGTTGTTCCTGTCTCCCTACCTTATTGACCTGATGTACGTAAAATAGTCCCGGATGAACATAAGAAATTACAATGTCTTTTTCCATACACATACGATAAGTGGTATCATTATTACAGTGCTGTTGTATGTCATTTTTTTTGCAGGATCTTTCTCCTTTTTCAAGAATGAGATCGACAATTGGCAAAAAAACACGCCCGTAGACCGGTCCTTGCAAGAGCATGCCGATTATAAGGCGCTTACCGATACGCTGGATGCCCGGTACGGCCTGTATGGAAGGGATGTGACATTTTATTTCCAGCAGGATAAACGAAGTATCTACTTCTCGCTCTCGCCTTCAAAGGATACCCTCAATCCTAAAGCTGCCGAAAGGCCCTATGCCAGTATCGACCTGAAGACAAAGGACATCCGGAACTATAAGGAATCCTATAGCCTCGGAGAGTTCTTGTACCGCCTGCATTTCCTCGCGCCGGTCAATAGCCTGGGTAAGTTTGGTTTTCCTTTAGGCTATTATATTGCCGGCGGCGTTGCTTTCCTGTTTTTATTTGCCCTAATCACGGGTGTTCTGGTACACTGGCAAAAGATAGTGTCCAATTTTTACCTGTTCCGACCCTGGGAAAAACTGAAAACGGTCTGGACTGATCTACATACTGCCCTTGGCGTCATCAGCTTCCCTTACCTCTTTGTTTTTGCGGTTACAGGCGCTTATTTCCTGATCAGCTATCCTTTATTTACCCAACCGACGGTAAAGTATCAGTTTGGTGAAAAAACGGAGATTGTTGATTCCATTATGGGCTATAAGGTGAATGAATATCCGTTTGGTGGCGTGCCATTGCCAAAAGAAAAAACGGATCTTGGCTATTATGTGGCAGATGCCTTGCAAAAATGGGGGGCTGCCACCACCATCAGTAGTGTGCGCTTGCTGGATTACGGAGACCGGAATATGCATGTGGTCATCGAAGGTCAGGCACCTAAAACAAGTAGTTTTAACGGCAAGGCGAAAATAGTGTACCAGGCTGCGGATGGCCAGGTAACGGAACGTAGAGACCCTACAGTTAGGAGCAGCTATCGGGATGTGGTGAACAACCTGATGTATATACTTCATTTCGGAAAATTTGGTGGCTATGGTACCAAGATTCTATACTTTCTGCTGGGCATTTCAGGTTGCGTGGTCATTATATCCGGTGTAATGATATGGCTGGTGGGCAGGGATAAGAAACATATCCCGGAAAAGAAAAGGAAGTTCAACACCTGGCTGGTGCATATCTACCTGGCCATATGCCTGAGTATGTATCCGGTTACCGCAGCGAGTTTTATAGCTGTAAAATTGTATCCGGATGGCGGGCAGAACTACATTTACCGTTTTTACTTCTGGACCTGGTTAGCTGTGGCTACGCTCTTGCTCCTGTTCCGTAGGAACCACGACAAGATGAACCGGGATTGCCTGCTGGCCGGAAGTATAATCGGTATCTGCATTCCCATAGTGAATGGCCTGGTAAGTGGCAACTGGATCTGGGTAAGTTACCGCAACGGATTTCACGATATCCTGCTGATTGATATATTCTGGCTGTTTACGGCCATAAGCACATTTATTTGCTGGTGGCTCGTACTACGCCGCCAGCGACTGAAATTGCGCGCTCTGGCTAACTGATATTTATCCTTACCGGCTTTTGGCCCTGCTGAAGGTTAACGGTATTTTATTTACCTTAGCCCTTCAAAACAGTTGACCACGGCTCATGCAAACTTTCAGAACATCCAGGGCTAAAGAGAATATCCTGCGCAAAATCAGAACGGCCTTACAGGAAGACAGTCTGCCGCAACCTTATCCGGAAGTGGACAAGGTGGATGTGTCCACCCTTTTTGCCAGTTCGGATGCAGCCAGCCTGGAAGAACAGTTTGCACACACCTTTACCCAGTCTGGCGGTAAGTTTATTTACTGCGCCAACCAACAGGATTTGCTGGAAAACTTACGTCTCCTGGCTGAGAGCCGGGGCTGGTCGGAGGTTTTATGTGCACACAGGCCTCTATTCTCCTTTCTGATCAACAATAAGATCAACTTTGTACGGGAATTTAACCCCTATAATGAGCAGGCACAAGCGTGTATTACAGATTGCGAAACGGCCATTGCCCGTACCGGCAGCCTGATGTTCAGCAGCAGGCAAAACCACGGCAGGGTAGCACCTGTTTACTACCCGGTGCATATTGTAGTGCTACAGCCCCACCAGATTGTGCCCGATATAGCCGACGGGCTCAGGCTGATGAAACAGAAGTATACCGACATGATGCCTTCCATGCTCAACCTCAATACCGGGCCCAGCCGTACCGCTGATATAGAGAAGACTCTGGTTACAGGCGTACATGGTCCTAAAGAAATTTTTTGTTTCCTGCTGGGACAGTAATAGTTTTGCGTCTCGGCTTATGCACCCTTCTTTACTGCAAATAAAAGACTACACCTACAATCTTCCCGACGAAAGAATTGCACGCTATCCGCTGCCCCTCAGAGATGCTTCCCGCTTGCTGGTATTCAAGGCCGGGAGCATAAAAGAGGATACCTATCGTCATCTTCCGGATCATCTTCCCACGGGCAGCTTACTGGTATTTAACCAGACCCGGGTAATACATGCGCGACTTATCTTTTATAAACCCAGCGGGGGACGTATCGAAGTCTTTTGCCTGGCGCCGGACAGCCGATATGCCGATGTGCCTACGGGTATGCAGCAGCAAGGCGAAGTATACTGGGCGTGTTTGGTAGGCGGTGCCGCTAAATGGAAGGATGGTCAGGAATTGAGCCTCACAACAACCTTTAACGATGCTGAAGGAAAAGCACAAAAGCTACAGGTAAAAGCTGCCGTGGCAGGCAGGTCCGGCGGCAACTTTGTACTTCACCTGAGTTGGGGCACTCCTAATACGGGCATGAGCTTTGCCGAAGTCTTACAGCATGCCGGCCATGTACCCTTGCCGCCTTACCTGAACCGTGAGGACGAGCCGGAAGATGCGGGCCGGTACCAGACGATCTTTGCAAAAGAAGAGGGTAGCGTGGCTGCCCCTACCGCTGCCCTTCATTTTACCGAAAGTTTACTATCCGATCTGAAGCAAAAAGGTATCCACACCGCCTTTACGACCTTGCATGTGGGTGCCGGTACCTTTAAGCCGGTAAAGTCAGACAGGATGCAGGAGCATGAGATGCATGCCGAATGGATGGAATTGCCCCGGGAGTTGATCGAGACCTTGCTGTGGCAAAAATCCGCCGCGGCTCCTTTGGTGTGTGTAGGCACTACCTCGGTGCGGAGCCTGGAGAGCCTGTACTGGATCGGCGTGCAGCTCCTCCGCGGGCAGGCGCTCAAGCTGGCGGAAGTGGCTGTAGAGCAGTGGTATCCATACCAGGAACCCTGTACCATAAGTACAGCTGCGGCCTTGCAGGCAGTATTGGATTACATGGCTGCAGCTGGTTTGCAAAAGCTGATCACCCGTACGCAGATCATCATTGCACCAGGATATCATTTCCGGGTGGCTGATGCACTGATCACCAACTTCCACCAGCCCCGCTCTACTTTATTGCTACTGGTAGCTGCCCTGATAGGGGAGCAATGGAAAGAAGTATACGATTATGCCCTAAAACACGATTTTCGCTTCCTCAGTTATGGCGACGGTTGTCTCTTATGGCATCAGCCTCCGGCTTAGTTGCATACAAGAAGGTGTTATCGCTCATTTTTTGTCGGTTTTTACCCAAAATGAGCACATTTCCCCATTTTAGTTCCCGGGTAAAAATGGAAGGCTACTTTCCGGTCGGTGAGTGGCTACTTATCGCCCGATAAGTAGCCACTCATCAGTCAATGAGTAGCCACTCATGAGGCAATGAGTAGCCACTTATTTTCAGAACTTAGGTGTCGTCTTCAAAACAGCCTGCTTGGCATGAGTTAATATGATGATAATCATCGTATTGAATTGCTGTTGTAATCCGGAATGGCTACAGCCTGGTACCGCTGCTCATGACGCAGGGCGTTCACCTGTGTCCTATAACTCCCTGCGGTCATGCTGTGAGCATCTGAACAGTTGTGCGAACGCTTATAGTCTATCTGGTGTGGGAAAATGTAAAAGCGCTGCTCACTGCTTTGCTGGTCCTATTTCAGTAAGGAGCAACAGACGCTTACAGCGTGACAAGAAAAAGGTGGTGTGGATAGGATACGCTGCCAGTCTGGTTCGGTAAGGGGATGGGCATGATTTTTTGCTGCAA
>JBEBUO010000121.1:0-7548 GCA_040393285.1 Taibaiella helva | reverse complement strand
TATACTAACAAGAAAAACAGACAAATAGATTTTTTTCATGCTGTAATTTTTTACATTATTTTTTGAGCGTGTAAATATATTGATTAATTATGAAAATCTGCTAAACCCCATACTTTTCTTTCACCTTCTGCTTTTCTTTTCTATCAATTCAAACAATAGCAACCAGACCCTTCCCTCTCATTTTGCGTTCACATTTACATCTGCTGCAAATTAATACACGCTATATAATAATATAGACGAAAATCTTATCGACAAACTTAGTTTCACTCCTCATCAATTTTACTCTTTTTGTTAAATAAATATTAATTATAGTACCTTGCATTGCATAATACTATTCATTGTACATATCTTTGCTAAACAAAGAACATCCTTTCACCGGCAATCAGAAAAATCACCTTACTAAAACATACTTATAATGAACACTGAAAACACCACATCGCAAATGAGAAAAGGCGTGCTGGAGTTTTGTATTCTTTCCATTATCAGAAAATCAGAGGTATACCCGTCCGAAATCATAGAAAGGATGAAAGCCGCTGGTTTGCACATTCTGGAAGGAACACTTTACCCCTTACTCACCCGGTTGAAAAATGCTGAATTGCTTAGTTACCGGTGGGAAGAGAGTGCTGCCGGCCCGCCCAGGAAGTATTTTAGCATGACCGAAAAAGGAGAAGCCTTCTATGCCGAACTGGAGCAGACATGGAAACAACTGGCAAATGCCGTTCATGAACTCACACATGCGCCCACACCATAACACTTTTTGAAAACCAAAACTTATTCAAAACTGATTACAATGAACAAGATCATAAACATCAACCTGGCCGGGCGCCTGATCCCGATCGATGAACTGGCTTACGATACGTTAAGGGACTACCTCAACCGGCTTAAAGCCTTCTTCAGCCGGGAAGATGGAGGCGATGAAATCCTCCGCGATATGGAAGACCGTATTGGGGAATTGTTCCAGGATAAACTCAAGAAGGGGGCATCTTGCATTATGCCCGATGACGTATCGGCCATGATGTCCGTCATGGGTAGCCCGGAGGAAATAGAACAGGAAACTGCCGAGGAAGAACCCAAAAGGACAAGGGCTCAGGAAGCAGCCGGTAATACCGAGGGTCATGCAAAGGGACGCCTGACAAGAAGTAAAAAAGACAGCCTTGTAGGCGGTGTTTGTGGTGGTATGGCGCACTACTTTAAGGTTGACCCGGTAGTCGTACGTCTTGCGTTTGTACTTATCTCCCTCGCATGGGGCACAGGTATTCTGGTATATCTGTTACTGTGGGCCTTGTTGCCCCTTGGCGACTACGAGGCGCAGCCACTGAGAAGGCGTTTGTATCGCAACCCACAACAGAAAGTGGTTGGCGGCGTGTGTAGTGGTATAGCAGCTTACCTCAACATAGATCCGGTAATTCCGCGCATCGTTTTTGCAGCCCCCTTGTTAGGTATGGTATTTTTCAGCATACTGGATGATGATATTTTCTTCTTTCCCCTATTTACCGGTGGTTTACCCACGCTGGTACTACTTTATATTATCCTGTGGGCATCGCTGCCTGTAGCTACCACGGTAGCAGAAAAACTGGAGATGCGTGGTGAAAAAGTAGATGTTCAGAACCTGAGTTTAGCCATGAAAGGCCAGCAAGAACAAGACACCAAAGTAAATTTTGAAAGAGCGAGCGGCATCAGGCGGTTATTTGGTCTGCTGATTAAAATATTCGTTTTCTTCGTGCTAGCAGTTATGCTTGTGGCACTTTCGGCTGCCCTGGTGGGTACAATAGCAGCGGTATTGGGTCTCACCTCTGCCTCTATAGTAGCATTTCCCCTAAGATCACTAATTACAGATAACCCCATACACCAGCAGTTGCTTTGGATTAGTTTGCTTCTGGTGCTCTTGCTCCCCTTTTTCGTCCTGATGAGGTTGCTCGTAGGTGTGGTTAGTGGCCGCCGTAAGCCGCTGCCGAAGTGGGTGAACCTTAGTCTGACGTTTATTTTTATTGCTGCCTTTTTCTCTCTTTTCTGGATTGCAGGATCCATTGCAAACGACTTTAAGAGCCGTTACCGTACCACTGATACGCTGGTTTTAACCCAGCCATATAACGATACCTTGATCATAAAGCAGCGTATAATGGAAGATGGTCATGTGGTAGAGCTCCTTCACTTTGATGACGATACGGATTTCGAAGGTGTTAGATTTCTCAACGACAGCCTCATCAGCCTAAGTAATATAAATCTTATTTTTACTGAAAGCCCCGACAGCCTGTATCACTTATTGGTTCACCGAAGCGCTTATGGCAAAAACACAGCCCGCGCCAAAACACTGACCACCCCCCTTCAACTCGATTACATGCAAGAAGGAAATGTGCTCTATTTGCCTTACGATTTCAGTCTTCCGGCCGGCCATCCATTCAGGGGGCAAAAGATGAATATCGAGGTGCGCGTGCCACGGAATAAGGTATTTAAACCGGAACGCTTAGAAGAAAGTATGCATAACGACTTCCGTTTCAAAATAGGCAGGGGAAAATTCAAATACGAAAAGACTTATACAAACCACAATTGGCAAAACAACAGGTATCATAAAATGGGCAACGCCAGCTATGATTACCAGAATGAAGATGTTTACGAAGATTAAAAAGGAAGAGGAACCTCAGATTTTTTCAAAAAAGATGTTTTGGTTTTTCAACTGAGGGGTGTATTCTTGCACCTCTTCTTTTTTGCCTCTATTGGAACCGCTTTCACTATTCATGACTTTAACCAACATCTATTTAGGGTCCAATGCAATACCCACATTGATGACAGAAGGCAAGGGATCCTGCCTCATAATTTGCTCCAACCGGATCACATAAATACCGGTATCTTTAAATGCCGGTGCCTCTTCGACACCTAATGGTATCTTATGCTCCCAGATACCGCCCATTCCTCTCGCCAGCCATTGACCACCCGGCTCAGCCAGTGTTTTTTCGATTCTCGGACCAGGTACAAAAACCGTATCGCCCGGAGCCTTCACCCGCATCCTGAACCAAATGTTGGCCGTAGGGAAAAGTTCGTCATGCCGCATTAAAAAATACATTTGATACCGCTTACCCGTATCTGAAATGTGTATCGTAAATTCAGGCTGAAAAGTATAAGACCATTGCGTTTCCGGCACCGGCACCTGCCTTTGATAGCCGGTAATGGCGGGCTCTTTGCAGGAGCTAAGCGCCAACGATATGATCAATAAGCGTTGATATGTTTTCATGTGCACCACACAATTGAATAAGATACCTTAAAAATAAAAAGAATACTAAAGGACATTCAGCACTTGTTCCTTGGCCTTCTCCAAATAGTCTTTCATCTGCACCACCCGCTTTTGAATGTCAGCATCATTAGCTTTTGACCCTAAGGTATTAATCTCCCGGCCAACTTCCTGTAATACAAATCCCAATTTTTTACCCACACCATGCACATCGCCTGTAACCACCAGCTCCTTGAAATACCGGCAATGCGCCCTTAGCCTCTGCTTTTCTTCTGAAAAGTCAATTTTCTCAATATAATAAATCAGTTCCTGCTCTAAACGATTGACATCTATTCGTTCCTTTTCCATCCATTCCTCCAGGGAATTGTTGATTCTGGATTTAATCCGGCTCATTCGATCTGGCTCAAACACTTCTACTTCTTCCAGTAGCTTTTCTATGGCATCGATATGCCCAAGCAAATCTTTGTGGATACCTGCTCCCTCTTCCTGCCTATGCTTACTCAAGGCGTTTGCCGCCGCTAGCATCAATTCCTTTATGGCATGCCAGTCTTCCTCTGGCAGTGTGTCCGTTTCTGCTGCCACTACTTCAGGCATGCGCATCAGGGTTGTCATTACCTGATCAGAAGGCAAGCCTAAATGAAGTTCCTCCGCAATCTGTTGCATGGCCTGGTAGTAATACCTGGCCAAAGCCGTATTCACCTGCATGGGCTTTCCTGCACCATCCTGCTTAATCGTTATATTGAGGTCTACAGTACCCCGCTTCAGCAGACGCAACAACTCGTTCCTGATATCTGCCTCATAGGCTTTGAGCAAGGGGGAGAAACGATTATTAAGTTCGAATTGCTTCCCGTTCAGGGATTTTATTTCTACAATCACCTGGCGGCCGGCGGTCATACCTTCGGCCCGTCCATAACCGGTCATTGAATAAATCATACTTATTTGATGTTTAAGCCACGAAGGTAAATTATTTCTTTTGGGCGATAATATAAATAAAGGCCGTGGTCTTTAAGCCCTTCTTTTTACCTAAAGCCCGGGTCAACACATTCATAGAGCGGCCAAATATATTCTTTACGGTATTCCCATAGTGCGTGTCCCAAAAAGCAGGATGAATGGCACAGGCATAGCCATGCTTGTTTAATATTTGCTTATAGGCTATAGGGGGTATTATATGCTCTGCCCACAAACCGTTCTCCGGATCACAGGTATTACTATAATGTAAATTAGGATTAGGAAGTACCTTGCTACTGGCATATGTAGCTATCGCGTTATCCAAATCGCCCATCGCCAGGCCTCGGGTAGCTATGGCCAACTGCTCCGCTTCTGTAGCCTCCAGATCCGGCAGTTGCTGGCGAATAATGGCTTTACGTTTAGGCTTATATTGTTCTTCATACCGCTTGTGGACACGTTTGTGGTACCAAAGCATAGCCGGATTTCGAAAATTTGCGGTCGTAGAAAAGAAAATAACTGCCGACGGCTGATATTGTGCCATCTTCCCGTAAAAATCGTCTAAGTCATAAATATGCTCCACTACATTCCGGCTTAATACAATATCACATATCACGCCAGCTTGCTCCAATTGCTGTAGGGTATGGTTGTGATCGCCTACAATAAAATGGTCAATGTCCATGCAAAAGTGTTGGCTTATGATTTGAGCAGCGGTACCCATTTCCTCAAGAATGTCATTATAAATTACGGTCTTACATCCTATCATTTTAGCCAGCAGATAAAGTGTACCCATCCCAGCACCATAATCCATGATTACCAGTTCATTTACCGGCTTATTTTTCAGGCCAATTGATCTGTAAAGCAATTCCGCCGCGGTTTGCACTGAAAAAAATCTGCGTTGGTGATGCCGCTCAACGTAGTACTTCAAAGGTGTCGGAGGTAGCCCTAGTGTATGTACCTCCAAATTGCTCATATCTTTAAATAATAAGGTGGCCTTTCTATTAATTAGCGCACTTAATTCATCCACAGGCTGCAAAAAATGATCCATAGGCTTTTGTCATAAATAACTGCAATATTAACTAATAGCTACCTTTATTCTTAGGTAAAATATATGTAAATCCCAGAAACTTTTTTTCTTTCATTTTGTATTTACGGACCCCGGCGCATGTCTCCATCCAGATGAGGGCTACATACACGTTTCATTTCTAAAGAATGCGTTAACAAATACGACATGGCAAGATGATAAGCATAATATTTTTTAGCTTTACGTAATTATTTTACTCACCGTTACCCTGCCTGCATGGCAGAAAAAACTCAAAATACCTTAAACATGAGATTGAGATCCATTGTACAAATAGCGACCGCAGTCGTAGCAGTAAGCATCATAAGTGCCTGCAACGAAACCGCGGAACAGGAAGACACCACAGTAGTAAGCAGTGACACTGCTACAGCCATTCCTATCACGATCACTCCCGTAGGCAGCAGCCCCGAGTTCCCCAATGCGACACTCACGATAAAGGACCTGAAAAGCGAACTTAAGGGCAATGATTCCGTGAGTATCACGATCCAATACGACGTAAAAAATTACGAATTAAAAAGCCAAACAGGTGATGCGTCAGGTAAAGGTTGCAACAACTCAAAAGATGGCCAACACATCCATTTTATCCTTGATAACACACCTTACACTGCGCTTTATGAGCCTACCCACACTTTTACTGTTCCAGTAAACTCCACACATTACCTGATGTCGTTTCTTTCCAGATCTTATCACGAATCTTTAAAAAACAAAGAGGCAGGTGTGCTGCTCCATTTCTCTGTAGACGACAAAGGGAAACTAAGCAAATTAGACAATCCTTCCACACCGATGATTTTTTACAGCCGGCCCAAGGGAGACTACCTGGGAGACGACACGAAGAAAGTATTGCTTGACTTTTATGTATACAACGCGCCCCTGGCATCAGACGGATTCCGTGTTAAAGCAAATCTGAACGGTACTGATTTCACTATTGATCAATGGCAACCCTATTTTATTGAAAATGCACCCATGGGCGACATGAACGTTCGCCTTTCGCTGCTTGACAAAGATGGCAGCCAGGTTCAGGGAGCACATACAGACATCACCCAAACCGTAAAATTGGCTGAAACCGAGCCCATGAAATAATGTATATTTCAGCCATCATCAAATAACGGTTATGACATTTACGTTAAATGGCATAACCGTTATATTTTTAGCAGCCCGTTATGGGCCATTTCTGATGAACCGAAATACGCATAAAAACCAAACCACCATATGAGATACCTGATCAGCATCTGTATTCTATTTGCCTCAAGCTTGTTTGCTGCTGGCGCGTCAGACACCCTTCAGGTCTTACAGGAAGCAGGTACCCCTTATTTTTTGCATCCCGTACAACGTGGCGATGACCTTAACCTGCTTGCGAAAAAATACAATGTACCTATTGCCAGATTAGCCGGTTTCAATAAAATCGGGTTTCAGGAAGGCTTGGAAAGAGGCAGCCAGTTCAAAATACCGATTATTCCCAACAACTACCGCCGGGTGGCGGCGCCAGCCGTTACCAAACCAGTTTATTACATTATTCAGCAGGGTGACAATTTAAAAAGCGTCTCCCGTTTGTTTAAAGTGGCCCAAAGCACTTTGCAACTTTGGAACCAAATGCCGGATAATAGTGTGCGACCAGGGCAACAACTTTTCACAGGCTGGGTTACCTGTAATGATGCAGTAAAAGCCTTTGCCTCAGAAAAAGAAGATACTATTAGTAAGGAAGGCTCCGCAGGCAGAATAACCGCCCAAACCACAGACAGTACGCGTATTGCACTTATCGACAGTATTGTGCAACCTGTTTTGGCCCCGACTGAAAGCAACGAATTTGAACTCCTATATGAAGAACAAACGGCGGGAAGAGCAACCAACGACGAATCAGGAGCAGCAGTTTTTTATCCCCTGAAAATGCGGGTAAAAAAGGGCATTTATTATGCTTTTCACAACACCGCTCCAAGAGGAGCTATTCTCAAAATTCACAATCCGGCTAGCGGGAAAGTCATCTACGCCAAAGTGCTCGGACCCATACCAGAATTGGGAGAATATCAGCATGCGATTGTAACGATCAGCAATAATGCCATAGGGGTATTGGATGCAAAAGATAAACGTATGTTTTGCAAAGTATATTACAAATAAACCAGGTCTTGTTTAGTTAAAAAAATCACCGGGGCTGATCAAATAATAGAAATATATCTTACCTTTGCACTCCTTTCAGAGTAGCGGGTGTGGTGAAATTGGTAGACACGCTAGACTTAGGATCTAGTGCTGCGAGGCTTGGGGGTTCGAGTCCCTCCACCCGCACCGAAATAAAAAGCCCCGC
>JBEBUO010000120.1:0-7571 GCA_040393285.1 Taibaiella helva | reverse complement strand
GCCCTGCACATACCTACTGGCACCATCAGTCTGCCCGGGACCTGTCTTGCCCGGCCGTAACAATGTATTCATATTATGGCAGGTGTGCACCACCACATGTATTACCTCCCCTTCTACCTGTAGCCGACCACTTACCATAAGCAGCCTTGATTGCAGGATCACTTGACGATATTTTTCAAAAACTGTAGACCATACTACAAGATTGGCAAAGCCTGTTTCGTCTTCAATAGTGATGAACAGTACACCCTTAGCCGTACCCGGACGCTGCCTCACCGTGATGAGGCCACAAACCCTGACCGGCATCCCGTTTCCTATTCGGGATAGCGCTACTGCAGGTGTCACCTGCAACAGGTCCAGTTCCTTTCTGGCAAAGCTGAGGGGATGTGCCTTTAAGGAAAGGGAGGTGCTGGCGTAGTCCTGCATCACATGCTCCATAGCTGCCATGGCTGGGAGTTGTATGTTTTCTTCAACCTTGTTTTCTGAAGCCTGCCCGGAAAACATGCCCCCAGGATGGTCGGCCAATGCAGCGACCTCCCACAGGGCTTGCCTGCGGTCCAGGCCGATTGACCTGAACGCATCGGCATCGGCCAGGATCTCCAGGGCGGATTGAGGTATACCAGACGCAACCAGTTCATGGATATGGGCATAGGCGCTTGTCCGCGCTGCTACAAGCAGGTTCATGTCCGCTGCATTCAAACCTTTTACTTGTCGAAAACCCAGGCGCAGGGCACAATGCCGCCCCTGTTTTGCTTCCAGTGTATGATCCCAGCAGGAAGCATTAATGTCTACCGGCCTTACCTCTACCCCATGCTTCCGGGCATCAATAATGATCTGTGCCGGCTGGTAAAAACCCATCGGCATACTGTTGAGCAGGGCAGCCGCAAACACATCAGGATAGTAGCATTTTATCCATGAAGATACGTATACCAACAGGGCAAAACTGACCGCATGGCTTTCGGGAAATCCATAAGCACCAAAACCCTCCAGTTGGCGGAACACACGCCGGGCAAAGTCCTCTTCATAGCCTTTTTTTACCATCCCCTCAATCAGCATCTTTTCATATGTACTTACTTTACCTTTTGCTTTAAAAGTAGCCATGCTTCTGCGCAAGCCATCTGCCTGGGCCGGGCTAAAACCAGCCGCCACAATGGCGATTTCCATGGCCTGTTCCTGAAACAACGGTACGCCCAAAGTGCGCCCCAGGATGGCCTCCAGTTCTTTAGAGGGGTAAACAATAGGTGCTTCGCCATTGCGCCGTTTCAGGTACGGGTGTACCATATCCCCTTGTATAGGTCCGGGACGTACGATGGCGACTTCTATCACCAGGTCGTAAAAGCAGTTCGGCTTCAGCCGGGGCAACATAGACATCTGAGCCCTGCTTTCGATCTGGAAGACACCCAGGGTATCGGCATGGCTAATCATCTCATACACCTTCGAATCCTCCTGTGGAATACCGGCCAGGGTAAGTTCCGGCCCATGATGCTGCCGGATCAGGTGAAAAGCTTTTCTGATACAAGTGAGCATACCCAGGGCCAGTACATCCACCTTCATAAAGCCTAATGCTTCAATATCATCTTTGTTCCATTCAATATTAGTCCTGTCCTCCATCCGTGCATGAAGTACAGGACATAAATCAGACAATTTGTTCTGTGTGATAACAAAACCACCTGTATGCTGCCCCAGCTGACGGGGAAAACCGATGTATTGCCGGGTAAGTGCGATGACCTTTCTTAGAAAAGGGTCTCCTGCATCGAAGCCATCCGAAGTTGGGTTTGTCTTTCCTTCCATCCATTCCTCGGTAAATTCATAAGCTGATTTGGATAACCTGTCTACAACATCGGCCGACAAGCCCATGGCCTTGCCTACATCCCGAACGGCACCTTTCCAATGCACCTGGCTTACTGTGGCCACAATACCTGCCCTGTGGCGACCGTATTTGTTATAGATATATTGCATCACTTCTTCCCGGCGTTCATGTTCAAAGTCGACGTCAATATCGGGTGGCTCGTCCCGTGCATCGCTCATAAAGCGGGCAAACAACAGCTTGAATGTGGCAGGATCAACAGAGGTGATGCCCAGGCAGTAACACACCACAGAATTAGCCGCTGAGCCTCGTCCCTGACACAAAATATTTCTTGACCTGGCAAAACGCACCAGGTCATATACCGTAAGAAAATAAGCAGCGTATTGTTTCCGCCCGATAAACTCCAGTTCCATATCCAGGCTGGCTTTTATTTTTTCCGGCAATTGATGTCCGAAGCGCTCAGTTGCCCCCTTCCAGGTCAGGTAGCTTAATTCCTGCATAGGTGTTCGTCCCTCGCTGGTGATTTCTTCCGGATACACATATTTCAATTCGTCCAGCGAAAAGCTACAGGCCTCTGCTATATGTACGGCATTGCTGATGGCATGGGGGTATTGGCGAAACAGGCGTTTCATTTCATCGATCGGCTTCAGGTAGCGCTCGGCATGGGCATGAAGCCGGAAACCTGCTTCCCTGATGGTGCATTTCTCCCGGATACAAGTGAGCACATCCTGCAATTCGCGCCGCTCGGGTATATGATAATGAACATCATTAATGGCCACCATAGGCAGGCCCAGCCGGCGTTCCAGCGCTGCTATGCGAAACAACCTTTTCTGATCATGACCATCATAGCTTACCCTGGCGCCCAGGTAAAGCGATTTTCCAAATGCAGCCCGATAGGCTTCCAACTGGGTCTCAAATGCGCGATCAAAATCAAAATCTGCATTCAGTGTCTCCGGCGGCAGCACAATAAATTTCATGCTTTTAGCGACCGCATACACATCAGCTTTATACAAAGCACATTTTCCTTTTTCAGCACGTAGGTTACCTTTTGTAAGTAATGTAGACAACAGGCTATAGGCGCTTATATTCGTAGGGTATGCCAGCAGGCTGGGGCCATCCAGCAGGTCGAGGCGACAGGCGGGAAGATAGCGGATGGCATGTTTTTTTGCCGCCACATGGGCCCTTACAATGCCTGCCAGGGTATTGCGGTCTGTTAGGGCAATAGCACCATAACCCAATGCGGCAGCACGTGCCACCAGTTCATCCGGATGGGAACCACCACGGAGAAAGGAAAAATTGCTCGTCACCTGTAATGCTGCGTACTCCATTTATTAATTAGCTGTTAGGCAAAGAAACCGTGTAAGTACCAGGTCGGTTCGCCATGTTCATATTGACCCAGGCGAAACAGCCAGTAACGGGCACCGCTATCATCTTCTACCCGGTAATAATCCCTGGGTTCACCTTGTTCCAACCACCATTCCTGTTCTATCCGTTCCGGTCCCTCAGCTTTAATTAAGGGGTACACTTTTTCCTTATGCCGGAATAGCGAGGGTGGGTAATCCGGTAATGGTACCATCACTTCAATAGGCTCGGGTACGGACAAAAGATGCAGGGGGCTCGGCCTGTTGGTAGGCCATGCCATTTCTGGTTCTTCATCAAGTGAGGAGCTTGCTTTTATCGACCGCTCGGGCCAGTGATGTGCCTGTGGCAGGTAGCGGCATATGGCATTCATGCCTATCTTGCCGGCAATATTATCCAGTAGTTCGGCCAGTTGATTGCGATTGCCCGTCGTGTCCCAAAGGGCTTCCTGTGTATCATTCATTGCCTCTGTAAGGGAGGCTTCCAGCACGAACAGCTCTATGCCCAGGGCCGGCTCTATGCCGGGTAGCTTCACCTCAAACAAGCTGAAGAGGTGTGCCGGATGATGTGTAGCCCTGTTGGTACCAATGCCAATCTGCTCTGTTTTTCCATCTATGCGATAAGCTTTAAGGGTGCTGCTGCGCAGGCCCTTCCGCTCCCTGGCCAGCCTGGCACATAAGCTTTCCAATAAGCGTTTGAGTGCTATGGCTATGCCGCTGGCCGTGCGTATGGGTTCCAGGCAGGGGAGCCGCTCCTCGTAGGGTGCTACAGGACATATCGGATGCAGCGGCTCGGGTTCGCTACCCTTTGCCTGTGCCAGCCGTCGCAACAGATGGTCGCCAAACCTTCTCCGAAGTACAGATCGGGGCATGTGGCTGAAGGCTTCAATATGGCTGAATCCAAGTTTGTGCATACGTTGTATAACAGGAGTTTCCAGGCGCAATGCAGCAGGTGGCAAAGCTTCCAATGCTGTGGCTTGCTGCCCGGGAGCTACAAGTGTACCAGACAGGCCATAACGGGCTACCGCCCAGGCAGTGCCGATTGTATCTGCTACGGCCGTTCGTATAGTATATCCTCCCGCCTGCAGCCTTGTTGTCAGGCTGTGGAGATAGGCCGCTTCCCCACCCCATAAATGGGTACATCCGGAAATATTGAGTAGGAGGCCCTCGGGCAGGTCGACGGCTACCACCGGGGTAAACCGCAGGCACCATTCGCCCAGGGAGCGAAGTAAGATGCTCAGAGAAACGGAATCGAAGGGATAATGATGCAGCCGGGGACAAATGGCCCTGGCATCGGCTAGCGAGCTGCCAGGTACAACACCTTCTTGTCCGGCGGCCCGGTTGGCCGACCGCACCATCATACTGCCGCGTTCGGTGGCTACAAGCACAAAAGGCTTATCCTTGAGCTCCGGCTCGCGCTTTGCCAGGCTATCGACGGCAAGAAAGGGAAACCATATAGAAAGATATCGATTAGGCATACTGCTCCTTTTTAGCTCGCCAGCCTGCTTCCCTATCGGTGGCGGGTGCCGGCACATGCATGAACCCGCCGCTGCGCCATTCATATACCCAGGTGCCAGGAGTTCCGTTACGTATTTTTTCCAGTTGTACTTCCCAACGGGGATGCCCCACACCAGGCATGCCGGCAGGTGTATGGCTGGCTATCGGCCGTATGCGGAAACGTGATACAGAGGCTAGCTGATGTGCCCACCGGGGCCTGCGCCGATGCAGCAACCCCGTTACCTTGCTGTTCTCTACCGAGAGCTGAAGCCGCCGCGACTCCGAAAAGCTGACCTCTGTCAATTCGGCCACCACTGCTGCCAACGCCTGGCATTTTAGTGCCTGCTCCATTACCCAAAGCGCCTCCTTGTCGGCTTTTACTTGTACAAAAATCACTTCATGTGGTACCAAGCCAAAATGAACCAGTGCGGGCGGAAACAGGCTACAGCCGGTACTAATCCACAGGCATTGACCCCTTTGGCGTATCAGTGCAGGTAACAGGCCGCATATAAATGCATTAGCGGCAGTGGCACAGCTTGCTGTAGGACTGATGAATTCATGCACGGCACCTGTAGGAAAAGTCCCTGCGGGAAAAGCAGTATTCATGGGTCCCAGGTCAATATATTCCGCTGCTGCCGCCAGGCCGGGACGCCTGAACCCTTCCATGAAGAGGATATCTTCTTTTAATCTTCTGATCAGATTCTTCTTGCTAAGCCCTTCCATAATCCTTTTAGTTATATATTTTGTTGCTAATGATGACATTGTGTTGTTGTCAATTATAGCAAATCAATTGGATGGCACCAAAAATATTTTTGCGCGTTATGCTAAATTTCCCCGGAAGGCATGGTAGACGGTTAAGAAGTCCTTTCTGGCCGGCATCATTTATGGAGTACTGATGACCCAAGAAAGAACCATTTGAGGGTTTTCTTGTTAGTAAAGAAGATAGGATATGGAAATGAGTGTGCAAACATCCGGATTCCGACATGTATTTATTCATTACTAAATAGCTTATTATGATACCTTCAGATCAGCAAAAAAAGGGGAATATACCCCCCAGAGCTAAAGAAGTGAAAACCAACAACCGTCCTCAAAACAAAGATGACCTGGACAGCCGTGAAGGTGAAGAACAAATCATTAAAGGGGGCGACATCACCCACAATAAAAAAGATAAAAAAAGCGAAGGGAAAAAATGAGGGAGGACCGGCATATGAGGATGCGCTATCTACATTTGTGTGGCGCTAAAGCCTGATTGGGGATATGCATTGTAGCGTTAATTCCCCCACATCAACTGTTTGTAGCCGCTGCAACACATATTACCGCTTGGCAGGGTTCTTGTCCTTTATTTACCTAAACAATCACAATATTTAATTACCCCCTAAAATGCAACACATATGAAATGCTTAAGAAAAAATGATTTTACCAGTTCTTTCTCTACATTGTTTTCGGCCAGGTATCTCTTTTTTGCCTGCATCCTTATCGGACTTGCTTCCTGTGGTTCCGATTATGAAGACAACCGGGCCGATGGTGTGGATACAACAATAGAAACACAAGTGCCTGTAACACCCCCGCCTGCGCTGGGCACTGATACTACAGATACCCTTATGTATCCTTAAAAAAAAAGGGGTAAGAATAAGCCATAAGGATAAAACCATCAGGGTAAACAACCCTGCTTGATTCATGTGCATGATGGTCCGAACATTATCTGATGAACAAAGGAGGAGTAGGAAGCAAAGAAGAACCGGTATGAAAGGTGATAATGGGGGTCGAACAAGCAGGAAGATAAGCCTATTATGAAGCGTCCAGATGAAAAAAGCAGGTTACCGGCATTGATACCCGGCGGCGGATTGAAGTACGTAGCGCCGGGAGCTCCAGGATTTGGCCGAAGAAAGAAAGGCAAGCAATGGATATATCTCGACTTGCATAAAAAGCAAATCAGATCGGCAAAGGTGTTAAAACGAATAAAGACCCTAAGTATTCCCCCAGCCTGGACTTCAGTTTGGATATGCCCCACGGCTAATGGCCATATCCAGGCCACAGGTCTGGATAAAAAGGGGCGGAAACAATACCGTTATCACGAAGATTGGCAAAAAATGCGGAGTGAGACAAAATTCCAACGCATGTATCCTTTTGGAAAAAAGCTGGGGGCATTACGTCGGCAAATAAAAAAAGACATTAACCGGCAAATCTTGGACAAGCAAAAAGTTTCGGCACTGGCCTTACGCATCATGCTACAGACCTGGTTGAGAATAGGAAATGAAGCTTACGAAAAGGAAAACGGATCTTATGGACTTACGACTTTGAAAAACAGGCACTTAAGTTTTGCTCCAGGACTTGTTGTATTCCGATTCAAAGCTAAAAAAGGGGTACCTGCTCAAGCGACTATTAAAGGTAAAGCCCTGATCCGTCTGCTTCGGAAAGTTAAAGAATTACCAGGCCAGGAACTGTTTCAATATTACGATGAAGCAGGGAAATTACATGCACTCAACTCTGCGGATATCAATAATTACCTGGCTGAACATATGGGTGCCGATTTCACCTGTAAGGATTTTCGGACATGGGCAGGAAGTTTCAGTGCCTTGGCATACATACAAAAAACACAGCGCGGGCAAGCTCCTACTGATGTGCCCGCCCTGATTGACTATGTGGCTACTTGCCTGGGCAATACACCTACAGTGTGCAGGAAATACTACATACATCCTGCACTATTGACTGCTTATGAGCGTGGTAAGTTTAATAACCTGGACCTGAAAACCGGCAGGGACACAGCGTTGGAAAAAGCCTTGCTCAGCTTTCTGAAAATGCATACCGTATAATATAGCAGTAGACGGGTGGCCCTGGGCAGTCCCATTGCCGGCTTTACACATTCAGCTACCTGACTGACCAAAACCTGAAAGTGCCAGCGCTATAAACAT
>JBEBUO010000119.1:0-7628 GCA_040393285.1 Taibaiella helva | reverse complement strand
GTAGAAGTTCCTCCCCAGTAGCTCTGTACAGCAGCATCAAAGGCGGTTCTGGTGTATTTGTGGTTGGCCAGCAGCGTTTTCCGATACTTAGGGTCGTCGCAAGCTGTTTCTGTTTTTTTCATTCGGCTCGTAATTAAATGGAATTAAAAGACAATATAATCAGATTCGGTATAATAATTGCATGTTCCTAGTATCTGGATCCT
This sequence comes from Taibaiella helva, assembly GCA_040393285.1. Taxonomy (GTDB): domain Bacteria; phylum Bacteroidota; class Bacteroidia; order Chitinophagales; family Chitinophagaceae; genus Taibaiella; species Taibaiella helvus_C. The sequence goes on along the minus strand of JBEBUO010000119.1, from coordinate 7,425 downwards.
ACGGAGTTTGTGCAAATATAATGTGCAAATCCCTAGTTCGGTATTTTTACGCACAAAGACGAAATGATCCAACAAAATCAATCAATTGATTATAAGCGAATTATAACAAAAGATGAATTTATTTAACGTAGAAATACGCAAATTATGCGTAGAAACCGCAAAAAATAAAGCGTATTTCTACGCAACTATTTTCCGTATTTCTTCATTGTTTAAGCGGTCTGGTCCACTGTATCTTTGTACCAACAAAAAAAGGAGAAAAGCACGCTCAAGTTCCTTAACATAAAGGCAGCATTTACCATCAGTTACTTTGTTTTCGTTCGGCCCCTAAGAAACCATCACCTTGAAAACCAAACAGGCCTAATTAAAAAACGTGATGCGTAAATGGTAAACGGGATCTTTATATTTCAACTGCTGCCGGGCTTTTACCTTAACCCATTTCTTCTTTAACCCACCCTATGAAAAAGAGGCGCTCCGTGTTCGGGGCGTCTCTTTTTTAAAACGGATCCATAAGCTGGGCTATCGGGCTATCCATTCTGCCGGATTAACGGTGGCTATATTATTGTTAGCCCCTACCCGCCATATCTGAAAGTTGACCATATCCGCACCTTCGCTGTTCTTTCCCGCACGTCCGATCACCTGCTTGGTTTTAATTTTATCGCCTACGCGAACAGAAGCGCCCGAAAGATTGGTGTAAATAGTAAAATATTCCCCATGGCTCACCATAATCATCACACCGTCGATATTGGCAATCTTGGTTACAACACCGTCAAATACTGCCCGCACCGGCGCTCCCTCGGCTGTACTGATATCGACTCCGTTGTTCTCAATCGTTACTTTGGGAAACAGCGGATGCTGTTGTCTGCCGTATTTACCGGAGATAAAACCTTTTTCGACCGGCCAGGGCAAGCGACCCCGGTTGGCGGCAAAATTGTTGGATACAGCCTGGACCTCAGGCGTGAGGCTCAACTTATAGGACGGCGCCTCCACAGGTTTGACGGGTTCTTCCTCCTTAGCTTTTACCGGCTCCGTAACGGGCGGCGGGGTATTGGTCTTGCCGGTATTCAGGGTTACGGTTTGTCCGCCGGCCTGATAAGTATTGCCGTCTTTCTGGGCTGTTGCCGCTGCATTTTTCGCAGCAGCTTCTTCTGCGGCACGTTTACGCGCCGCTTCCGCAGCCGCTATACGGCGTGCTTCTTCCTCGGCAGCCTTTTTGCGGGCCAGTTCTTCAGCCGCTTTTCTCCTGGCTTCTTCCTCAGCCTTTTTACGGGCTATTTCAATCTCCTTACGGATCATTTCCTTAATGGATGCCTCCAGTTTTTTGGCGTTCCTGCTGTTCTGTTGAATGTCCTTCATCAGCTCGTTTTCCCTGCCTTTCAGCTCTACCACAATCTCATTGGTCTGCTTTGATTCCGCCTCTATTTGCTGCCTTTGCTGCTCTTCCGCCGTCAGCAGTTTGCCTTTCGTTTGTTTCTGGTTGTTGAGTACACTTATTTGCTGATTCAGCTTTTCCTGAGTTACCCGTATTTTATCTGCCTGTTCCTTACGGTATTCCCGGTAGCGCTTCAGGTAGGCCATCCGCCGGATGGCATCATTAAAATCATTGGCAGAGAACAAAAAGGCCATCATATTCTGGCTTTCTCTACGTTTGTATGCATACCGGATAGACTGGGCATAGCTCTTCCTTAACACACCCAGATTATTGTTCAATCGTTCTATCTCCCCGGCAGAATGCCGGATGCTGCCATCTATACCTTTTATCTCCGTATTAATGTTGTTGATCAACTTTTGCCGTGCATCCAGCTTGGCATTAATGGCCTTTAATTGGGAAAGTGTGGCGGTTTTGTCTTTTTTAGTAGCCGCCAGTTGTTGTTGTGTCTCTGAAATCTCTTTCAGCAACTTCGCCCGCCGGTTTTCCAAGTCCGCCCGCGAGGGTTGTTGCGCATGGAGCGATGGTAACAGGATGAAAACGAAAAAAACTATAGGTAAAAAGCGCATGGGCCTGATCTTCTGATATAAATGGTAGGTAAGGAGCAAAACTAATGAAATGCATGCTAAAAACATGCTCAAATTGGAAAGTATTAAATTTAATAGGCACTCCCCATTAGCCGCTATGTTTGTTATATTTGCCCATTCATTGCTCACTAAAGCCCATCTACAGCCCGATGAAAGTTGTTTTATTTGCCGGCGGTCGCGGCACCCGTATCTCCGAGGAATCTTCGCTACGTCCCAAGCCAATGATCGAAATAGGAGGCAAGCCGATACTATGGCATATTATGAAGATATATGCTGCATACGGCCATACAGAGTTTATCATTTGCCTGGGTTATAAAGGCTGGATGATTAAGGAGTATTTTGCTAATTATTTCCTGCACAATGCCGATCTTACCGTGGATTTGGCCAGCAACAGTATGGAAATACACCATAATAATGCCGAACCATTTAAGATATCGCTGATAGACACCGGATTGGATACCATGACAGCAGGAAGGTTAAAACGGGTGTTGCCCTATACGAATAATGAGCCTTTTATGCTGAGCTACGGTGATGGTGTAAGCGATGTCGACCTCGATCAATTGCTGGCTTTTCACCAGCAATCGGGTAAAGTATGCACCATGACCGCTATTCAGGCCACCAGCCGTTTCGGTGTATTGAAGATGCAGGAAGATGGTACCATTACTTCATTCGAAGAGAAGCCCGAGGACAGCGGCACCTGGATCAACGGGGGTTTTTTTATACTTAACCCTGAAATAAAAGACTATCTGGAAGGCGATATGGATGATATCATGTGGGAGCGCAAACCCATGGACCAGCTTGCCGCCGCCGGACAAATCACGGCTTACCGGCACCCTGATTTTTGGAAATGCATGGACACCCTGCGCGATAAGGAGGAACTGGAATACCTTTGGGAGCATGAACCCAAATGGAAAAAATGGTAAAAGGTGCACGTGATCACATAAACACCTGCTAAATGACTAAAAGTAAGGTAAAAAAGGGTTATTATTTGTTCATCATCTTAATATTATGCACGCTGCTGCTCTTTATCTATGCCTATATCAACACACAAGTGAGCCTGGTGTATGAGGTGCCAGCAGGAACAGAATGTATGTCGGCTGTTTCGGGAAAGGACTTGTGCCGGACCCTGAACAGAACAAAAGCAGGTATCGGGTGTTCCGTCTTTCTGTTAACCCTTTTATGTTCATTATATCATTTTCCTTTAACTAAGAACTGGCTTGATGCAAACGATTGCTGATACTTTTAAAAATAAACGTGTTTTTCTAACCGGCCATACGGGCTTCAAAGGCGCCTGGCTACTACAATTGCTGCACCACCTGGGCGCTGTGGTTAAAGGCTATGCCTTGCCCGCCGAGAACGAGAAGGACCTGTATAACCAGATACGGGGCGGGGAGCTTTGCTATGCTTCGGTAATGGGTAATATCCTGGACGAACACCTGCTCAAGGGCGAACTCATACGCTTTGAGCCCGATTATGTATTTCACCTGGCGGCGCAGTCGCTGGTAAGGCGTAGTTATGAACAACCAGGCCAAACCTTTGCCGTTAACGTGATGGGCACCATCAACGTGCTGGAAGCGATGCGCGGACTGGAAAAACCTTGTGTGGGCATTATGGTGACTACAGATAAAGTATATGAGAACCGGGAACAGGGACTTGCTTTTCGGGAGGAAGATAAACTGGGCGGCTACGACCCCTACTCTGCCAGTAAGGCGGCTACTGAAATCGCTATTGCTTCCTACCGAAATTCCTTTTTCAATCCGGACCAGTACCAACAACATCATAAGTCCATAGCATCGGTAAGAGCGGGCAATGTGATCGGCGGGGGTGATTATGCCCAGGATCGCATCATACCCGATATTGTGCGTGCAGTAGAACGAGAGGAGGTGGTACATTTACGTCATCCCAGGGCTACACGGCCCTGGCAGCATGTGCTGGAACCCATACATGCTTACCTTGCCCTGGCTGCTGCCATGGAAGCGACTCCGCAAGCGCTGGCCGGTGCCTTCAATATCGGGCCTGAACCGGAAGATGTACGGGATGTGGAGACGGTAACGCAAAAATTCATTGCCGCTTACGGCGCGGGAAACTATCTGGTAGATACACCTGCTACTTTGTTACATGAGGCCCAGACCCTGATACTGGACAACGGGAAAATTAAGGAAGCTATTGGTTGGTGTCCGCGTTACACTGCAGATGAAGCCATTCAGCTGACTGCACAATGGTATGCTGACAAAACGATTTCTGCCCGGGAAAAGTGCCTGCAACAAATTACCGGTTACGGATACTGATTATTTTCAAAGCATCCCACGTTAAAACATAATTATGAGTTCCGAAAATACCATACTGGGCCTGAAGTTACCTACTGATCCGCGCTGGGTGGATATTGCAGCTATTTCGCTTCAGGACATCCTTACTGATCATGCCTTTTGCGAACAAAAAGCCGCTACTCAGTTCATCTCTCTCATTCAAAAGTACCACGACAAAACGGAACTTGTAGAGGCGCTGGCCCCCGTGGTTACCGAGGAATGGGGCCATTTCCGCATGGTGCTGGCTGAATTAAAGAAGCGAGGCATGAGCCTGGGTAAGCAGCGTAAGGACGAATACGTCAACCTCCTGCTGCAGCATGAGCCCAAGAATATTTCCAGCGAGGAAAGGTTGCTTCACAAACTCATGATTTGCGCCCTTATTGAAGCCCGAAGCTGCGAACGTTTTCGCTTGCTGAGTTTACACATTGAAGAGGAAGCCCTACGGCAGTTCTACTACAAGTTTATGGTGAGCGAGGCCGGCCATTACCGGCTTTTCCTTGACCTGGCCAAACACTATTTTGATGAAGATAAAGTACGCCAGTGCTGGCTGGACTGGCTACAAATTGAAAAAAATATATTAAAAGACCTAAAACCGAGGGGCGACCGCATGCACTAATGCCTAGGGACGCCACCCGCCTCTCTTTAAACTCCATATTATGCAACAACTGTTTGGCCGGGCCTACAACGAAACCCAATTTTTCCTGATGGCAGGCCCCTGCGCCGTCGAAGGAGCGGAAATTGTATTGCGTATAGCCGAACGCATCGTGAACATTACCGATAAGCTGGGCATTCCTTTTATTTTCAAGGGGTCTTACCGCAAGGCCAACCGTACACGCCTGGACAGTTTTACCGGTATAGGCGATGAAGCCGCGCTGAAAATACTTGAGAAAGTCAAGCACACCTTTTCCATACCTGTAGTGACGGATATCCATACCGCTGAGGAAGCGGCTATGGCTGCGGCGTTTGTAGATGTGTTGCAGATACCCGCCTTTCTGTGCAGGCAAACAGATTTGTTGGTAGCGGCGGCCCGGACAGGAAAATATATCAATGTAAAAAAGGGACAATTCCTGTCACCGGAATCCATGCAGTTTGCCGTAGATAAGATACAAAAAAGTGGCAACGACCATATTATACTTACGGAAAGAGGTACCACATTCGGTTATCAGGACCTGGTAGTGGACTACCGCAGCATTCCGATTATGCAAAAAATGAAAGTACCCGTGGTAATGGATTGCACACATGCGCTACAGCAACCTAATCAAAGTTCCGGTGTAACAGGTGGTAACCCCGAAATGATTGGCACGCTTGCCCGGGCGGCGATTGCCGTCGGGGCCGATGGCTTGTTTATTGAAACCCATCCTGATCCCGCACATGCCTTGTCTGACGGAGCTAACATGCTGCATCTCGACTTGCTGGAAAGTCTGCTGGAAGGGTTGAGCCTGCTACGCACAGCAGTTGCTAAAATTAACTAATAGGCGCCCTTTCACCATTGGTTTTTATTTAACTTTGATTTGTTTCACCACCAGTGCTCTTTCTATGAAGATTAAATCATTTCTGGCCAAACCGTATGCCGCTATCGTAGCCAACAGGGTGAAGAAATCCATTTATACCGCGGTAAGCGACCAGCAAAACATACTGCAACAGCTTATCAGGCAAGGCAGTAAAACCAAATTCGGACAAGATCATGGTTTGGCTCAGGTTAGCGATTATGAGGGCTACAAGCAGGCGGTGCCTATTCGTGATTATGAAGGCCTGCGACCATATATTGATATGGTCAAAGAAGGTAAAATGGATATTTTATGGAAAGGCAAACCCCTTTATTTTGCCAAAACTTCCGGTACTACAAGTGGCGTAAAGTACATTCCTATCTCCAAAGATTCTATTGACAACCATATCCATACTGCACGTAATGCTTTGCTTTGTTACATGGCAGAGACGGGAAATGCCCAATTTGCCGATGGCAAAATGATCTTCCTTTCCGGGTCCCCTACCCTTGAACGTGTTGCGGGAATTCCCACCGGCAGGCTGAGTGGCATCGTCAACCACCACATACCCGGATACCTGCGCAAGAACCAATTACCGAGCTTTGAAACCAATTGCATTGAAGATTGGGAGACCAAACTCGAAAAAATAGTTGAGGAAACATTCGGACAGGATATGACCCTGATCAGTGGTATTCCACCCTGGATGCAAATGTATTTTGACTGGCTTATGGAAAAATCGGGTGGAAAAAAGATCAAAGATCTTTTCCCCAACCTGCAGGTTCTGGTACATGGCGGGGTGAATTTTGAACCTTACAAGAAGAAATTGCTGGAATGCATAGGCGGGCCGGTGGATACAATCGAAACCTTTCCTGCATCCGAGGGCTTTTTCGCCTTCCAGGACAGTCAAACCGAAGCGGGCCTGTTGCTCAATACCAATTCGGGCATCTTCTTCGAGTTTATTCCGGCACAGGAAATTCATGAAGAACAACCCACGCGCCTTAGTCTTAAAGATGTAAAAGTAGGCGAGCAATATGCACTCATCATCAATAGCAATGCGGGGCTCTGGGGTTACAATATTGGCGACACGATAAAATTCCTTAGCCTTGACCCTTATCGCATTGTGGTCAGTGGGCGTACCAAGCATTATATTTCTGCCTTTGGTGAGCACGTAATCGCTGAGGAGGTAGAATATGCCTTACTCCATACAGCCACCAAACACCAACTGGCGATTACTGAGTTTACCGTAGCGCCCATGATACAGACCTCAGGAGAAGCACCTTACCACGAGTGGTTTGTAGAGTTTGAAGATACTCCCCGTGACTTAGACGCCTTTGCGCGGGAGGTGGATGAAGCGCTTCGTGGAAAAAATATTTATTATGACGACCTGATCAGGGGCGGTATTTTACAGCCATTAAAAATTCGCCCCCTGCCCCCCAATTCATTTATCCAGTATATGAAGTCGGTAGGCAAACTGGGCGGTCAAAACAAAACCCCTCGGCTGAGCAATGACAGGAAACTGGCATCTGCGCTGGAGGTGTATCTGAAGTCCTGAACCAGGCTTTGCCTGGGCTAAGTGATTACCTGTTACAGGCAGGAAAGCATAACAAAAATTGCATAAAAAA
>JBEBUO010000118.1:0-7671 GCA_040393285.1 Taibaiella helva | reverse complement strand
TAGGTCAGCATTGCTTTTGCTTCAAGAAGCCGCATGGTAAACAGAAAGAGCAAACGTAAATCGTCTGCTCTTCTGTTCAAAAATCACTAAAAAGGCATTGCTTTTGCTCAACTCAGCAGTGATGCGTACCCAGCGATTGTTAAATCATGACTAGGCCGGCTGAGAAGCAGGCTTATCCATTGGTTCGGCCAGCAAGCTTTTTAAATGTTCTATCAGCACGCTGCCACGCCAGGAACCTTCGTATTTCTTTCCGTTGATAAAGAAGGTTGGGGTCTTGTTGACACCACTTCTAAGACCACTCTCAAAATCCTGGTCGACTTTATCGGCCAGCGATTTTAGTTGCAGATCTTGCTCGAAACGTCTACTATTCAGGCCGAGCTGTTGTGCAAAACCACGGATACGCTCCTCATCCAGGGCATCCTGATGTTCAAAAACCATGTCATGCATGTCCCAGAACCTACCCTGTAAACCAGCAGCCTCTGTAGCCACGGCGGCCAGGACTGCATGCGGATGGATTTTTTTCAGAGGAAAATTTCTGAACACAAATTTCAGTTCATTTCCCAATTGCTGCTTAATGTTTTTAACAATGGGATAAGCACGTCCGCAATAGGGGCATTCGTAATCGCCGTATTCCACCAGCTCAATCGGCGCAGCCGGATTCCCATAAATATTGTCGTTACTATTTACGGATGGTGTTAACTGTGTCATATGTTTACTGTTTTTACATGATCTAATGCTTCGAGCGCGCTAAGGATCCCGTCTGCACCGGGGTTGATACCCACCGGCGACAAATAATGCCAACGAATAATACCTTGTTCGTCGATTACATACAAGGCACGCCGGCAGGTTCCTGTGGATGCGTCGTATGCCTCATACAGACTCGCCACTGCGCCTTTAGGCTCAAAATCAGCCAGTAGAGGGAAGTGGAAATTATTGTGCTCACTAAAGGCTGCATGACTCCACTTACTGTCTACAGATATCCCGATTACCTGGGCGTTATGTCGGGAAAAATATTTCCCCATTTCATTGTATAAAACCATCTGGTCGCCGCAAACCGGACTCCAGTCAGCCGGATAAAAGGCAAGGATGACCTTCTTGCTTCTTAGTTCACTCAATTTTAGCTTTTGATCGGGCGTGGCGTAAAGCTCAAAATCAGGTGCTATTGTTCCTGTTGATAACATAATCATTAATTTTCTTGTGTGTAAATTTATGTCCGCGCAGGTTGTTCCTGCACGGTATATTAGCAATGGCGAAACAGGAAGGCTTTTTTGTCCGGATCAACCCTCCTGTGTAATATCCTAAGCCGTAGGAATCGCCATTTTGACTTCAACTACCGCCCCATATGGAATGATCGGACATTCCCTGGCAATAGCTACAGCTTCTTCATAGTCCCTGGCCTTTATCAGAAGGAGTCCACCCAGCGACTTATTTTGCGCCGCATAAGTCCGCGTATTACCCCTTCATCTTTACTAATGATCCTTCCGTCTATATCCCACCTTTGAGGGGGAGCTATTAGTTGCTCGCGGCCCGCAATTCCTGAAACCCATTCCTGATAGGGTTGCAGGGCCGCTTTCATTTGCTCTGGTGAGGGTATAGGCTGGTCACTGGTCAGATCTCTGTGGATCGCAATTAAAAATTCATTCATTTTGATTTGATTTTCGTAATTAACAATTCCTGAAACAGGTGTTTGTTTTGCTATCTCCGCACTTATAGTGCCTGGATAGCCTGAGTAATAAAGCGAGTCACTTCTTCAGGTCGTGACACCATAGGCACATGACTTGATTTGATTTCAAGTGTTTTTGCCCCGATCATTTTAGCTTCTGCACGCGCCAGCTCCGGGCTCACCATCTGATCGTCCAGGCCTATTATGCACCAGGAGGGTTTAACCTTCCATGCTGCTTTAGATATCTTGTCTGTCGTAGCACGAACAGCCCAGGGAGTTTGGGTAGCATAAATCACATCTCTTTCCTGCTGCGGTAAATCCTGAGCAAAATAGGCGTGAATACCTTTATGGGACAAGGATAGAAAGCCCGCCTCGTCAGGTTGGAATTCACCACTTCCAGGTGCCGGCGCAAAGGCTTTAACCACATCCACTACCGCCTGATCATCATTAGGGATGAGGGCACAGACATAAAGCAATCCGGCCACTTTAGGATCATTTCCCGCTTCCGAAATGACCATTCCACCATATGAATGGCCGACCAACAACACCGGCCCATCCATTAAGTCAATGGCCCTTTTGGTGGCCGCTACATCATCCGCCAACGATGTGAGTGGGTTTTGCACGGCGGCAACATGAAAACCCTTAGCCTGGAGCTGTGCTATGACTTTGGTCCAACTGGAACCATCTGCAAAGGCACCATGTACCAATACCACATTTTTTATTGCTTTAGGTGTTGGCTGTGCCTGGGCATCATTTCCGGGCGAGTAAAGACTGGCTGTTGCCAGAAATGCGATCGACATAATTTGTTTGATTTTGGACATAAAATTTAGTTTTAAATAATGATGTTGTCTTAGGACAGGGCTATGGATTTGGGTGTTATGTTGGTATGCGCCCCGCGATAGCATGGCCTAAAGGCGTGGATCTGCTGTCCTCCTGTTGTGCTATCCATATACCTTTTACTCCTGTTACCGCACTGATGGCATATACAGCAACACAAGCCAGGGATGCAGGCGCCTCCCGAACCAGATATACTTCGTCTACCTGAAAGGCTTCCGGGTTGAGCCGGATATCCAAGTCCCCACAGTAAAGACAAACATTATCGGTAACAAAATCGGCATGATAGCCTTTGTCGCGCAGCCGGGGAAGGAGCTCATCCAGTGATTCAAAATTTTCCATAATATACCGTCAGTTGATAAAGGTTTTGAGCGGGGTATACCCCAAGTCGCTGATTTCGACGCCGTCTGTTCCGGCCTGACCTGGATAGACATATAAGGCATCTACCAGAAAGCCTTTAAGCCCATAGATCGAAGCGAGTGCATACAGCATACTGTCGCCCCAGGCAGGTGAAACCGATTCGAAGTGATAGTATTCATCTATCGTAAAACTATCTGGAGAGAACCAACTACCCAATTCCACACAATAGAGCCAGGATCCTTCCCTTCTGAATTTAAAACGGTATCCTCGTCGTTTGAGGTCTTCCAATGTATCGCTGAGCGACAATGGGCGGTTGTTCCTGTTGCTGATAATCGCTATCGGTGCAAAGGTTTCATGACGGTGTCTCATGTCAAATAGTTTAAACGTGAATGAATAAGTTACAAGGCACTACAATAGATATGCAAGTGTTCCGGTGGCCGTGTTTCATGATGCAACGGCAAGGCTTGCTCTCTTGTACGAATGGCATCGTCAAGAAATTCACTACCCTCTGTCGTATTATATGGCCGGCCGTAACCGGCAACCGGTCTAACCGTATCAGGTGGATGTTCCCGGTCTTTTGCAGGAAGATGTAGAAAAGAAAAATTCATGATATAGATAATAAGGAAACAAAAATTTTGGGTCAAGGATTGCCTGGTCCGTTGCCCTTATGGGTCGAACATGTTCTTATTGATCAGAAAAGAAAGGCTGATGAGATCAATCTGCCACCTGTTGCCTTACCGTGTAGTTGACCGGATGTCGTAAGGATCATACGCCGGCGTAGGGATATCCTGATGCACGAACAGATAAAAAGTGCACTCCCGTTACAACTGCCTCGGTAAGCTGTCACCTGTCATCTTCGTTTCAACAGGTGGCAGATCGTGATAAAGACTACTGTCTTGTAGACTGTCGCGTCCACCATGCTTCGAAATCGATAGCACCCAGATTAGCATCACCAGCGGGTACCAGTGCCGTTGGTGTGATGGTTCCACCAAAATATACCGGTGCTCCATGTGGCACTACTTTTCGGGGGTCCTTTGCATGTTGTAAGTACCGCGCGGCAATTTCATGCATCTCAAAACGTTCCGGTCCTGCTATTTCTACCTGTCCGTTCTGCGGATTGCCCAATGCGTAGTGCGTCACGAAACCGGCTACATCATCTGCAGCGATAGGTTGAAATTTAACATTGGAAAGATGCACCTCGTTTCCCTTTGTAGCCTGGTCGGCAATACCCGGTAAAAACTCAAGAAATTGGGTGCTGCGAATGATAGTGTAAGGCACACCCGACCGGCGAATTAACTCTTCCTGTACCTTCTTGGCCCGCATATAGCCAATATTTTGCATCTCGTCAACGCCTACTATCGAAAGCGCTACATGGTGGTGTACGCCTGCATTCAATTCCGCGGCCAGAAGATTACGTCCCGAAGTCTCGAAAAACGCCATTACTGCCTCGTCTTCAAATGAGGGCGCGTTAGCGAGATCAATGACAATATCTGTATTTGTCAGGACTTCCGCCAGCCCTTCGCCGGTAAGGGTGTTAACACCAGTTGAAGGGGCGGCTACAATGGCCTGGTGGCCCTTCCCGCGAAGTTGTTGCACTACTTTACTGCCGATGAGGCCAGAGCCTCCGATCACTACGATTTTCATATTTTCTAAAATTATGGTTATGAATAGCTATATGCCAACGCTATGCCATAAAACACAATTAATTGAAAATCAAGATCATAGTAGAATTTCTTTGTGTGATTATTCACGATATAAAGTGAAAACACGAGCTATTTCACGCTATTAAGGGAAGGAGGTATACGACCCGTGGCCAGCTACCTGAAATAGTCGCCTTTATGGATGTTTAGTTTTTTCATTTTAGAATGTAGGGTATTACCGGGTATGTTCAAGATTTCGGCCGCGCTACCGGGACCGGATATTTTACCCGAACAGCGTTTTAGGGTTTCGATAATGTAACTACGTTCCACTTCTTCGAGTGTTCGGTTTTGCAAATGCGCCTCACTTTGGCTATCCGGATCTGCGTGGTGGGGTAAGTAGATTTCATTTAATACCTCATGGGTGGCCAGCAGTATACTACGTTCAATCAGATGCTCCAGTTCCCTTACATTTCCCGGCCAGGTATAACTCCTTAGTTGCTGTATCACTTTAGGTGCCACCTTCCTGATTATCCGACCACTATTGCGACTGTATTTTTGCACAAAAAAATGGGTAAGGGCCTCAATATCTTCTAAGCGATTACGCAGAGCCGGCAGCTCTATAGGAAACACATTTAAGCGAAAGTATAAGTCGGCGCGGAACCGCCCGGCTTGTACCTCTTCTTCAAGGTTACGATTAGTAGCCGCTACCAGCCGCACATCGACTTTTATCATTCCTTTACCCCCTACCCGTTCCAGCTCCCGCTCCTGTATCACACGCAATAATTTGGCCTGGGCATCAAGTGGCAACTCTCCGATCTCGTCCAAAAACAACGTGCTTTTATCGGCCAGCTCAAATTTACCAATACGCCGGTCAGTGGCACCCGTAAACGCCCCCTTTTCATGTCCGAACAATTCACTTTCCAGGAGATGAGGCGGCAGGGCCGCACAGTTGACCTTTACCATTAATTTGTCCTTCCGGGGTGACGCATTATGAACAGCTCGGGCAATGAGCTCCTTCCCGGTACCCGTTTCTCCCAGTACCAATACCGTTGTATTAGTGCGGGCTACCAATCCAATAAGGCGGTACACCTCCTGCATCTGCTTCCCACTGCCAATAATCTCAGAAAAATTATAAATGGTCTGAATTTGCTCTTTCAGGTAGTCGTTTTCTTCTTCCAGTTGCTTTTTATATGCAAGCAGCTTTTCATTAGCCTGGATATTAGCAATGGCCACTGATATCTGTGCACAGATACCTTTCAGCAGTAAGGAACTCAAACGATCTGCCAGTAACCATATGGTACCTATATTTCTGTTTCCCACACGTAATGGTACACCATAGCTGTTCCTTAGCCCTGTCGTTTTCCATAACCTGGCATAAGCACTCCCCGTCTTTAATTCTTCCTCTATATTGAAAAGTAGCCCGTCTCTACTCGCCAGTACCTTTGCTGTATAAGGCTCATCTATGGTCACTTCTACAGCCGCCATTTTATCAAAGTTCAGTTTTGCCTCCTTAAACAGGGTATCGTCATACATAAATGCCGGCATATGCAGTCCGTCTTCAGCCAGTACCCTGAGCATTGCCAGTTTTGTATTCATCGTCTTATCCAAGACCCTGAAAATCGCCGCCTGCAAATCGGCCTTTGTCCTTACCCGGGCCACTTCATTACTGAAATCCAGCAAAAAGGCTTGCTCTTCCTGTTTCTTTTCTATCTGTTCATTCGCCATGATATTCGCCAGGGCAATAGATATTTGGGCGCAAAATCCTTGTAGCAATTCGATTTTTACATCCTCCATATCCAGAAATAAAATACCCTGATTGGTTTTCCCATGCCGTAAACGTACACCCACAAAATTCCGGAATCCCATTGCCTTCCAATCCTGCAAATAATCAGACTTAACGCCTCGTTGCACCTCCCTGTCCAGGTTAAATAATAAGGGAATAGCACTATTCAGCACCCTGTTCTGTAATCCGTCGTTCACAGGATAATCCTTCAGCATTTCCCGCACCTCAGAAGTGCAGGGCCGGTTACCTTTATCCAGAACATAAGTGCTCATTGTCCTCGTGTCTTCATTTAATCTGCGAATGACAAAACTGCTACGCTCGTCCAGTTTGTCCAAAGCAAGACGCAGGGCCCCTGCCAATTCCTCTTTAGTACGCACTGCAGCGATGTTACTGCTAAACTCAAGCAGGAACGACTTCTCTTTCTCTTTATTGAGTACCTCTTCATTTTTAATGATGTTGGCTACTGCACTGGATAGCTGAGGCGCAATCCCCTTCATTACGTTGCGAAATTCACTATTAAAGCTGCCTTTTTTGTCGGAATAGATATGAATAAACCCCATTGGCTTACCCTCTTTCATCAATCGGGTCATTAAAATATCCCTTACGCCGTTTTCATAATTAACCCTAAGAAAAGGCGGGCTTAAGGGATGATTCATAATATCCGCCAGCCAAAAGGATATGGGCTCCTCAGACTTCAACACAGCCTGTATAAAGGGTTCGTTTAGTGAGAATCGTGCAGCTACCATCTCCTGGTATCTGCCATGCGAACGAATAGGAGAACCGTCGTTGTCCAGCAAGAAAGGCGTATAGGTTTCGTCTTTGTTATCGATCAGGGTCACGATCGTATGGGTAAAGTAAAACAGTTCCTTGATTCGCTTTTTAAAAAGAAGAAGCAGGTCATTTTTCTCCCTAACCCGGGTAATATCATTTCCCAGTTCCAATAGGACCCTCCTTTCCTGCTCCAATACGGCTTGCGTGGGAGCAAGCAGGTCGTCTAGCGCTGCTTTCTTTGCTTTTTTCATATCACGAGCGTGCGGAAATACCGTCTCGGTTACTGACACCTACTGCATCGGCTATAAAATTAGCAAAACCATTTATCTAATGCAAAAATTATCAGCCCTCCCTCGTAAGATAGCCCGTTTACATGCATTGCCTATCCATCATTTTGAGAAACATTACCAAACAGAAGTTGCCTGTCCATCTTATGTTCGCTAAGCATTTACTATAACTGTCATGCCGCTCTAACAAACACGGGTCTGGTTCCCATAATGCCATTATTTTTGATCGCATAACATTCAGCTGCTCCTATTTTGAAAAAGCTATCATTCAAAGCAAGAACGATTCGCTACGATTTCAAATCATTATCTTATATGACTTTCATGATAAAATAA
>JBEBUO010000117.1:0-7720 GCA_040393285.1 Taibaiella helva | reverse complement strand
TACAAATGGGTATCACCGGCAGATGATACCCATTGTATGTAAGCTTTGGGGCTGTGTGCGCGTTTACATCAGTTTATACCGAAAGCCCACATAAAAATTCCGGCCCATACCCGGACCCCAGATCATAGAGCCGTCAAAGCCGGCAGCATAAGGGTCAGATGCACTGATAATCAGGTTATGCTGCATGTAATTGGTGAGGTTTTCTCCTCCCACATACACTTCCACCTGTTCATCCTTCCAGCTTTTGCTGATCTGCGCATTCATTTGGGTAAAGGAGGGCGAGGTGTAAGCCATATTGTGGCCATGCTCCGGGTTGTAATGCAAAGGCACCCGTTTACGTCCGATCAACTGTACGGTATAATCGAATTTCCATTGACTCCGCGTTTCATATCCCAGATTCAGGAAGCCCCTATGTGCTGCAATCAGCGGTTTTTGTTTTAATGCGCCGTCATAGGTGGTTTGTACATCGTAGTAGCGATAAGCCAGGCGCACATCAAAGCGCCTGATCGGCTCATAATCCAACTGCACCTGAAAACTATGCGCGTAAGAGCGCCCATCTAAATTATAAAAACCGACCTCGCCGGGTTGTTCTATATCCACAACTACCTGGTTGGTAAAGTTGGTGAAGTAATAATCGGCACTAAGGGCGCCATCCCGATAATTCAAACGAAACTTTTGCGTGGCATTCAGGCCCATATTCCAGGCAACTTCAGGGTCTAGACCATAAGCACCACTGGTGGCAAGGGGTAAATGAAAGGCCCGGTTACTGGCCATCAGCCCCATGTGCTCTGCAATAATATTTGCAGTACGTTGTGCGCGACCTATTGAAGCACGTATAGCTGTATTTTCGGCAGGGGCATAGCGTAAGTGAAGTCTTGGGGTAACAAAAGCCCCAAAAAGATTATGATAATCACCTCTTAAGCCGGCTACCAGGTTAAACTTCGTCAGGTAATTGTAGCTGTATTCTACAAAAGCACCAGGCACATATTCTGTACGGGCAAAGGCCTGCCCGGCAAAGAGCTCACTGAATTCATCCCATTGAAAGGAGGCGCCACCTTTGATGACATGGTTGGTATTGCCTAAGATGGTTTGGTAAATATAATTGGCATAAAAACTCTGCTGGTCCGCAGTATATTGCCTGTGGCCGTAGCTGCTCTGCTGGTCGTGATAAGTGCCCGACAGTTGCAGGCCCATACTTTTCCAGGGTTTGTCCAGGAATATTTTGCCTACTTTGGCCCATCCCTCTACCCGGTAAAGTTGCTGCTCGTAGCCCCAGGGATTGCCCGGAGCCTGCTCGGTACCTTTTTCATAGGCCACCTGTCCGCCTGTGTTGTCGAGCAATACCGCTTTTACCCCGGCCTGGAGTTCAAAACCTTTCGGACTAAAATAAAACCAACGATTAGCACCGGCAAAGGTTTTGCCCAGCGGCTGATCCAGGAAGCCATCCTGGTTCATATCTATTCGGGCCCAGTCGCCACGGGCATGCAGCAACAGGTTGGTGCTGAGCTCCTCATTGAATTTATGGCTGAAGATGAGGTTGCCTTCGCTTCGCCCCTGGATGCTTTGGTAGCCATTCAGGTAAAGCCTGGGTTCTTTTTCTTCAAAGGGTTTTCTCCACTCAATATTGATTTGTCCGGCGGTACCTTCATAGCCATTGACCACGCTGCCGGCCCCCTTACTCAACTGCATGCTTTCCACCCAGGCTCCGGGGGTAAACGTGAGTCCGGTAATGGCCGCAAGACCCCGGATATCCGGTATGTTTTCCCGCGTAAAGGAAGTATAAGTACCTGCGAGTCCCAGCATTTGTATCTGCTTATAGCCACTTACGGCATCGGTAAAACCTACATCCACGGAGGGTGTGGTTTCAAAACTTTCGCTCAGGTTACAGCAGGCTGCTTTCATCAGCTCCTTAGAGCCGATGTTTTCCGTTTTCATGGTGCCCAGCAGGTTGATTTCCGTGCTTTTACGTCGGCTGGCGATCTCTACTTCAGTGAGCTGTTGTGTAGGGTTAAGCGCGATATGTATCTTTTGTCCATTGAGCGTAATGGTATCGTGCTCATAACCTACATAGGAAATGAGTACCTGCGTGGCTTGAGCAGGCAATTCAAGGGAAAAAGCACCATTAATGTCCGTGAGGGTTGAAGGCCCCACGGGCAGGGCACGTACAGTAGCGCCGATCAGCGGCTCCTGTGTTGTTGCGTCATGTACCATGCCTTCCTGGATGTGCATACCGGTATCCTGCGCAGATACCTTAAACGGCGTACTCATCCAGAACAGCAGGCACATGAACGATGTGGCACGTACAAGGAGTAGGGTACACCTACGCTTGTTGGGCAGTTTGCTCATCGCTGGCTTAGTGTGTTTGTGCATGTTCGTGTCTATACGCGCAGCAGGGAGGAAGGGTATTGTAAGCAGAATCGCTGGCTTTTACTTCGCCGGCATCATGTCCTGCTGTGGCAATACTTTTTTCAATCTGGTTTAGTGACACCTTTGCAGGCCGGAAGGAAACAGTGAGTTCTTTTGTTTCTTTATTCCATTCTGCGCGCTTTACACCTTTAAGGTAGGCGGCTTCTTCGATGCGTTCTTTGCATTCTCCGCAGTTGCCTTTTACGATAATGGTTTCTGTGGTTACAGCCTTGTCTGTTTGTTGTTGGGCGAAAGTAAAAGAGTAGCTCGCCAAAAGGAGGGCAATCAGCCCGAATATGCGTTTCATGTTATTGTTTTTTTACGGTAAAAGAAAAAATGAGGGTATGCGCATGCATGTATGCATGATGCCCTTCATTATCCGTAAAAAGTGAAACGCTGATGAAGTTTATACAAAGGAATGAGCTGCCACAATCCCGGGGGCGCATGTGCAGCATAAGCACTATGTTCCGGTTCGGATAAAGGAATAGTAAACGGGAAAGATACGGCAGGAACCGGAAGCGCCTGTTGCATGCCGTTTAAGGTAAAGTTGATCGAAGCGGCCGTATTCTGATCCTGCTCTATTTTCAGATCAATGGTCCGGTCTTTACAGCAATCATCTTCGGCAGCGATGCGCGTACCCACATCAGCAATGCCGCTTTCTTCGCAGCAACAACCTGCTTTAGCCGCGTTTACCGCCCATGAAGATAACTCATTGCCACAATAATGGAGTTGTATCATCATGCCCGAAATGGCCATGGTGTACAAGAAAAGTAATGGTATGGCAATGAGTTTTTTCATGCTTATTAAGGCAAAAATACGTAAAACGTGTCATACCTGTCGTTAAAAAGCTATTAACGGAGTCCGTTGCTCTGTTCCCGAGGCACAGGCTGCGCCGTTTTTGCTTTGCTCAGTTTAAGAAAGCGGAAGGTGAGTAAAACAGAGGAGGCTGTAAGCCCCAGGATAAAGCCGATCCAGATGCCCTTAGCGCCAAGACCATAGTGAAACGCCATTAAACAGCCTATAGGGATACCTATCACCCAGTAGGCGATAGCGACGATGAGGGTGGGCATCTTTACATCTTTTATACCTCTGAGCAGGCCTGCGCCTATGGCCTGGGTGCTGTCTGAAATCTGGAAAATGGCAGCAAACAGCAACAACGTGCCGGCCAGGACCAGTACCTCCGGATTTTTATTGAAGAAAAGGGGTAATTGGTTTCGGAATACCACAAACAGCAAGGCGCAAAAGATACCATAAGCCAGTGCCGTCTGGAGTGTACTGCGCCCGATCCGGTTGATCTTCAGCCAATCGTTGCGGCCAAAGGCATTACTGGTACGGATAGAACCTGCCTGAGAAAGGCCCATAGAAACCATAAAAGTAAAGGAGGCGCAGCTAAGGGCGATCTGGTGGGCAGCCTGCTCCATAGCACTAATAGTGCCGATGATGATGCCGGAAATGGCAAAAGCACCGGCTTCCATGCCGATTTGGGCACTGCTGGGCAGACCTATATGCAAAAGATCTTTAAAGGTTTTCCATTTCAGTCGCCATTGTTTGCTCCGCACCGCCACATATCGTCTGAATATGGGATGGGTAAATATCACTACGGCCATTACAATAAAGATCAGGCTCCGGGTAATGAGGGTGCCCCAGCCTGCTCCGACCAGTTCGAGCCGGGGAAATCCCCAATTGCCAAAGATTAGTAACCAGTTGATGAATACATTGATCGGTAAAGCCAATACGGATAGTACCATGGCGGTGCGTGTATATTCAAGGCCATCGGTAAACTGCTTCAGCGCCATAAAAAGGAGCATAGGTATGACAGACCAGCCCATTAACTGCATAAAAGGTACGGCCAGTCGTGCTACCTCAGGGTCCTGCTTTAAGTGAAACAAGATACCTTTTCCTGATTCCAGGCCGAAAGAGATGACTAAAGCGGCTATGGTGCACAGCCAGAAACCATTGTAAAGATAGTGTGATACCAGCTGGCTGTCGCGCCTGCCGTGGGCCATGGAGACCAATTGGGAAACGGACATGGTGATGCCGATGCCGACAACAAAGGGGATATTCATCACACTCATGACCAATGCAGCAGCGGCCAGATGCTGATAACTTACGGCACCCACCATAGCCGTATCAATAAGGTGCAAAGCCATTTGCGCCAACTCACCGTAAATGATGGGTAGGGCCAGCTTTACCGTTCTTTTCGTCTCTTCCTGCAGCATGTATTTTTGGAGGGGCGAAGATATGCATTAACTTATTGATTAAGTAAAAATCTTGCGGGCTTCCTTTAAACTAAACGATCTTTGCCGGGTCAAATCGGGCAATCATTTTATCTTATGTTGAAGAGCAAGGGCGTATTAACTTCTATATTATTTATTCTGGTGTCTCTACCTGTATGGGCACAAACATACACGGTGAGTGGTATTGTAAAAGACGATGTGAACGAGCCGCTGATTGGCGCCTCCGTTACCATTTTAGGGCCTGAAGATACTTATATAGGCGGCAACGCCGCTGATCTTGACGGTAATTTTATTGTACATGAGGTTCCTGAAGGTACCTATACCTTGCGTATTTCCTATATCGGCTATGAAGATTACCGGAAGCAAATTACCGTACCGAGCCATGCGCTGAATGTAGGCATCATAAAAATGGCAGCTGTTAGTACGACACAGCTTACAGAGGTGAACATTGTGGAAAAGGCCCAGGCGGTGATCCAAAAGGATGATACGACCCAGTTTAATGCCAATGCCTTTAAAGTAAATGCGGATGCCACTGCAGAGGACCTGATCCGTAAAATGCCGGGTATGGACCTGAGTGGCAGTAAACCACAGACACAGGGAGAGCAAATTACCAAGGTGCTGGTAGATGGAAAGCCTTTCTTCGGGGATGATGTAACTTCCTCGCTTAAAAACCTGCCCGCTGAGGTGATCGACAAAATTCAGGTTTATGATGAACGCAGTGAACAGGCCCAATTTACCGGTTTTGATGATGGTAATACCACGAAAACCATTAATATCATTACACGTTCGGATAAAAGTCAGGGTGTTTTTGGCCGGCTGTACGGCGGTTATGGATATGAAGATAAATATAGTGCCGGCGGAAACGTGAACTATTTTGAAGGGGATCGGAGGGTGAGCCTTATCGGTATGAGCAATAACATCAACCAACAAAATTTTGCCTCCGACGACTTGCTGGGCGTGTCGAGTGGGGGATCACGGGGTGGTAGGGGCGGCCGAAGGGGTGGCAGGAATGCATTTGAAAACGACCAGCAGGGAGGTATCGCCACCACCAACGCTATAGGCCTTAATTATTCTGACAAGTGGGGGGAGAAGATAGAAGTGACGGGAAGTTATTTCTTCAACAACAGTCAGTCGGAATCGGAAGAATTTACTCAGCGTAACTTTGTTATCCCCTCACAGGAGGGGCAGTCGTATATGGACACCAGTGTAGGGAGCAGTACGAATACGAATCACAGGCTCAACCTGCGCCTGAACTACCAGATAGATTCGAATAACTCCATACTGTTTATTCCCAGGCTTTCTTTTCAAAACAGCAGCAGCAACAGCTCCCTTCACGGACTTACCCTTCAAAGCGGTACCGATGTGCTGAACCGTACACTGAACGATTTTTTGTCGGACAGGAACGGCTACAACCTGTCTTCCATGTTCCTGTACCGGCATAAATTTGCTAAACCCGGTCGTACCTTCTCGTTATGGGCCAATGGCGGGCTGAATAAAAATGATGGTAGTTCTAAATTGTATGCCATTAGCGACCTGGAGAACGAAGTCGATACCTTAGACCAGTGGGCATCCCGTAATAATAACGGATGGGACCTGAATACCAGTCTGAATTATACAGAGCCTTTGTCGCGCAAGAGTTTTTTACAAGTGCAGTACAGAATTCGCTATCAGGAAAGCGCTTCGGACAAAAGGACGTATAATTATGATCAGACAGCAGGCGATTATATCCTGCCGGATACCCTGCTGAGCAACCAGTATACAACAGATTACCTGACCCATCGTGCTGGTCTCGGATACCGGTATATGGATTCTTCATTTAATTTCAACATGGGTTTGGATTATCAATATGCAACCCTGAACAGTGACCGGGTGTTGCCCTACGTCAACCGTATTCAGGTACCCTTCAATAACCTGTTGCCTTATGCGCGCCTTCAATATAAGTTTTCGAGACGGCAATCCTTACGTTTCAGTTACCGCACTTCCACCGATGCCCCGTCTGTAGATCAGTTGCAGGATGTGATCGATAACTCGAATCCATTACAACTATCAACGGGTAATCCTAACCTGGTGCAGGCTTATGAGCACCGGATGAATGTACATTACAACTCGTCCAATCCTAAAAACAACAGCACCTTTTTTGCTATGTTGAGCGGAAACTTGACCCAGGACTATATCGGTAACAATACCATTATAGCGGAAGATTCGATGACTGTGGATGGGGTGCAAATCCCGAGGGGCGGACAACTGAGCCGGCCGGAAAACCTGAGTGGTTATATGAACCTCAGGGCATTTACCACTTATGGTCGTCCGGTAAATTTCCTCAGGAGTAACCTAAACTTAAACGTCGGCGCGGGGTTTGTGCGTACGCCCGGCCTGATCAACGACCAGAAAAACCTGGCCAATAATACGAATTTTAGCCTGGGGCTTGTACTCAGCAGCAATATCAGCGAGAAGATAGACTTTACCCTTTCTTCTAATTCCAGCATTAACTTTGTGAAAAATACGCTGAATACCAATGCAGATAACCAATACTTCAACCAAAGCTCGAGGCTGGCTTTAAATTACGTGTTCTGGCGGGGCATTGTGATCAATAGTGAGATCAACCATCAATTGTACACCGGTCTTTCTGAAGGATTTAACCAGAATTTTTTCCTGTGGAATATGAGTGTGGGGAAAAAGTTGTTCCGTAAGCAACAAGGTGAAATCAAACTTTCAGTATTTGACCTCCTGGGCCAGAATACAAGTATTGCGCGGACAATAACGGAGACCTATGCTCAGGATGTGATCAGTAACGTGTTGCAGCGCTACTTTATGCTCACCTTTACCTACAACCTTCGTTTCTTTAAAGGCGGGGCGAGTATGAAGGATGTGGAGCGTTCCGGCCCCGGCGAGGGACCCCATCCAGGAGGTCCTGGCGGCCCGTTCGAAGGGTTTTAACCTGATCTCTGGCGCGCGTAGCGTTGATGCAAAGGTGCCGTCACCTTTCGGCTTAATAGTATTTTGCAGCTTCCAGGTAGAACTGGAGGTAATCCTCCACACCCTTTTCAAGACTATAAAAGGGGCGGGTATAGCCTGCG
>JBEBUO010000116.1:0-7724 GCA_040393285.1 Taibaiella helva | reverse complement strand
GTGGCTTCAGCAAAAAATATTATTGTAGCCATGCAGCATACCGACAAAGCAGGCAACTCCAAATTACTTCCGGCCTGCACACTGCCTATAACAGGACTTAAATGTGTCAAGAAAGTAGTATCCGATCTGGGTGTGTTTGAAATAACAGATCAGGGTTTTCTCTGTGTAGAATACGCACCGGGCGTTACTATTGACGAGATTAAAAGTAAAACGACCGGCAGGCTTCGTATTGCCGATGATGTGAAGGAAATGCATTTTTAAGTTCCTGTATAAAGAAAAGAGCTACTTCGGTAGCTTTTTTTATGTCTTTTTCTGTTTCTTGAATCAAAAAAATGTCCTTTTTTAGCGGTTCCCAATACATATTTACATCTTTTTCACCCGATACGGGTGATAGGGAGTGCCTTTCCTGTAACTATCTTTAGGGCATTGTTCACTTATTGAGTAATACACCTTCCTTTGTTAACCTGAAGGTTTGTCTTGATTAGCTGTAGGTCTGTCAAGCCTTATAGATACGTTCTCAATGGCATCGGTATAACATCCGGTATGTTGTGAGACGTATTGTATGTATCATACCCTATACCTGATGGTGATTTGATCAGCGCGCCGATGGCACACAGTAAGTATAGGTGTACAACACACAGGCCGGGAGGATACCCCCAGGATCCTAAATGCCGGTCTGATCGGGAGGGTCAACAATATTATTGGTGCCAGGGGTTCGATGGGAAATTAACAGTACACGAGCTCCGGCACCTGGAAGAGGGTAGTAGTTTTACCAGGCGTCAGACCTGCCCAACAGTTATCTGCGCCAAAGGAGGCTGTCTGCACAGACGGTCTCCATTTTCATCCTGTAAAAATAATAGTTGTTGCTGTTTGTGTCAGCTATTTACGGTTTAGTTCTGATGACGGAAGCCTCCTTGTACGAGAAAAGATTGCAGGTCGCCAATGCCATGTACCAGGGTGATGCTTTCATGGGTGGCAGCAAAAGTTACCGTATCTTTAAAATGCGTAGTAATCGTGTCAACGGCTTCCTGTATCTGCCTTGATGTAGCTCCGGTTTCGTCCTCAATATGGGCAAATTCCGTTTTCTTGTTGGGGTGGGCCACCAGGGATTGCAGGATGCTGTCAAGTACATGTGTCTTGTTGTTAAATGTATTCATTGCTTTTTTTACAAATGTACCCATAGCAACCGGCGGAGCCAAAAGACATGTCGGAATTTTATCATCTATTTAACGTTCTACGTGCTTATGGCTGGCGCTACATGCGATGATGCGATGTTTGTAGCGGCAATATATCCGGAAGTCCAGGCATGCTGAAAGTTAAAGCCGCCGGTGATGCCGTCGATATCCAGGATTTCTCCGGCAAAGTATAAGTTGGGTATCAGCCGGCTCATCATGGTTTGTGGCGCTACTTCGGCAAGGTGTATACCACCTGCTGTAACAAATTCTTCTTTAAAGGTAGTTTTCCCTGTTATTTGCAGTTCCAGAGAGCAACAATTTAGTATGAGCAGGTGTTGTGCCCTGGCCGGGAGTTCGGCCCATTTGCAGGCCTCCGGCACCTCACTCATCTCGAGCAATAAGGTCCATAGTCTTGCCGGCAGGCCAAATGGATTTTTGTGGTGGACGAGCTGTTTCCCTTTTTGTGCTCTTATTTGTTGTATTGCTTCGCGAAGCGATTCTTCATGTTTGTCGGGGAGCCAATTGATCCTGATCTTGAAGCGCCAGTTTTGTGCTGCTAATATCCTGGCCCCCCAGGCACTTAAACGTAAAATGCCGGGACCACTCAGACCCCAATGGGTACAGAGTATCGGTCCGCGTTCCTCCAGTTTGGTCCCTGTTATTTTTATTACGGCATCAGCTACACTCAAGCCCATCAAGCGGGTAAGGGGATGGCCGGGCGTGTTAAATGTAAATAAAGAAGGCACGGGAGGTTCAATACTATGGCCGCTGCTGCGCAGCCAGTCGAACATAGATGCTTTTGGGTAGCCGCCGCAGGCAATGACCAGGTCATCGGCCAGCAGTACCGTATGATCAGCCAGCCGGATTTCAAATCGGTCTGCTTCTCGGGAAAAGCTTGTTATACGTGATTGTAAGCGTATTTCCACATCGTGTTTTCGGGCTTCACGGAGCAGGCAATCGATAATGGTTTGTGCATCATCCGTATCGGGAAACATGCGTCCGTCGGCTTCTGTCTTGAGGTGTACCTTTCTTTCTCCAAACCAGTTTATGGTATCCCGGGGATTGAACTGATGAAAGGTTTTCTTTAAAAAAGGTCCGCCTCGCGGGTATTTTTTACACAACTGACTTACGGAAAAGCAAGCATGCGTGACATTGCAACGACCACCACCACTTATTTTAACTTTGCTCAGGAGTTTAGTGGACTGTTCCAGTATGATGACCCTAAGATGAGGATTCATGCGGGCGGCATTCACCGCGCAGAAGAAGCCGGCAGCACCGCCACCAGCCACGATTAATGTACGAGGGACCCTATTTTCCATATCCTAGTGCCTGATAGATAAAAGTCTGGGCCTTGGTACGCACATCTAAGCGGTTGATGAGCTTGTTGTCGGCCGAGGGATACACCCTGTTCGAGAGGAACACAAACACGATGCCTGTTTCCGGGTCGGCCCAGGCACAAGTGCCGGTAAAGCCCTGGTGTCCGAACGCCATTTTGCTGCACAATTCGGAAGCAGGCCCTCCCTCGCCCTTCTTTTTTTCGGGTTTGTCAAAGCCGTATGCACGGCGGCTGATGCCGGAGCGGTAGGCCGTAAAGAACTTTATTGTTTCCTTTTTAAGGTATCGTTTCCCTTGATACACGCCGCCATTGTTGAGCATTTGTAACAAGACAGCAAGGTCATTTGCCGTAGAAAAAATTCCGGCATGACCCGCTATGCCACCCATAAGCGCTGCACCCTGATCATGTACATATCCCTGGATGGTCTGGTACCTGAAATACTGGTCGTCTTCAGTAGGCGCACACTGCTTAGCCCAGCCTTTTTCCCATGGGTTGTATAGGGTATGCGTCAGGCCCAAAGGCTGATAGAACTGTTGGTACACGAAACTGTCGAGGCGTTGTTCGCTCACTATTTCCACAATTTGTTTGAGGAAGTAAAAATCCAGATCACTATATACATAGCGGCCTTTGTTTGTCAATTCTGTGAGCAGAATTTCGTCCCATATGGTCTCCGCGTAGGAGCCTTTCAGAAAAAGGCCGGGCGCCACGGGCAGGTTGTACATCCTGTCGGTGTTGCTTCGGAAGAGGTCATGCCGGGGAGCAGAAGTGAGGGAATCCAGTGTTTTTTTATAAAACGGGATCCATGCTTTAAGCCCTGCTTCGTGTGCAAGCAGGCTGGCAATCGCCAGGTCTGCCTTATCGGTACCTGTTACAAAAGGCAGGTATTTTTTAAGCGGTGCATTCAGGTCTATTTTTCCTTGTTCATATAACTTCATTACCGCAAGGGTGGTCGCCGCAATTTTGGTTACAGAGGCAATATCATAAAGGGTGGTGTCTGTTACCGGTATTGTCCGGTCGTAGGTTGTGTACCCGTAGTTTTTTTGAAAAATTATTTCCCCGTCTTTTGCTGCAAAAATCTGGCAACCCGGAAAAGCGCCCTGGAATATGCACTTTTTCATAAAGGCATCGAGGTCTTTCAATGCCGGCTGGTTGACTATTTTTCTGGAAACGGATTTCGGATCTCCATGTACAACGAAGGCCTGGTCGAAGGGGCCCGGAAGTGTTTGGGGCAATAAAGCATCCGTCCGACCTGTACGTGTGGTGGTTGCGTCGGCCACTGGTGATCGGGACTGCGCCACAGTCTCAGGAGTACCGTGTATGGCAAGGGTAAAGCATAGAAGAAGGGCTATGGATCTGTAATTCTTTGTGTTCATCGTTTACAATATACATTTATCATCGTGGTGCTACTTGCAGGCCTGGACCGGCAGTTGCCCCCCGGCTTTTTGTTTGCCCGAAAGTACGTCTACTACAGCCTGGCTGGTGGCCTTATTTTCTTCGTAGGCGACGATCACGGTAGCCGCCGGACATATAAATTTAAGCAAATAGGGATTACCCATGACCGCAAAGATCACATTTTTTTGGCCGGCCATTTGCGACAGGAAGGCTACTTCTTCCTGCGATAAGCCATAAAAGCCCTGTTTGCCGGGATACCAGGCCATATCATGTACGCCAATAATGACCGCATCAAAACCTGCCAGTTGTTTCATGAGGGCTTGTTTGCTTGCAGCGGTACTTTTGGCTGGCAGTTCGAGCAATTTTATATCCGGATATTTTGTGCGCAGCAAGCCTTGTAATACAGGGCGTTGGCCGTGTACATTGAGGTAGGCCAGTTTGCCTTTACCAGCTATGGTTCTGTTGAGTAGTTGTGCTTCATTTTTGACCAGGGTTACAGCCGCCTTTGCAGTCCGATCAGTAATCTTGTCGATCATGCTGTTCAGGTCGTCGGTAACACCCTCTGTTTTTATATTCAGCCGATTGGCTAGTCCGGCATCGTACTTGGCACTCAATATCTTTTTTACGCGCCGCTCCAGTTCTTCCTGGCTTACTTTGCCGGTCTTAAGCGCCCACTGTATTTTCTGTATGGCCAGTGGTACATTCTGGGCAAATAAGAGTACGTCGTTACCAGCCAGAAAAGCCATGAGGTCAGTTTCTCCGTCGGGGTAATGCTTGGTTACGCCTTTCATGTTCAGCGCATCTGTAAAGATCAGGCCATGGTATCCCATTTCTTCACGCAGCAGGCCGGTAACGACCTTATGGGACAGGGTCGTAGGCAGGTTAGGAGTCGGGTCTAAAGCGGGAATACTGAGATGAGCGATCATGATGCTTTGTACGCCCGCGTTGATGAGTTGCTTAAAGGGGTACAGTTCCATTTGGTTCAGCTCCTGTCTTGATTTGTTGACCACGGGAAGGTCAAGGTGTGAATCGGTTTCCACATCTCCGTGGCCGGGAAAATGCTTGGCGCAGGCCATCACCCCATGATCCTGGAGTCCCTTCATGTATGCAATGCCGAGCCGGCTTACCCATGCTTTGTCTTCGCCAAAAGACCTGAAGTTGATTACAGGGTTTTTGGGGTTGTTGTTGACATCAATGTCGGGTGCAAAATTGATATGCACACCCAGTCTTTTGCATTGTGCGGCTATGGCAGCACCCATATCATACATGAGTGCTGTGTCTCGCGTGGCACCAATCATCATTTGGCGCGGAAAATTGCGTACGCCGGTTAGTCGCATGCCCAGGCCCCATTCGGCATCCATCCCGATAAGCAAGGGTACCTGTGCTTTTTGCTGATACCGGTTGGTCAGTCTGGCCTGTTCCTCAGGCGTACCTTGCATGAATATGAGTCCACCTATCTGGTGTTTGGTTAGTAGCTGGTCTATCTCTTCCTGATTTTTATTGGCTCCGCCACTGTAGGCAGCTACCATAAAAAGTTGTCCGATGCGTTCCTGTTCATTTAAAGTCTGATACACACTGTCTACCCACTTGCCTTTAAATGGGAATTGTGCACTAAGCTGCACGCCTGAAAAGCAGAACAGGCAGAGCAGCGTAGGAAGTATTGCTTTTTTCATATGGAGGAATTCTGGATTGCTGAAATAAATCGTAACGAAAGGTAAATATACTATAAAAGTACCTGTCAGGCTTATTTCTTCAATTTCTCTTGTAAGGTAAACAGCATGTCCCTCAACCTGGCCGCTTCCATGAAATCCAGGTCCTTCGCCGCCTTTTCCATCGCTTTTTTTGTCGCCAGTACCGCTTTTTCAATCTGGTCACGGGTTTGGTAGGTTTCCATGTCTTCCGCCGCTATGTCCGCCGCATGCTCATTGCCAGCTATATAATTTGAGTGCTCATCTACGTCTTTGATGTCCAGCACCGAGGTTTGTCCCATAATTTGTTCTATGGATTTACGTACAGTAGTAGGGGTAATACTATGTTCGGTATTGTATTCCATTTGTTTGGCTCTTCTGCGGCTCGTTTCGTCTATGGTACGTTGCATGCTCTGCGTCATTTTGTCTGCATAAAAGATTACCAGTCCGTCTACATTCCGGGCGGCCCTTCCGGCCATCTGGGTCAGGGAACGCTCATCTCTTAAAAAGCCCTCCTTGTCTGCATCGAGTATGGCCACCAGAGATACCTCGGGCAGGTCCAGCCCTTCCCGAAGCAGGTTTACACCTACCAACACATCGATATGGCCGAGGCGTAAGTCGCGCAAAATCTCCACCCGATCCAGGGTGTCTACTTCGGAGTGAATGTAACGGGAATTGACATTGATCTTCTTCAGGTATTTATCCAGTTCCTCGGCCATACGTTTGGTAAGGGTGGTCACCAGTACTCGGTCTCCTTTCTTTACCCTGTTGTCGATCTCTTCCAGCAAGTCATCTATCTGATTGATGGAGGGCCGTACTTCTATCGGGGGATCCAGTAATCCGGTAGGGCGTACCACTTGTTCGACCACTACGCCATCGGTATGTTCCAGTTCATAGTGGCCAGGCGTGGCACTGACAAATACGACCTGGTTGAGCAGGGTTTCGAATTCGTAAAAATTAAGCGGGCGGTTGTCGAGGGCCGAAGGCAGCCTGAAACCAAAGTCAACGAGGTTCATCTTCCGCGATCTGTCGCCACCGTACATGCCGCTGATCTGTGGTATGGTCACATGGCTTTCGTCAATGAAGAGTAAGAAGTCTTTCGGAAAATAATCAATAAGGCAGAAGGGTCTTGCACCTGGTTGTCGGCGGTCCAGGAAACGCGAATAGTTTTCTATGCCGCTACAGTAGCCTAATTCCTGGATCATTTCCAGGTCATAGCTTACCCTTTCTTTAATGCGCTGGGCTTCTATATGCTTGTCGATGCGCTTAAAATAGTCTACCTGGGCCGTCATCTCGTCCTGGATGTCGTATATGATCTGTGCCATCTGATCCTTGGGTGCCATATACATATTGGCAGGAAAAATGGCGGCATTAGGTACCCGGCTGATGCGTTTATTGCTTTCTATATCCAGGGTTTCCAGCTCTTCAATTTCATCGCCGAAAAAGGTGACGCGTAAGCCATAATCTACGTACGGAAGGTTAATATCCACGGTGTCCCCTTTTACCCGGAAACTACCGCGTTCAAATTCCCCCTGACTTCTTTTATATAAGGAGTTAACGAGGTGGTGTAAAAAGGCATTTCTGCCAATGTGGTCACCGGTATTGATGCGGACAATACCTTTTTCATACTCAGTAGGGTTTCCCATACCATAAATACAACTTACAGAAGCCACTACCAGAATGTCACGTCTGCCGCTTAGCAGGTTGGCGGTGGTACGCAGGCGCAGCTTTTCCAGTTCTTCATTGATAGCCAGGTCCTTTTCGATATAGGTATCGCTCACGGGCATATAGGCCTCTGGTTGATAGTAATCGTAATAGGATACGAAATACTCTACGGCA
Organism: Taibaiella helva; assembly: GCA_040393285.1. Classification (GTDB taxonomy): domain Bacteria; phylum Bacteroidota; class Bacteroidia; order Chitinophagales; family Chitinophagaceae; genus Taibaiella; species Taibaiella helvus_C. The sequence goes on along the minus strand of JBEBUO010000116.1, from coordinate 294 downwards.
TTATTTGGGAAAAACTGACGGAATTCGCCATACAGCTGTGCCACAAGTGTTTTGTTATGCGTGAGCACCAGTGTGGGCTGCTGTACTTCCTGGATGACATTAGCCATAGTAAAAGTCTTTCCCGATCCGGTAACACCTAATAAAGTTTGAAACGCTTCTCCGTTGCGAATGCCTTCACTAAGTTGGTGGATGGCCTGTGGTTGATCGCCTGAGGGCGAAAAGGGACGTACTAAATCAAACATAGATAACGAAGTTAAGCAGGATTTTTTTAGGATCACCAGGCACAGGTACTCA
>JBEBUO010000115.1:0-7788 GCA_040393285.1 Taibaiella helva | reverse complement strand
GGTAAAGCTATAACGCTTCATATACAACGGCTGCCCCCTGCCCTACACCAATACACATAGTGGCAAGGCCGTAACGCACTTTGCGTTTCTTCATTTCATGCAATAAAGTAGTACTGATGCGCGCACCACTGCAACCCAATGGGTGCCCCAGGGCAATAGCTCCTCCGTTTACATTCACGATTGCCGGGTCAATACCCAGGTCGCGAATTACTGCCAGCGATTGAGAAGCGAATGCCTCATTCAATTCTGCCAGCCCGAGGTCGCTGACACCGATACCTGCGCGCTTTAGGGCCTTTTGCGAAGCCGGAACAGGGCCAATGCCCATAATGGATGGGTCTACACCTGCTACAGCCCGGCCTATAACCCTTGCCATTGGCTGCAACTGATATTGTTTTACCGCCTTTTCTGAAGCCAAAAGTAAAGCCGCAGCACCATCATTAATCCCACTGCTGTTACCAGCAGTAACGGTACCGTGCTGCATAAAGGCCGGCTTAAGGGTAGCCAGTTTTTCCAGCGTAGAAAGGCGCGGATGTTCGTCCTTATCAAATTCCGTGGTTTTACCTTTACCTAAGGCTACGACTACCGGTATCAGTTCTTCCTTAAAGCGGTTATTTTCATGGGCTTTCTGATATTTATCCTGGCTTTCCCATGCAAAACGATCCTGCTCCTCGCGACTCAGCTGCCATTGTTTCGCTACATGCTCGGCCGTTTCCCCCATGGTATAAGGATGATACAAAGCGGACAATGCCGGATTGATAAAACGCCAGCCCATAGTGGTATCAAACATCTCTTGTCCCCGGCCAAAAGGGGTCTCTGCCTTACCTACAACATAAGGCGCCCGGGTCATACTTTCCACACCCCCGGCAATGAATAGTTCCCCATCGCCGCACTGTATGGCCCGACTGGCATCCATGATCGCCTGTAGCCCCGAAGCGCAGAGGCGGTTAACCGTATTGCCGCCAACTGATTGGGGCAGACCCGCAAGTAAAGCCGACATACGGGCTACATTTCGATTGTCTTCTCCGGCCTGGTTGGCCGCTCCGGCGATTACATCTTCAATAGCATTAAGGTCTATAGAAGGGTTACGTGAGATCAAGGCTTTGATCACCAAAGCCAGCAGATCATCCGGACGAACTGAACTAAGTGCACCACCATATTTTCCTATCGGGGTCCGCACGGCATCGATAACATATACATGCTCTGTCATAATGTATTAAATTACTTCTACTTCCTGTTATTATTTGATTACCCCGAGCTCCTTACCTACCTTGGTAAACGCAGCAATAGCGGTATCCAGATGATGACGTTCATGAGCCGCCGATATTTGCACCCTGATGCGTGCCTGTTCTTTAGGCACTACGGGGAAGAAAAAGCCAATAACGTAAATACCTTCCTCCAGCATTCTGGCCGCCATTTTCTGGGCCAGCACAGCATCATACAGCATAATGGGCGCAATGGGATGTGTGCCAGGTTTGATATCAAAGCCGGCCTCCGTCATCTGCTCACGGAAATAAAGGGTATTGGCTTCCAACTTATCGCGAAGTGCTGTCGTTTCACTTAGCAAATCCAGCACGGCTATAGAGGCGCCCACCACAGAAGGTGCCACCGTATTGCTGAACAAGTACGGCCGGCTACGCTGACGCAACATATCTACAATTTCCTTTTTACCGCTCGTAAACCCACCGGAAGCGCCACCTAAAGCCTTACCCAGGGTTCCCGTAATAATATCTATCCGCCCCATAACACCACATAGTTCATGAACACCACGCCCGGTCTTTCCCATAAATCCGGAGGAGTGACTTTCGTCAATCATCACAAGGGCATCATATTTATCTGCCAGGTCACATATCTTATCCAGATCAGCAATAGTGCCATCCATAGAAAATACAGAATCCGTTACAATCAGGCGGGTACGGGCATCCTGGTGCGCGATGAGCTGCTGCTCCAGTTCCTCCATGTTATTGTTTTTATAACGGGCACGCTTGGCTTTACACAAGCGTACGCCATCAATAATGGAGGCATGGTTCAGCTCATCCGAAATGATTACATCCTGCTCGCCGAGTAAAGGCTCGAACACACCGCCATTAGCATCAAAACAGGCCACATAGAGGATCGTATCTTCGGTACCGAGAAACTTCGCTAATTTTTGCTCCAATTCTTTATGAATATCCTGGGTACCACAAATAAAACGAACCGAACTCATACCGTATCCCCGGTAATCAATAGCATCTTTGGCTGCCTGTACCACCTGAGGATGGGCAGATAAGCCAAGATAATTATTAGCACAAAAGTTAAGTACCTGCTTGCCGTTAACCATAATTTCCGCACCCTGTACAGAGTCAATGATACGTTCTTGTTTATATAAGCCTGCGGCTTGTATGTCGTCTAATTCCTGTTGGATTCTTGAATAAAAAGAAGGACTTGCCATATGTCAGTTTAAATTTGCTGCAAAGCTACTGATTTACCATCAGGATAAAAACGGGGCCATCGGTCGGCTGTCATTTTTTTTAAAGGCGCTCTTTAAATACCACATTAATTGTACATTAGTACCTTAAATATGCAAGCCATACGATCCTTATTACTCGTTGCCTTCCTGCTCCCGGCCACAGCTCCATGGGTGCTGGCGCAAAAAATGTTTACCGAAGGGAAAATCACTTATGCCGTAAGCATCAAGGCTCCTGACACACGTACAGCCACGCAGCACGGTTTATTCACCATCACGATAAAGAACAACCGGGTAGTGCAGCGCCTGGAAATTGAAGGAGGGTATACCAATGTAAGCATCAGCAGCTACCGTACGGGCAAATACATCTCGCTCAGAAAGGTCAATAATACCCACTATGCAATAGAAATGGACTTACAGACGATTGTTCAAAACAACGCAGGCAAAAAAAATGCAAAAATGACCGACGGGAAACAAACGCGACAGTTGCATCAATACACCATTCACGCCGCTTCGCTCATCTACAAGAATGGTGAAAAGTTCCCTTTCTTTTACCTGCCCGATTTCCAACTGGAACATCCGGAAATATTTGAAGCTATGCCCGACCTGAAAGGCATTCCGGCTATATTTGAACTCCCTATGAACCGGGGATTCAACACCCGGTTTGAGCTGATGTCCATTGTAGAAATGCCGATAGAGAACAGTGCGTTTCAGGTACCGGAAGGCTATCGTGTGATATCTGAAAAAGAATATCGTAATTTGATCCGGTAGTATTGTATTTTTGTAGTAGCACTAAACCGACCAATACCGCACCTCCTATTCTTAAATAATTAAATGAACACATTATGCGTTGGAGTGATTTACGCAGGAGCAAGCGTGTAGAAGACCGAAGAGGCATGTCCGGCGGCGGCCGGGTAGCAGTTGGCGGTGGCATAGGTGCCGTCATCATCCTTGTCATTGGTCTCCTTACCGGCAAGGACCTTTCGGGTCTTTTGCAGATTTTTCAAGGCACCACATTAGAAGAAACCAGTACCCAACGGCCTGCCGGCCCCAGGGCCGACGATAAGACGGCCGACTTCGTTTCTGCGGTGCTGGGCAGTACTGAAGACGTCTGGGGCAATATTTTTCAGCAGGCGGGCAGTACGTACCAGGCACCGGCTCTGGTCATGTTTGACCAGGCCACGAAAAGTGGTTGCGGGGGCGCTTCCTCTGCTATGGGTCCATTCTACTGCCCGGCCGACCAAAAAGTGTATATAGACCTGGCTTTTTGCGGAGAACTACGCGACAGATTTAAAGCTCCCGGCGACTTTGCTGTAGCCTATGTAGTAGCCCATGAAGTGGGTCACCATATTCAAAACCTGATGGGCATATCGGACCAGGTACAGCAACAACGAAGCCGCTTAAGTGAGGCCGAATACAACAAGCTTTCGGTGAAGTTGGAATTGCAGGCCGATTTTCTTGCGGGCGTATGGGCTTACCATGCCGACCAGATGCAAAGCATACTGGAGCCCGGCGACCTGGAATCGGCCCTGCGCGCTGCCAATGCCATAGGTGACGACAAACTTCAAAAAGAGGCACAAGGCTACATTGTACCGGATGCCTTTACCCACGGCACCTCAGACCAGCGTATGTATTGGTTTAAAAAAGGTTTTGAAACGGGCGACCTGAACCAGGGTAATTTTCAGCATATCAGATAACTATTTTTGCATCTTATAATATTTTAGTATTCGTGTCCATAAAAGTTGAACATCTAAGCAAAGAATTTGGCGAACAAATAGCAGTAAATAACATCAGTTTTGAAATCGGTTCCGGCACGATAGTCGGCTTTCTGGGCCCTAACGGGGCGGGAAAATCTACTACCATGAAAATGCTGAGTACCACATTACAGCCTACATCCGGCCACGCAACGGTATGCGGTTTCGATGTGGTGAAAGCGCCCATGGAGGTTCGTAGGATTGTAGGTTACCTGGCAGAAAATAATCCGCTTTATGACGACATGTATGTCACCGAATATTTAGCCTTTGTAGCTGGCCTGCACGGTTTGGGTGCTACCGCCAAGCCGCGTATAGACGAAATGATCTCACTCACCGGCCTCACTAAAGAGGTAAAGAAAAAAATCGGCAACCTTTCCAAAGGCTACAAACAACGGGTGGGTCTGGCCCAGGCCTTGCTGCACGACCCCGAAGTATTGATTCTGGATGAGCCCACAAGCGGCCTGGACCCTAATCAGATCAGCGAGATAAGGGACCTTATCCTGAATATCGGTGCTAAAAAAACGGTACTGTTATCTACCCATATCATGCAGGAAGTGCAGGCGATGTGCAGCAGGGTAATCATTATCAACAACGGACAGCTTGTAGCTGATGACGCCATCGGCAACATTCATGCCGAGGACCGGCAACAGACCGGACTTATCGTTGAATTTGAAAAGGCATTTCCCGCTTCGGCGTTTGATCAATTGCAGCACCTGAAGGATGCACGTCAACTGGAGGACAACCGCTGGCATCTCTTAAGCGAGGAGCCCGACTTGCTGCGCAAAGAGCTCTTATCCTGGTCGGTACACAATGACATGACGATTGTAACCCTCCAGAACAGAAGCCAATCGCTGGAGGAAGCATTTAAAAAACTGACAGGTAAAGGAAAATAGCGTTCAAGGCAGGGTAGGCAACAGCGCCACCACTTTGTGAACCGGCAGGCCCATCACGTTATAAAAATCACCTTCTATGCGCGCTATGCCTATAAGTCCCATCCATTCCTGAATTGCGTACGCACCGGCTTTATCCATAGGCTGGTAACGACGGACATAATGCTGCACCTGCTCCGGGCTTAATTGTTTAAAATATACCTGAGTGGTTTCGGAAAAAGTGGTTATCTGCTGCGCCGTCTGTAAGACCACACCGGTAATTACTTTGTGCATCCGCCCGGAAAGAGCCGATAGCATTTCAATAGCGTCCGCTTCATCCCGCGGCTTACCCAGTATCCGGTTGTCCAGAATAACGACGGTATCTGCGGCTATCACCACAGTATCCTCACGTGCTTCGAGACTGTCCATTACCCCCTTGGCTTTATTTCCGGCAATGAATACCGCCACTTCTTCTGGTGCCATCCCTTCCGGAAAATGTTCCGCTGTAGGCACCGTCTTTACTTCAAACACAATTTCGGCCTGTTCCAACAACTGTTTGCGCCTGGGCGAACCCGAGGCGAGGATGATCTTTTTCATATTATGAACCCTGGATAAAAAATTGTAGCCAATAATATATAAGTAATGAGCAAACGCCAGATACCATAATCACCTTCAGCCATTTGCTGGCTTGCCCATAATGGCCAGAGGTGGCCCTTCGGGGTAAGAAACGCAGCCACAAGAGCAAAGGTAACACCAGCAATAGCAGCACATATACACCCAGCAACCACCAATTACCCAAAAGTAATTTGATACCCGCTGCCGTTAACGGTATCAAAGCAAGGATACCCAAGACCCACACAAAATGGACCGAGCGTCTCAAGCCTAACTTGATCGGCATGGTGATACAACCGTCTTCCGCGTCGCCCTTAAAATCTTCCATATCTTTTACCACCTCACGCATCCAGGTAAGCATAAAGGCAAAAAACGTGTACACCGCCACCACGCCAAAGGGATTGACGTATCCTTTCCCATCGGCCACCAGGTAAAACCGCAGGTTCACATGCGCATACAAGGCAGGCTCATAGACCGCCAGTATCAGGATGCTCAAAGCAGTAAGCAAGGCCACCACCAGATTACCAATCACGAACTGACGTTTAAAATGAGTGGAATAAAACCACAGCAGCACGGTACAAGCCAGTTGAATGAGCATCACCTGATACATCCCCATTTTTCTGGCCAGTAAAAAAGCCAGTAAAAAGCCCAGCAGGTTAAATAAACTATGCAGGAGTATGGCGCTACGCCTACTGATGGCACGCTCTACAATCACTTTTTCCGGCCGGTTAATCACATCGATTTTCACATCGAAATAATCATTGATGATATAGCCTGCTGCTGCTATAAGCACTGTAGAAAGGCTTAGCAGAAGAAAATGGGGAGCGGTAAGAAAAAGGCTGGCATGCTGCCAGCCGGCCATGGGATGAATGACACACTGCCAGACGAACCATTGGGTCACGAAAACAATAAGTAAATTGCGCCAGCGTACCAGCCTGAAAAATGTTGCCATTAAAGTCATCCGCGCACAAAATTGCAGTAAAAAAAGGAAAATAGGATTAACTTGCTGCTAATTTAAAGAATGAAAATTTCTGTATGCGCTTATTGATACCCATCTGCCTCACCGCTTTATGCAGCTATGCCGCCCTTTTTCTTACGCCCTGGTGGGCAAGTATGGTGGTGGCATTGGTGGTTTCTGTTTTTATACGCATGAGCGCCGGGCGATCTTTTATTGCCGGGGCTATTGGCGTAGCGGTTTGTTGGCTGATCGCTGCTTTTATGATTGACCTAAGCAACGAACACCTGCTGAGCAGCAGGATGGCGGTCCTGTTTCAACTACCTTCTTACGCTTTCATGCTGATTCTAACCACTGCTGTCGGTTTTATTAGCGGAGGTTTAGGCGCCTGGACCGGTGCCTGTCTGCGACAACTGTTCCTGAGTAATAAGCGCCCAACGGCGACAACTGGCGTATCCGAATAAAGCAAGCCGGGCTATTTTCCATGAAAAAATCACTTCAATTACAACGTAACCTCGCCTTTCTGGCCATCCTGTTGCTGGGCATTAAGTTGCTGGCATGGTGGCTTACCGGATCGGTAGCAGTATATACGGATGCCCTGGAAAGCATCGTCAACGTATTTACCGGCTTATTTGGCTGGTACAGCCTATGGCTGGCCGCCCGCCCACGTGACCGGAACCATCCTTACGGACATGGCAAAGTGGAATTCATATCGTCAGCTATAGAAGGCTTACTGATTATCCTTGCCGGTCTCGCTATTATTTATGAGGCTGGCGTTCAATGGTACCATCCGGAACCCATCAGAAAGCTGGACAAGGGCCTGCTTTTGCTGGCGTTCACCGCTCTTATCAATTTTGCAGTAGGCACTTATGCCTTAAAAACAGGAAAAAGCAGCCATTCTGCCACACTTCAGGCCGCAGGTAGTCATTTACGCACAGACACCTATTCCACCGTCGGTATTATCATTGGGCTCGTCTTACTGAAAATCACCGGCTGGCAATGGCTGGATATAGCTGTTGCCCTATTCTTTGCCTTGGTCATTTTGACCACCGGTTACCGCATACTCCGCCGCTCTATGGCCGGGATTATGGACGAGGCCGACCTGACATTGCTCGATGAGTTGATACAATACCTGGAAAAGCACCGGCGTCCTGC
>JBEBUO010000114.1:0-7857 GCA_040393285.1 Taibaiella helva | reverse complement strand
ATACTCACTGAGATACTAGGCAGCGGAGAAGTCTCCCGATTATACCAGAAACTGGTGAAAGAAAAGCAATTATTTAGTTCTATATCCTGCTATCATACCGGCAGCATAGATCCGGGCTTGCTGGTTATAGAAGGGAAATTGGTGCAAGGTGTAGATACAGCACAAGCAGACTTGGCAATAGAACAAATTCTCCAGGAATTGCTCCAGCAAGGAGTTGGTAATGAAGAACTTGAGAAAGCAAAGAACAAAATAGAAGCCATGATTACCTTCGAAGATATGAGTCTGTTGGCACTGGCCAATAACCTGGCGTTTTACGAACTGCTGGGCGATGCCAACCGGATGAATACCGAGCTCGACAATTATCTAAACGTGAGCAATGAGGATCTGATGCAAGCAGCGCAAACGATATTTACACCAAACAACTGTAGTACTTTATATTATAAATCCAAAATCAACACATGAGCCATCGCCATGCCGTATGGAGCAAGCTGATCCTATGCCTGCTATTACTTTCTAGCTGTGTGAAAGATAAGCCTGCCGATCCTGACCAGAACCCGCCGGGGGCAGGCCGACGACTCCTTATCATCAACGAAGGGAGTCTAAGCAATGGGAATGCCTCCTTATCGGTGTACTTACCGGAGAAGGACTCGGTATACAACCAGGTTTTTTGGCAAAAAAACAAGCAGACACTCGGCGATATTTTCCAGAGCATAACAGTTGTAGATGATCGCTTGTTCCTGGCCATTAATAATTCGGATAAGATTGTAATCGCCGCTAAAGACGATTTTAGCTATATCGGGCAACTCCAGGTTTCAAAACCGCGTAACATGCTTCTTCTGGACTCGGAAAAGATGTATGTAAGCAGCCTGTTTCATCCGGAAATTAATATCATCAACCCCAAAACGCTCCAGCTTACCGGCCATATTGCGGTCGATTATCCCAATACCGAGGGCTTGCTGTTACACCAAGGCAGTGTATATGCCTGCAATTGGGACACTGCCTGTAGTTACCTTTACCAGATAGATCCGCAAACCGACCAGATCGTAGCGCGCATTGAACTTGCAGGCAAGGCCCCGCAGCAGGTGCTGGCAGACAAGCAAAATAACCTTTGGGTGCTGGGCGGCAACGTGGCTAAGCAGTGTGCGGCCAGCCTCACCCACATTAACCTCCAAACAGGGGCGGTTACCGGCTATACTTTTCCTGCTCATGCCGATATGATGAAACCCACCTGGAATGCCGGCCGGGATACGCTTTTTATGCTTGGCGTTAATTATGAGGGCAGCGGGTCTTACAATGGTGTTTTCCGTACCAGTATCCATACCGAAGATCTTGATGAGATGCTGCAGGAACCGTTTATTTCTGCGGCTCCGATGCAATACTTCTGGGCTCTGGCTGTAGATAGCCTTACCGGGCATATCTTTATCGGCGACCCTAAAGGATTTATACAACAGGGCGATGTGCTTGAGTACGACGCAAAGGGAAAGTACCTCCAAAGGTTTGCTGTGGGAGTGGGACCGGGAGCATTTCTAATGTTGAACTGATTTTTTTGTTTTTTTTAACCTGCCTGCACTATTTCCTGATCAAAATTATATCTTTACCACAGCAATTGTAAGTATCATATTATTTTACTCCATAAATTCATGAAAAAAATGCTACGTTTGGCTTCCATTTTTGCGGGTATCGGATTTTTCGCCCTCACGGCTGTTTCTTGTTCCTCAACCTATGACGCTACTCCCGATGTTCCGGGTAAGGACACGATAAAAAACACAATGCGTGGTGAATTTACAGCGGTAGTCGATGGCGTACCATTTTCAGCCGATCTGAAGACATTTGAAGACCACACCATAGAAGAAATACGAAACCTTGTCGTAATCGGTGAGCAATTTAACTATGACAGGGATCCTAATTTTGGTAAATCTATCAGCATTTCCATCAGCAATTATGCAGGCCCCAATACTTACCTGATTGACTGGAGTACCGTTGGCACTTATGCCAACATAGAAAACGGGGAAATCTCCTTTTATCAGGCCAAAGCCGGAGATTCTTTGGCTTCCGTTACCATAACCCAAGATGGAGACCGGCTGGAAGGAACATTCAACTTTATTGTGGCACCCAATGGAACCGGAGATGCGGATAACCACGTGATCGCTGAAGGAAAATTCAGCATTCCTAAATAAAATATATCCAGCACATCTTTAACATGATTGTTAACAAACGACCGGCTTTCCTAACGAAAGCCGGTTTATTTTTGAGTGATGAACAAACGAAAAGCCAATCAGCTTATCCTATTCCTGCTCTCGGCCATTCTGGGTTTGGTGTTTATGCTTTCTGCTTACACGAAAACCATTCCGATCAGCTATTTCGAGTATGTAGTCGACAGCCAGCTTAACCTGGGATCATCTTATGCTGCCATTGGGGCAAGGATACTGATCGGCTTGGAAGCTGCTTTAGGCCTGCTGCTTGTATTGCAGATATGGGGTAAAAAAGACTGGGTACCTAGATTTGGCCTCCTCCTCACCCTTCTATTCAGCATACATCTTGTGGTTTTATGGTTGACCCTGGGCAATGACGTTAATTGTGGCTGTATGGGCAATCAGGTGTTCATGTCACCCCTCACCTCCTTGTTGAAAAATACGGCCCTAATTGCAGGCTTCATCCTCCTCATTAGTCTTAAAAAACGCCACAAAGCACTTTCCTCTATCCCACCTGAAGACAGCGGCGAAGAAACGCACAGACCTTCCACTCATAACTGGCTTGCCCTGCTGATTACAGTACTGCTTATAGCTGTTCCGTTCCTCTTGTTTCCCATTACCCAAAAAACAAGCCTGCCACTATCCCGTCTCCTGGAAAATGTGGCGCCACAGGGTGTGGCGCCCCGGCACCTCACAGGTAAACATGTGGTTGCATTTATGAGCCTCGGATGCAGCCATTGTCGTGATGCTGCGGGCATTTTTTCTAGTCTGAAACATCGTTACCCCCAACTTCCTGTACATCTTATTTTCTCAAAAGGGGCAGACAGTAGCCGTGCAGAAAAACTGGAAGAGTTTATGGATGCCACCGCTGCCACCAATCTTGATTACTCGTTTATAAATAAAGATGACTTTATCTATTTTATGCAAGCTACCCGCAATAATGGGGTACCTATCATATTATGGATGCAGGATAGTACGGTGTACCGGCAAGTATCGGTGCCAGAGCTGAACGATCGGGAGCTCCTACAGTGGCTAAAATAAGGTATAACCGATCCCTGATATCCTTGACGTTCAAAAAAAAAGCAGCTCTATTTTATTTTTTAATAAATTTACGTTCTGTTTATATATTCTTTGCATCAATTTTTTTGTTAAAAAGCCTCCATAAACAAAGACAATAACAAAATGAAAATGGTCTTCAGGGTTATCGGTATGCTATTGCTGTTGCTCCTCGTTTTCCTCACCATTGCCAGTTTGTTATTTCCCAAAGAGTACCACATAGAACGTTCCATCCATGTCCTTGCACCCAAAGAAGTCATTTGGAAAAACGTGAGTACCTTCAGTAACTTCCAAAGATGGAATCCCTGGAAAGATGTAGATCCGAACATGCACCAGGCTATTGACGGGATAGACGGAACCGTAGGCGCTACTTATTCCTGGAACGGAAATACCAAAGCAGGTGCCGGCCAGCAAACCTACACAGTCCTGCAACCCATGGAGCTGGTGGAGCTGGACGTGCATCTTAACCGCCCGGTAAAGATCCAATCGACCATGATGTTCCTGATCAAGGAATCTACAAGCGGTTATCTGGTTACCTGGGCTGTGGAGAATGAACTGTCGTATCCATATAATGCCATCTTTAAGCTCTTCATCAATCCCTCCGATATTGTAGAAGATGATTTTAAGCGAGGTTTGCTACAACTCAAACAGCTATGCGAGCAGGAAGCCAGGAAAGATAAACGCGTAAAATAAGTTAAACTCCTTTGTCCTTCAACATCCACTCTTCCTGTATCAGCTACCGATCAGGCAGAGGAGGAACTTGCTACCTCAGCTCTAACCTGCCACAACAGCGGCTTACAGCATGTCGCCTACATTTTCGAAAAGCCATAACACCGATCCAGCAAGGCTTACAGCCGGCTAATTTTATATAAAAATGTTAATAAAGTGTGGAAAAGCAGTCCTGCAAAGGCTTTCAGCGCTAAAAAAACATGTGCAAAATTTGGAACTGAAAAAAAGTAAAGTATATTTGTACAACAACATTATTCATTCTTATTCATTAACCATTCAAAATTCAAATGCTATGAACAAAGCAGAATTAGTGGACAAACTGGCTAAAGATGCGGGTCTTACTAAAGTACAAGCAAATGATGCTTTAGATTCTTTTACCAATGCGGTAGTAGGCGCACTAAAAAAAGGCGACCGTGTAACTTTGGTAGGTTTTGGCACCTTCTCTGTATCTGAACGCTCTGCGCGTAATGGCCGTAACCCGCAAACCGGTGAGGTCATCAAAATTAAAGCACGTAAAGTTCCTCGATTTAAAGCCGGTAAAGAATTTGCTACAAAGATTGGCGGCAAGAAATAAAATCATTTTCCCAGAACCCCGCAATTTTTTTCGCGGGGTTTTTGTATTTTTGCCCTATCTTATTATTCATAGTAAATAAACAGTTTTATGGGCAGAGGTGATAATCGCACCAAAAGAGGTAAAATTTCCTCAGGTACTTTCGGCGTGGCACGTCCGGCTAAAACAAAAAAACAGTCAGCGGCAAAAGCCGGTGGCAAGGCCGCAGCAAAAGTTAAAGACTAATTGAAAACCTTCCGCTGCATTTCGGAAGGTTTTTTTTACTGTAATTTACCTTTCATTTTACACCAGACCTGGCCGGAATGACTTAGATTTGCCATAAGGTATAGCTAACCGCTTACTTAGCGAACATGAACAATCCTTTTTATCGCATAAAAGATTATATAGAATGGCAGGCTTTCGGAGTCTGTAGTGCTATTGGTGAGAAGTTGGGCATTGCCAGTTCCCGCATCCGTTTGTGGTTTATTTATATATCCTTTCTTACCCTGGGCTCTCCCATCATCGTATATATGGTACTTGCCTTCTGGATGAATATCAAACGCTACTTCTGGCTGCATAGACGTAATCCGCTACGCTGGTGGTAAGCTGTTACTACATTAAGTGCATCCCACATTACCGGTTTAATCCCATTCAAACTCACGCTCCACCCTATTTTTTAGCCTGGTAATCAAGTTAAAGGTGGCCGGGCACCGATGTACATTTTGTATGAATGTATCGTTGTACAGGTCAAATGGCCGCTTGTTGTGGTGGGGAAATTCGGCACAGTCCCGGGGCCTTACCTCGTAAATACTGCATTTATCATTAACGAGAAATTGACAGGGTTGACTGGCATTTACAATAGAATTAGTGTCTTCCTCCCGCACCAGCCATTTATCAAAGAAGTCTTTGGGCGACATATTCAGATGGGTCGCTATTCGCTTGATATCCTTTGGTGTATATACTGGTGTCATGGTCTTACAGCAATTGGCACAAGTGGTACAATCCACTTCCTGCCATACTTTCTCATCCTCTTCAGCCACTATTTTCCCAAAACGCTTGGGTACTACTTCGTCCAGTTTTTGCAAGAAAGCGCTGAGCGACTTTCTTTTCTTGGCAGCCCGACGGCTAAATTTTTTGAGGTCCATTCTTTATCGCGTTTTTTTTAGCGGGCTACCCGGTTCATTAGCAAAATGTTTGTACACCGTTTTATCCATCCAGGCGGGAAAAAGCTTATTCATCCATACCGTAAGCTTCCCCTGAGTTGTCATCACAATCGTGCGTTTGCGCTGCCGGATGCCCTTAAGGATAATTTGGGCGCATTCCGCTGCACCCATCAGTTTATCTTCTTTTAACGGCGTTTCTTTTTGTGCACTACCATCCTTGCTCAACGCCGTATTACGGATATTAGAGGCTGTAAAACCAGGCGCCGCCCATAGCACGTTAACACCTGTGTATAATAGTTCCGTCCGCAGGGTTTCCAAGAATCCTTGCATAGCAAATTTAGACGCCGAGTAGCCCGATCGGGCAGGGAGGCCTCTGTAGCCGGCTATGGAACTGATACCCGCGATTGTTCCCCTTCGTTCAAGGATATAAGGCAGGGCATATTTTGTCGTATATACTGTACCCCAGAAATTAATGCCCATCAATTCTTCCAGTACCTTTATATCCAGATCCTGAAATACCGCCCGCATGCTTATTCCCGCATTATTAATCAACACATCTATGCCGCCCCACTGCTCTACCACCTTTGCTATGAAATGCGCACAATCCGCCGCCTTAGACACATCAGCCTGGCAACAGAGCACCCTTTCGACCGGGGCTGAAGCAAATGCCTCCAGTAATCGTTCCATGTTTCTGCCGCATACGGCTACCCGGGCTCCTTGTGACAAGGCCTCGTAAGCGAGCGCTTTCCCTATACCTGATGATGCACCGGTAATTACAATAACTTGCCCGTTAAAAAATGGTTTCATGAAGCTTTTTTAAAAATACTTTTTCTCCTTTGCAAAGGCGCCTTATTTTTGCACCCGTAGCCACCGTTAAGGTACTATCAAGTTGTAAATCTATTGCACCCTGTTTAAAAATCAAAATAACAATTATGAAGGTAATGATCATTATGGGGTCGGTGTCTGATGAACCGATCATGAAAGAAAGTCAAAACTGGCTGAACTGGTTTGGAATTGACAATGAAATCGTGGTAGCTTCGGCACACCGGAATCCAGACAAGGTAAAAGAACTGATGGAAAATGCGCAGGCTAATGGCTACGGCGCTGTGATTGCTGCGGCAGGTATGGCAGCGGCACTTCCCGGTGTTTGTGCTGCATATACCTCTCTGCCGGTCCTGGGTGTCCCTCTTGACGGCGGTCTTCCCGGCGGTATTGATGCGCTTTATTCCATCGTACAAATGCCCGCGGGCTTGCCTGTTGGCACCCTGGCGGTAGGCAAGGCAGGAGCCCGCAATGCTGCCGTACTCTGTGCACGCATGTTTGCCCTGAGCGATAAAGGTATTGCAGATAAAGTGGAAGCATTTAAAGCACAAGGTTACAAGATATAAGTTCAAGGATGATGATGGGCTTGAAAGCCGTAGTGCGCAGCCGCACTGCGGCTTTCATGTTCCTGACCGCTATTGCTACTCCCGCTCCAGATAGCCCTGAAGCAAAATAGTGGCGCTAATCTCGTCTACCAACGCCTTATTTTGCCGGTCTTTCTTCTTCAGCCCGCTATCAATCATAGTGCGGACAGCCATTTTAGACGTAAAACGTTCATCTTCAAGACGCACTTGTTTATCGGGAAAAAGTTGCTGCAATTGCTTATGTAGTTTTTCCACTTTGGCTGTAATATCCGTTGGGCTTCCATCCAGATTGGTAGGATAGCCCACAACGATTGTAGACACAGCCTCTTTCAGAAAATATTGTTTCAGGTACCAAATGAGTTTTTCGGTCGCTACCGTCGTTAAGCCGGTTGCAATGATTCCCATGGGATCCGAAACAGCCAAACCGGTTCTTTTTTTCCCATAGTCAATGGCTATAATTCTCGGCATATATTTTTAGCGTTAAGCAACTCGTTAAAACACAATGAAACAGATAATACAGCAGATGGCTAAAACCGCATCACAAGACCAATACCCATACCATTACCAGGATAAGCTACCGGCTGCATACGAAGACTGATATCTTCTGATATATCGAACCCTTTAAGATGGGCAAATATAGCTGCATCCAGCACCTGAAGGGTATAACCGAGGACAGTAGCCAGCACGGTAATATCTAAATACCTGCGGTGGTAATCCTGCAAATACTTCACATATTCGGGCGTGAGGTTACTTTGCGCCAT
>JBEBUO010000113.1:0-7891 GCA_040393285.1 Taibaiella helva | reverse complement strand
GTCACCCCAGGATGCACTACTTGGCCAGCTCAGAAGAAATGAGTCGTAAAAATTCAGAACGGGTCTCGTTGTGCTGAAACTGACCGCTAAATGCGGACGTAGTCGTAATGCTGTTTTGCTTTTGTACGCCCCTCATCATCATACACAGGTGACGGGCCTCAATGACAACAGCTACGCCCTGGGGTTGCAGGCTTTCCTGAATGGCGTCAAGAATCTGGTGTGTAAGACGCTCCTGTACTTGCAGCCTACGGGCAAAACAATCGACTACACGTGCCAGTTTACTTAATCCGGTAATATAGCCATTGGGGATGTAGGCAATATGTGCCTTACCTATAAAAGGCAACATGTGATGCTCGCACAGGGAGTACAATTCAATATCTTTCACGATTACCATTTCACTATAAGATTCTTTAAACTTCGCACTGTTCAGAATCTTTCCGGCGTCCATCTGATAACCCTGCGTGAGGTATTGCATGGCTTTTGCTACCCGTTCGGGTGTTTTCTCTAATCCGTCTCTTGTGGTATCTTCTCCCAGGGCCCCTATGATTCCCTGGTAATGTTGCATCAGGTTATGGGTAGTTTCTTCGTCGTAATGTTCGGTTTTCTTGTAGGCCATATTGTGAAATTGGTTGGCCTTTTTACAGGCCGGAAAATCTTTGGAGAATGGGTTTAAAGCAGGCTATTTGATGACTAGCCAAAATACTCTACATAGATTTTGTTGGTCTCATAGAGGCGAATGGAATGGAGTTGGGCCCCTTGTTCCTGAATATGTGGCGCCAGCTGTTGCCATATACCGATAGCCAGGTTTTCTGCGCTTGTGTGTTGTCCCTTCATAAAGTCCACATCAAGGTTGAGGTTTTTATGGTCTACCTTTTCAATAATTACATCTTTGATCAGGGTACCCAGGGTCTTTGCATTAAAAATAAAACCGGTATCAGGTCGTGGTGTGCCTTTTACCGTAACATGAAGTTCGTAATTATGGCCATGCCAGTTAGCGTTGGAGCACTTGCCAAACACCTCCTGGTTTTGCTCCGCAGACCAGTCTGCATTATACAGTTTATGGGCCGCATTGAAATGTTCTACCCTTGTCAGAAAAACCATAATGTCCTTTAGTAATTTAGTGCAAAGTTAAATGGTTGACAGTACTTTGACAAAAACAATGCGTATGCTATTGGTAAACCTGCTATTTTTGTACCTGTATGAGATTATTGATTGCAGCCGCCACCGAACGGGAAGTGGCTCCTTTTCTTAACTTTATGTCGGGGCATTTTACCCGCATTTCGGCCAACAATTATTGCAAAAGCAACCTGGAAGTTGCTGTTTGCATTACAGGCGTTGGTGCTATGCTGACTGCTTTCAGCTTGAGCAATGCATTTGACGAATTCCGGCCGCATTTTGCCTTACAGGCCGGTGTGGCTGGGGCTTACGACAGGCGACTTGACTTGGGCAGCCTGGTGCTGGTCAAAATGGAACGGCTTGACCTTGGTGTTGAAGATAATGATGCCTATCATGATGTATTTGATATGAACCTGGCCGATGCCAATGCATCGCCTTTTTATAAAGGACGGCTGGTGAACCCCCTGAACAATTTTCCGCTGGTGCTTAATTTTCGTAAAGTAAGCTCTTTAACCGTGGATATTGCCAGTGGTCATCAGGCCACCATTGAGCGGCGCAGGCTGAAGTACAAATGCGATATAGAAAATATGGAGGGCGCTGCGTTCCATTACATTTGCCTGCAAAGAAAAACACCTTTTGTACAAATAAGAGCGCTATCCAATTATGTGGAGCCGCGGGATACCAGCAAGTGGCAGCTTAAAGAGGCGATAGCACAGCTCAACCATTGGATGATAGACAATATTTCTTTACAATCATGACAATAAGCAAGGACCCATATGGCCAGATTAGTCACCCTGCGTGCCTACGATAACTATGTGACCGCACATATCGTA
Source organism: Taibaiella helva (assembly GCA_040393285.1). GTDB lineage: Bacteria > Bacteroidota > Bacteroidia > Chitinophagales > Chitinophagaceae > Taibaiella > Taibaiella helvus_C. The sequence goes on along the minus strand of JBEBUO010000113.1, from coordinate 5,942 downwards.
AAAGCCCGGCTGGAGTTGGAGGGCATCCCCTGCTATCTGAAAGACGAGCAGACGATTGTGATGCAGTGGGTGTGGTCCAACGCGCTGGGTGGTATTAAACTACAGGTAGCAGCAACAGATAAAGAACGTGCGGAAGCCTTGCTGCAACAAACGGAAGAAGAGGCGGAAATAGAAAAAGAAACACCCGGATTTTGGGACGAAGACACGGAACAGCTAGACGTGAACAACCGGATATGTATTCATTGTGGCAGCCGCAATACGAGAAAAGCAGACCTTAATAAAAAGTCCGCTTTTATCAGTTGGCTATTGCTGGGTTTTCCCCTCCTTTTCGAATCAAAAAAATGGCATTGTTTTCATTGCGGTGAAGCATTCTAGGCCCTTCACTAGACTTATTGCATAATCCTGTCTCCTAAAAAATAGCGTATGCGCATCGATATTATTTCTGTGGTACCTCAACTTTTAGAAAGTCCGTTTGCCCATTCCATTATGAAACGGGCCCAACAGAAGGGCTTGCTGGAAGTAGTTACACACGATCTTCGGGCATACACGCCCTATAAGCAGAAGCAGGTTGATGATTACGCTTTTGGAGGAGGGGCGGGTATGGTAATGATGCCCGAACCACTGGCTATTTGCATTGAAACCCTGCAAATGGATCGGGCGTATGATGAAGTGATCTTCATGACGCCGGATGGCAAGCGCCTCGACCAGAAAATGGCCAACAAACTGTCCTTAAAGAACAACCTCATGATTATTTGTGGTCACTATAAAGGAATAGACGAACGCATCAGGGAGCATTTTGTAACCATGGAAATATCCATTGGTGATTTTGTGCTGAGTGGGGGAGAGCTACCCGCCGCGATACTTACCGATGCGATAGGCAGGCTGATTCCCGGAGTGCTGAATGACGAGACATCTGCCCTTTCTGATTCTTTTCAGGACGACCTGCTGGCGCCCCCTGTATATACGCGCCCTGCTGATTTCAGGGGCTGGAAAGTACCGGAAGCATTATTAAGTGGCAATCATAAAACGATTGACCAATGGCGGCATGAACAGGCAATGGCACGCACCCGCGAGCGGCGTTCTGATTTGCTCAACGATGAAGAAGGGGCCTGATCAGCATTTATCCGAATATTGTTTCCAGTTTGCCCACACCCGCCCGGATGAGTTCCGGGGTTCCAGATGTACAGTCGATGATCGTGGAGGCATCGGTGTGGCCAATACCGGAATCGATGACGATATCAACCAGATGTCCGAATTGTTCATGAATAACCTCCGGATCCGTATAATAAGCCACGTCTTCGTCCATAGGCAGGGAGGTACTCATGATGGGATGGTCCAGCTCCCGGACAATTGTATTACAAATAATATGGTCCGGTACCCGTATGCCTACGGTGTCTTTTTTTGTCTTCATCAGCTTGGGTACTGCCTTTGTGGCTTCCAGGATAAAGGTATAGGGTCCTGGTAGGGCATTTTTCAATACACGGAATACAGGGTTGCTGATATTGCGCGCATAGTCGCTGAGGTGACTCAGATCGCGGCAGATAAAAGAAAACTGGGCCTGTTTGGGCTGAATATTTTTAATTTTGCAAATGCGTTCTATGGCCTTAGGGTTAAAGATATCACATCCAATACCATATATGGTGTCCGTAGGGTAAATGATCACACCGCCTTCCCGCAGGCAATTGACTACGGTCTGTACGTTTCTGGGTTGTGGATTATCAGGGTGAAGGGCAAGTAGCATATAGGGGGCTTGTATTTTTAATCAAAGCTAGGATACTTTTACTGGCTATAGAACAATTCCTGGCTGGCGAAGAAAAAAAACATAACAAATTATTTTTTGTATTGAATTTATGTCTACCTTTGCAGCCTTATTTAAAATACGCTCTTACTCATTTATTGATTTGGGAGAGATTTTTTTCACTCGTTAATACCAAAAAATTAAGCAATGGCTAAAGAAATTTCGGGCTATGTAAAGCTCCAATGTAAAGGTGGCCAAGCCAATCCGGCTCCACCAATCGGTCCAGCGTTAGGTTCCAAAGGTGTAAACATCATGGAATTCTGTAAGCAATTTAACGCACGTACACAGGACAAACAAGGTAAAGTACTTCCTGTACTGATTACTGTTTACAGCGACAAATCCTTTGAATTTATCATCAAAACACCGCCAGCGGCTGTACAGTTGATGGAATTATCCAAAGCTAAAAAAGGATCAAAAGAACCCAATCGTATCAAAGTAGGTAAAGTAACCTGGGCTCAGGTTGAAGAAATTGCCAAAGACAAAATGAGCGATCTGAACTGCTTTACGGTAGAAAGCGCTATGCGCATGGTGGCCGGTACTGCACGCAGCATGGGCCTTACTGTTGAAGGAACTGCTCCCTGGCAAAATTAATCCCATTGGTTCACCTTACTTAAATCTTTGTCGATATGGCAACCTTAACTAAAAAAAGAAAAGCTGCAGAAGCTAAACTTGATAAAAACAAAGTGTATACGCTTGCCGAAGCTGCGCAAGTGGTAAAAGAAATTAACTGTACAAAATTTGACAGCTCGGTAGATGTACACATCCGCCTGGGTATCGATCCCAAAAAGGCTGATCAGGCACTTCGGGGTACTGTAACTCTTCCTCATGGTACCGGTAAAACCAAGACTGTATTGGTGCTTTGCCCCGCAGAGAAAGAAGCTGAGGCTAAAGCAGCCGGTGCTGACTACGTAGGTCTGGACGAATTTATTCAAAAGATAGAAGGCGGCTGGACAGATGTGGATGTTATTGTAGCTACCCCTTCTGTGATGCCAAAAATTGGTCGCTTAGGTAAAGTGCTGGGACCTCGTAACCTGATGCCTAACCCTAAGACAGGAACAGTAACCAACGATGTGGCTACAGCTGTAAATGATGTTAAAGGCGGTAAAATTGCCTTTAAAGTAGACAAAGCCGGTATTATTCACGCTTCCATCGGCCGCGTTTCCTTTGAGCCCAGCAAGATTGCTGAAAATGCACAGGAGCTGATCAACACGCTGGTACGTATGAAACCGGCTACTGCAAAAGGTATTTATGTAAAAGGCGTAAGCATGGCTTCTTCAATGAGCCCGGGGCTGAACATCGACACCAAATCAGTAGTCAATTAATCAAGCCGGCTTCCTGACGGAAACGGCCCTTGTGAATCGATTTTAAATAACTCACCCCCAGGGGAAAAAATATAAAAGCAATGACACCTGCTCAAAAAAATGAAGCGATTGAGCTTTTAAAAGAAAAATTCAATCAGTACAGTAATTTTTATATTACCAATACTGAATCGCTTACGGTGGCGCAGATCAATACCCTGCGTCAAGTGTGCTTCGAGAAAAATGTTGAGATGAAAGTGGCTAAGAACACTTTGATCCGTAAGGCGTTAGAAAGCATCAATAGCGATAAGTATGCCGAGATATATGATTCATTGAAAGGCGTAACCGCCCTGATGTTCTCTGAGTCTCCTAAAGATCCCGCTGTGATTATCAGCTCTTTCCGCAGTCAATCGAAAGGGGAAAAACCTTTGCTGAAAGCTGCTTTGATCGGTGAAGATGTATTTGTAGGCGACAACCAGCTGGCCACGCTTAAAAACATCAAAACCAAAAACGAACTTATCGGCGAAGTTATCGGCCTGCTCCAGTCTCCTATCAGCCGCGTAATTGCCGCTTTGCAAAACAAAAGCGAAGGCGGTGCGGAAGAGACAGCTGCCGAACCCGAAGTGGCTCCAGAAGCACCTGTAGCCGAATAAGTACAATGCCAGGTACCAGCAGCGCGTTTGTTTTGATCCGCTGTAGTGCCTCAATCAACATGGCTTCCAAGTCCACATATATTTGTTAAAAATTTAAAAACTCATTAAAAAATTATAATCATGGCAGACGTAAAAACATTAGCCGAATCATTAGTAAACCTGACCGTTAAAGAAGTACAGGAATTAGCTGACGTACTTAAAGCGGAATATGGCATTGAGCCTGCTGCTGCTGCTGTTGTAGCTGTTGCAGGTGGCGACGGTGCTGCTGCCGGTGCAGCCGAAAAAACTGAGTTTGATGTGATCCTGAAAGCTGCAGGTGCATCTAAACTGAATGTAGTGAAAATAGTTAAAGACCTTACCGGTCTGGGATTGAAAGAAGCTAAGGAATTAGTAGACGGCGCTCCTAAAGCAATTAAAGAAAAGGTATCTAAAGCTGAAGCTGATGACCTGGCTGCCAAACTGAAGGAAGCTGGTGCAGAAGTAGAAGTTGCCTAATCTAAGTTTGCAACGATAAGTCACAAAGAGGTATCCTTAATTAGGGTACCTCTTTGCTCTTCTATTCATTTTTGTAGTAATTAGCTTTAACCAAATATTAAAAGCGTACCTTTGGTATAGTTTTTAGATATACCTATTTTGGAACACTAATACGACCGGCCGATTTTACCTAACATTAAGACAAGCTAATGCCTAAAGTAACCTATAATAATAAAAATGCAATTTTCTTTCCTTCCCTCAAGAAGGAAGTAGAAGCCTACTTTATCGATAACAAGATCAAAAAGACCGGTAACTGGTTCCTCTATTCTAAGACACTTATTCTCATCCTTTCGGCTATAGCCTTATATGGTGTCCTTCTTTTTGTAAGTATGCCCGTGGGTGTAGCTATTTTATTATGTGTGTTGTTTGGTGCCAATCTTGCTTTTATCGGTTTTGATGTAATGCATGATGCTTGCCATGGCAGTTATTCTAGTAAAAAATGGGTAAATAACTTATTGGGACTTACCCTGAATGCCCTTGGTGGTAATGAGTTTTTTTGGAAACAGAAACACAACATCATCCACCATACCTATACCAATGTGGACGGCCTGGACGATGACATTGCCAAAAGTCCTATGATCAGGCAATGTGCTACACAGAAATGGGTGCCGGCACATAAGATACAGCATATTTACCTGCCTTTTCTTTATATGCTCAGCTCCATCTTTTGGGTGTTCATTCAGGATCCTGTAAAATATGCCTCTAAAAAGGTGTACCGTACGCCCCTGCCTAAGATGAACCGAAAGGAACATATAATTTTCTGGTTGAGCAAAGTACTTTACGTGGTGTTTTATATTGTTGTTCCCATTGTATTATTAGGATGGCTACCTTGGTTAATCGGCTTCCTTTGTATGCATGCAGCTATGGGCTTTACCTTATCTATCGTATTTCAGCTGGCACATGTGGTGGAGGAAACGGAGTTTTCTTATGTAGGCATAGATGATCATGTGATGATTGAGAACGAGTGGGCCATTCACCAGATCAGGACTACTGCCAACTTTTCACCTAACAATGCTCCGCTATCATGGTTCTTAGGCGGTTTGAATTATCAGATCGAACATCACCTGTTTCCCCGGATCAGCCATATTCATTATCCTGCCATCAGCAGGATTGTGCAACGGAAATGTGAAGAACATGGCATTCCGTATCAATGTAACCCCACCTTAATCGGTGCGATCAATTCCCACTTTAGCTTTATCAAGGAATTAGGTAAGCGTCCGGCAGATTACCAGACCGGCGGTATGCCGCAGACAGCATAGTTTGCATTAGGGTATTGCCGAATCTCCATCGTGTTTTCCTCATACTGAAGCTTATAAAGCAACTGAGTCGTTGCTTGCAGGTACGTCCAGAATATTTAGGAGCTCCTTAAAAGCGATTAATATATTGTGTGTGTAAATTTATGCATCATTTCTTGTAAGCTATTAAGATTCCTCCCAGGACGGATATCGGCCAATCGAGTTTACTTCTCTTTGGTACATCCGTTAAACCAAAAGCATTCGGTTGGTACTTTATCTGAAAAGATGAACAGGGAACTGTTTGAATATGTATTTCGCCATTGTATAGTAAAGATAATGACCGACCTGCCCAACCAACACACTTGATGGTTGGTTTACTCCTGCTCAAGCATGTCCTTAATTTATCTGTTATGGAACGATGGAG
>JBEBUO010000112.1:0-7975 GCA_040393285.1 Taibaiella helva | reverse complement strand
TTAAAGGCCGAAACGATTCAGGACGATAGCTACCAGCGTTATCTGCGTAACCTGGATATCAAAACAAATATCTGGGAAGGAAATTTTATCGTAGAATTAAGCCCGTTCAGGTTAAGTAACTGGGAGTTTGGGGGAATGACCAAGGCACGTTTTCAGCCTTACGTACTGTTAGGCGTTTCTGGTTTTTACTTCAATCCACGCGGTACTTATAAGGATTTAACAAACGGCCGGGAAAAAGAAGTGGACTTACAACCATTACGTACTGAAGGGCAGGGATTTACAGCACCAGGGTACACTTTTCCGGAAACCTACAGCAACTTTTCCTACGCGGCTTTGGGCGGTATCGGGTTTAAAGTTGATATCGGTAAGGGCCTGGCTCTTGGCCTGGAATACCAGTTGCGCTATACCTTCACCGACTATTTGGACGATGTAAGCGGGCGCTATGTAGACCCACTATTGATTGATATTGCTTATGTAAATCAACTTCAGAAAACGGAACTGGTACATCACATGGCCGACCGCTCTAAAGAGATTATTCCGGGCTATGAACATCCCGGCGGGGCATACAGAGGTAATCCTGATAATAATGATATGTTCTCTTCGGTTTCCATCATGTTTTTTTGGAAGATCAACAAGCGTGCTTCCCCCTGGTGGTTCCCTAATTGATAGGGGAACGCTCGAAAAGCGTTCACCCGGGCATCAAATAAGTTCTTAAAACGCTGTTTTTATCCTACAGCGTTTTTTTATTTCAGCAGCTACCTGCTTTTTCCCTATTTTAATATTTCTTTGATTGCAGTATGTTTGGTTATTTAGAAGGTAAACTGGTAGGCCTTAGCCCTACCCAAACCTATTTGGACGTAGCGGGAGTTGGATATGAGGTACAGCTGACCTTATATACCTATGAAAAGATACGAGGTAAAGAAGTATGCCGCTTATACACCCATTTACAAATCAGGGAAGACGCCTGGGTACTGTATGGTTTTGCTACAGAAGCAGAAAGAATGGCATTTCAGAAATTACTAGGCATATCAGGGGTGGGCGCGGCCACAGCCCGTATTCTTCTGTCCTCCATTACCCCCGATGAGCTGTACCGTATAGTGGCCAATAGTGATAACAAGGCACTGGAACAAGTAAAGGGCATAGGAGGTAAAACAGCACAACGTATCCTACTTGAACTCAAAGGTAAACTACCTGAGGCCAACCCGGGTGAAATAAGTAATGTACGACACAATACACCTGCTCAGGATGCGTTAAATGCATTGATGGGCTTAGGTATTTCCAAAACAATGGCTGAAGCAGCGCTAAAAAAAGCGGAGCAGCACTTAGGCGCTGATTCGGGAAATGTGGAAGAATTGATAAAAGCTGCACTTAAAAATTTATAACTATATATTTGAAACGGAACTCATCGGATAGGAACATCCGCTCTTCCTTCTATTTTATACACGGAACATCAGCATAAGGTTTTGGCAACGAGGCAACATAATCATTTTGGCTTTAGACTACTGGCATCCATCGTGGTGCTTGCGTCGCTTGCCCAGGTGCTCACCGCCCGAGGATATGATGATCCTTTTTTTGCGCCCGACCCGCAGCAGGTAGATAGTACGGCCAATGGTGCCGATAGCCTCCAGTTTCCGCTTTCAGACCAGGCTAATGTAGACCCCGGAGGCCAACCCTCACCCAACAGCATTAATCTTGATGATCCGGCCAACATTGAACGAACCATAGAATATGATGCGGAAGAAGACCGTTATTATTTTAATGAGCGAGTGGGCGGGAGAGATATCAGGAACCCAAGCTTCATGACCAGGGAGGAGTACCTCCGTTACCGGAGCGGGCTGGATGAAACCGACTACTGGCGTCAGCGCTTAGATGCCCTTAGCATGTTTAACCAAAAGCCCCAGCTCCCCACCTTGTATAAAGAAGGGGTTTTCGACCGTTTGTTCGGTAGCAATGTAATATCTGTAAAACCGCAGGGTAATCTGGATGTAACGCTCGGGTATTCATGGCAGAATATGAAGAATCCTAACTTGCCGCAGCGGGCACAGCGTTACGGCATTTTCGATTTTGACCTGAATATGAATATTAACCTGCTGGCACAGATCGGGGATAAGCTAAAGCTGAATATCAGTAACAATACCCAGCCTTCATTTGGCGAGCAAAACAACGAGAAACTTGAATACACAGGCAAAGAAGATGAGATCATTAAGAAAATAGAAGCCGGTACCATCAGCTTTCCGCTAAACAGCAGCTTGCTTTCCGGTCCCTTGTCTCTGTATGGTCTGAAAGCACAGTTACAGTTTGGTCGCTTAATGGTCACCGGGGTAGTCTCCCAGCAAAAGTCTCAACGTAAGAGCATCAATCTTCAGGGCGGGGCACTGACCCAGGATTTTGAGATCAAAGCCGATGATTATGAGGAAAACCGCAACTTCCTGCTCGGCCAGTATTTCAGGGACAATTATAATAAGGCCCTGGAAAATTTTCCTTTAATCAATTCACAAGTCAATCTTACCCAGGTACAGGTGTGGATTACCAACCGTACCGGTGCCACCCAGGGTGTACGACCGGTAATGGCATTGATGGACCTTGGGGAGAAAACGCCTTATGTACCGACTTTAACTAACCCGGCAGGCGGCGAGTTGCCTGACAACCGTATCAACCGCTTATACGAAATGCTGCTGCAATCGCCCAATGCCAGAAATCAAAGTGCTGCTTCTAACAGCCTTAAGGCAATGGGTTTACAGGAAAGCCGCGATTTTCAGCCGGCCACCATGCGCTTGTTGAGCACCTCCGAATATAGTTTCCAACCCCAGCTTGGCTATATTTCATTAAACACACAAATTAATCCGGATGATGTGCTTGCGGTGGCTTATCGCTATACCTATAATGGTAAGGTGTACCAGGTGGGTGAGTTTGCAGAGGATTTCCCTCCGGACAGCACGAACGTGAAGGTGATGTTTCTGAAAATGCTGAAAGGCGTATCGCCCAGCCCTACCCTGCCCATTTGGCAACTGATGATGAAGAATGTGTACAGCCTGGGCGGCGGTAATATAGGGCAGCAAGACTTCAGGCTGAATGTTCTGTACCAGGATCCGGGTGGCGGCGAAAAACGTTACCTACCTGACGGCCCGCAGGCTGGGGTACCCTTGATCAGCCTGTTGAATCTCGACAGACTTAACCCGCAAAATGATCCGGCACCTGATGGTATCTTTGACTTTGTAGAAGGGATTACGATTAATACACAGCAAGGTAAAATTATCTTTCCTCAGCTTGAACCTTTTGGTAGCGATTTAAAACCGGCACTGGGCGGTGATCCCCGTTTCGAACGCCGGTATTTGTATCAGATGCTTTATGATTCCACAAAATCCATAGCTCGTCAGTTTCAGCAAAACAACCGTTTTATCATAAAAGGTAGTTATTCCGGCGCCGGTGGCGGCTCAGACGTCAGCCTGGGTGGTTTTAATATTCCTGAAGGATCTGTAACTGTTATTGCTGGTGGACAACGGCTGACAGAGAATGTAGACTACCAGGTTGACTATAGCCGGGGATCTGTAAAAATATTAAATGAGGGTATCCTGGCTTCAGGTATTCCTATCAATATTTCATTTGAAGAAAATGCCAATTTCGGCTTGATGTACCAGACTTTTATGGGTGCCAGGCTCGACTATTTTTTTAATGAAAACCTGACTATAGGAAGCACTTACATGCGCCTGGCCGAAAGGCCTTATACCAATAAAGTCAACTTTGGTGATGATCCCATCAAAAATACCGTAGTGGGACTTGATGTGAATTATCAGGACGAATTTCCCTGGCTTACGAGGGCATTGGATAAACTGCCGATCTACAGCACCGCGGCACCTTCTCTCATCTCTGTAAGCGGCGAAGTAGCAGGTATTTTTCCCGGTCACCATGCTATGGTAAACAGTCTTGATCCGGAAGGGGCATCTTATATTGATGATTTTGAGGGGGCTAATAGCTCCATAGACCTGCGTTTCCCCATTACATCCTGGTTTCTTTCCAGTACACCTACCGGTGCAAAAGACGGAAATAACAATACCCTTTTCCCTGAGTCTACAAATAATGTAGATCTGAGCAGTAATAAAAACCGTGCCAAATTATCCTGGTACATGCTGGATCCCAACATGTTGGAAAATGGTTTCGGTGCTCCGGATAATGTGAAGGCCGATACCGCGCTTCAGGACTACTGGCGGCAGGTACAGCAAGAGGATGTGTTTCCTCAGCGGATGCGGCCTACGGGGCAAAATGCACTGACCACTTTTGACCTGGCCTATTATCCTGATACGAGGGGGCCGTATAACTTTGACGATGTCAACATTGATCCCGGCAACGGCCGGCTCCTCAATCCGAGAGGTCGTTGGGGAGGCATTCAACGCGCTATCGATAACAACAGCAGCGACTTTGAAGCGGCAAATGTAGAGTATGTTACCTTTTGGATGCTGGATCCCTTTATCTATAATCCAGGCAGTACCGGTGGTGATTTGTATATCAATCTGGGTAACGTGTCTGAAGACATCTTAAAGGATTCCAGGATGTCGTTTGAAAACGGCATTCCTTATCCCAAGGATCTTTCTAAATTGGACAATACCCAATGGGGCCTGGTGCCGCGTTTCCAACAGCAAATTACCCGTTCTTTCGATAATGATCCTGCAGCCAGGGCAGTTCAGGATGTAGGCTACGATGAACTGGATGATGGTGAAGAGCGCACCACCTTCGATGCTTTTCTATCCAGGATGGAAGCTATATTAGGTGCTGGTTCTCCAGCTTTTCAGGCTTTACAAAATGACCCGTCATCAGACAATTTCCGCCATTTCAGGGATGAGCTTCATGATCAGCAACAGGGAAGAATGGGAGAACTCATTGCGCGGTACAGAGACTTTAACAGCCCTCAGGGCAATTCGCCGGTTTCTGAACTCAACAGTGACTTTACGACCTCCGGCACCGCGATTCCGGAAAATGAGGACATCAACCGGGATAATTCCCTTAACGAAACAGAAGCTTATTTCCAGTATCGGGTGCGCATAGCGCCCAATATGGATGTGGGGAGCAACCATATTGTAAATAAAAAAGTAAGTAATGTACGTTTGCCCAATGGTCGTACCCAGGAGGAAACCTGGTATCAGTTTAAGATACCCATTAAAAATTATGACCAGGCGGTAAATGGTATCAGCGATTTTCGTTCTATTCGTTTCGTACGTATGTTTATGTCCGATTTTCAGGATAGTGTGGTGATGCGCTTTGCACAGTTCCAGTTAGACCGAAGCCAGTGGCGCCGTTATCTTTTTTCCTTAACCTCTCCCGGAGAAAATATACCTGAAGAAGATCAGTTAAGAACTTCTTTTGCGGTCACTGCAGTAAGCCTGGAAGAGAATGGTGAGCGTGAGCCGGTACCTTATCGTATTCCGCCGGGCGTGCAGCGCCAGGTAGCCCCGGGTGGCATTACCGGTCAAAACCTTGCCCAGGACGAACAGTCCATATCTTTACAGGTGTGCGGGCTTAAGGATGGCGATGCCCGTGCCGCTTTTAAGGAAGTACGTGTGGATATGCGGCAATACAAAAACCTGCGCATGTTTATCCATGCTGAGTCCGTACCTAACCAGGCCCAATTGCGCGATGGTGACCTGAGGGCTATAATCCGGGTAGGTAGTGATTTTATTAATAATTACTACGAATACCAGATACCACTTAAAGTGACACAACCTGCTACAACAATAGCATCCGAAATATGGCCTGAGGCTAACTACCTGGACCTGAAGATGGAGGATATGGTAGCCATCAAAACAGAACGTAATAACCAGGGGCTGCCTTCCTATCTGCCTTATTCCCGTATGGATGAATTTGGTCGTACCATGGTCGTAGTCGGTAACCCTAATTTTGGCGATGTCAAAAATATTATGCTCGGTGTGGCCAATCCTAAAAAGACCCTCAATGATCCATCGGATGACGGACAGGATAAATGTGTAGAGGTGTGGTTTAACGAACTTCGGATGGCCGGGCTGGATGAGCAGCCGGGCTACGCTGCATCCGGGCAGGCCAATATACAACTGGCCGATTTGGGTAGTGTGCATTTGGGTGCCAGCATGCATACCGTTGGCTACGGCAATATTGATCAGAAAGTGGATGAGCGTTTCCGGGATAATATGAACGCCTATGACGCTTCTACCAACCTTAACCTGGGAAAATTATTACCTCGTAGCGTAGGACTCCAATTGCCGGTATTTTTTGGTTATTCACAAAACGTAAGTAACCCTAAGTACGACCCCTATGACCGAGACGTATTGCTGAGCGACAAATTGGAATCGGCGCTTTCCATGCAAGACAGGGATTCCATGCGTAAGGCGGCCCAGGACTTTTCTTCTATCACCAGTTTTAACTTAAGTAATATCCGGTATCTGGGCAATCCTGAAAAGCAGGGAAATGCCATTATGCCCTGGAGCCTTAAAAATTTTGATGCCAGCTATTCCTACAACCGTGCTTTTAAGCGTAATGCCTTGCTGGAAAAAGATGAAATGGTCGAACAACGTTTGGCCATTGGCTATAATTATTCATTGAAGGTAAAGTATATCGAACCTTTTAAGAAAATGATTAAATCCAAGTCCAAATGGCTGACCCCTGTAAAGGACCTGAATTTTAACCTCGTACCGAGTAGTTTTTCAGTTCGTTCGGACCTCCATCGCCTGCTGGGAGAAACAAAAGTGCGTAACCTGGATGACGGACCTTATGAGATACCCGCTACCTTTTATAAGAACTTTGTCTGGGACCGGACCTTCAATTTGCGTTGGGAGTTGACTAAATCCCTGTCCTTTAGCTATGCTGCCAACAACCAGTCGCGGATAGACGAACCTTATGGCAGAATAGACACAGATGAAAAACGCGATTCCATATGGAGTAATATTATGCGCCTGGGCCGTAATACGTACTTTAGCCAGACGCTTAATGCAACCTATACCCTGCCTATGCAGAAGTTCCCCATATTGGATTGGACGAGGGCTACAGCTTCATATACGGCCAACTATAACTGGACTGCTGCCTCACGGGTAGCGTATGATCTGGGCAATATCATTGCCAATACCCAAACCAAACAGTTTAATGGAGAACTCATGTTCAACCAGCTCTATAATAAATCGCGCTGGTTGAAGGCGATCAACACGCCAGTAAAGAAGGATAAAGCAGCCGAGCTCAGATCTAAAACGAGTGAAGGTGGTATGGGTACCGGAAAAGACCTTAAAATCGGCATGTCCGAAGTTAATGGAGATGAGGGCAAAGGGGGCGATCAGGGGGAAAACAGGGAAAGCCGGAACCAACGCCGGAAAGAAGTGGCGGAGCAAGCCCGGCAGAAGAACATTTTACCACCACGCCCCAAACGTAAGCAGATAACGCAGAAAGATGTTAAGGGCGGCGATAGTATGGAGCCTACAGCGCTGCGTACCGCGCTCAGAAGTCTGAAAAAGGCTGAAAGACAGCGATTCCGCAAAGAGTTGGCCTCCTGGAAGGCCCGCCGCCGCAATATCCTGCCCGAAGTGCCGCAAGGGGTTAGGGTCGTGGGGCGTCTGGCTACCATGCTCAAACGGGCTACCATCAACTATACGGAAACAGGCGGTACCATTCTACCCGGATTTATGGATAGCACCCAGTTCCTGGGGGTAAACAGCCGTAGCGGGGATAGCTGGTATGACTTTGCTTTTGGCTACCAGCCCGACCGGGAATGGCTGGATCGGCAGGCAGCCATACAGCGCATTTCGCGTAACAGTATTTTTAACGGACTGATGCAGCAGACTTATTCACAGAATATTAATGTAGGTGCTACTTTAGAGCCGGTTCCTGATATGCGTATTGACCTTACCTGGAACAAACAGTTTTCAAAAAACTATTCCGAAACCTTTAAGTTCGATGAAGACCTGGGCGATTATCAGCACTATAGCCCATACAGTATGGGTACCTTCAGTATTAGCTATATGGG
>JBEBUO010000111.1:0-8001 GCA_040393285.1 Taibaiella helva | reverse complement strand
GATCAAATGGCAAGCCATTTGGGATTTTCTTAGTCGAGATGACGACGAGTTATTTTCCGTACCCGAAATCTCCCTCGCTAGCACGGCTGAACACCGCGCGTCAGGAGCATATGTTGCTGGTCAAAGAAAAGTTCGACCAGAATAAAATTTGTAAATAAAAAGCAAGAACGGCCTTCATCTTAAATGCAACATAGTTGCAATGATAAAATTATACTTATATTTGCAACATGGTTGCATTAATAAGCCAAACCGTATTTAAAAGGATTAGGTTATTTGGCTAGTTTTATTTTATCTCCTTACACTAATGATTATATGAAAGATCCAAACAACTTTGATGTCCTTATTATCGGAGGCAGCTATGCCGGGCTTTCGGCAGCCCTGTCTCTGGGCCGCTCGCTGCGCACGGTATTGATTATCGATAGTGGCTCGCCCTGCAATCAAAAAGCAAGTCATGCCCACAACTTCATTACCCACGACGGCACAGCGCCCCATCTGATTGCCGAAAAAGCCAGAGCGCAGGTACTCCAGTACCCGAGTGTAACGTATCGCAACGACCTTGCCGTAAGTGCATCAGCAACGGATACCGGGTTCACTGTACGCACCGATTCCGGTCATACCTTTACTGCTAAAAAACTCATCCTCGCCACCGGCATTAAAGACAAGTTCCCAGACATTGATGGCTTTGCCGCATGCTGGGGCATCTCGGTAATACACTGCCCCTACTGTCACGGATACGAACATCGCGGACAAATAACCGGCATTATGGCTAATGGCCCTCTGGCCATGCACCTGGCTTTACTGCTGCATAACCTGACCAACAAACTCAGCCTGATGACTTGTGGAAAAGCTGACTTGACACCTGAGCAAATCAGTCAATTACAACAGCACGGTATACCCATTGTGGAAACAGCAATTACATCCATCACACATCATCAGGGTCAGGTAAAGCAAGTGGTTTTTGCCGATGGTAGCAGGGAAGAGGTCGATGTGCTGTATGCGGCTCTTCCCTTCACCCAGCATACTGATCTTGCTGCTACTTTAGGCTGCAGCTTTACAGAGCAAGGACATATCAAAGTAGATATGTTTCAGAAAACAAGTATCGAGGGCGTGTATGCCTGTGGCGACAGTACCATGGGGATGCGTTCTATAGCCTATGCCTCGGCCAGTGGCAACCTTGCCGGTGCTATGGTCAATCATGCCCTGGCAGAGGAAGTATTTCAATAGAAATCAGGACCGGCCCGCTATATGAACCAAACCGAAAAAGGCTACGCTGAAGACGGCAATGGCACCAATGCGGCTAAGTCCTGCTGTTATAAAGTGGACATGTAAGGGCATAAAAAAAGGGATGACACATCATCCCTTGTTTACGCAACATGCAAATAGCCTATTTAGGCATTTTTGCCTTAGCTACAGTTTCGCTCAAAGTTTTACCAGGTTTGAACTTGGCCAGTTTCTTTGCTTTGATCTTAATGGTAGCTCCTGTCTGAGGATTACGACCATTACGTGCAGCGCGCTCTGATACAGAAAAAGTACCGAATCCGATAAGGGTAACGGGTTCGCCTTTTTTAAGTGAGCCGCTTACCGAGCTAGTGAAGCTGTTCAATGCTTTTTCGGCTTGAGCCTTAGTGATGTCGGCGTCTTTCGCCAGTTTACCGATGATGTCCGCTTTGTTCATAATTGATCTTTGTTTGTTTAGTGATAATTAATCGTTGTTCAAGCCCCGCGGAGGGTCAAACACGTTTACCACAAGCAAGATAGTAAATAAATTTCCATTATGCCAAAAAAATAATCTTCATTCGTCCGGCTACAGGACGGGCTGGCCGGCGCAAGACGGACTTCAGCACCCGGAAACCAGCTGCCCTTAGCGGTCAGTCTTTGCACTTTTTTGACTTCGTACATATTGCGCAACTGCTTCACGTTCAACATCATTCGGTCTGGTTGCGGCGGCCTCCACAGGCCCACCACGCTAGTCAACGCATACCCATACAAACCTGTTCGCCTTCTTGCACAAGGGGCTTTAATTTTTTTTCTACTTCAGCGCTACAAGCAGGTAATCCGGGGCCTACGGCGTCTTCAGAGGGCTGTCAATGCGGCTGCCGGCATTCGCCGGCAAGCTGCAACTTTTCTCGGCTGATATGCTTATATTGCATATTAATACGCTAACTAGCCCGGACCGGAAAGGGCCGGATAAATAATCTAAAGCCATGCTTGAACTCGTTATCCCCTCCCGCACAGCAGCCATAAGCGCCGAAATGAAGGTAAAGCGCATTCTACCCTTTCGCCTTCGCAGGATGATAGGCCCTTTCATTTTTATGGACCATGCCGGTCCTATCAGCAACATTACTACGCCGGCGTCCGAGCTGGACGTACTTCCTCATCCACATATCGGACTATCTACTGTCAGCTATCTGTTTGGCGGCGAAGTAACGCACCGCGACAGCCTGGGCGTGGAGCAGATCATTCGTCCGGGTGAGGTAAACTGGATGACCGCAGGCAGTGGCATAGCTCATTCCGAAAGGTTTGAAAGCCCCTCTGCCCTGGCAGGTGGATTGGAAATGATACAAACCTGGGTGGCCCTTCCGGAACGAGACGAAGAGGCAGCACCTTCTTTTGTGAACTATACACCCGATCAGCTACCTGTGTATACCGATAAGGGAATCTGGATGCGCCTCATTGCCGGCGACGCCTATGGCCTACGCAGCCAGGTAGCGACCAATTCGCCCCTCTTCTACCTGCATGTGGTGCTGCAACCGGGTGCTTCCCTGGCCTTACCAAAGGAACATGCCGAACGCGGTTTCTATATTGCAAAGGGTGCGGTAGAAATAAGCGGCACCACTTATGAGCAAGGGAATATGCTGGTGTTTTCCAAAGGTGTAGACCCCCGTATTGTAGCCAAAGAGGAGACCACGCTGATGCTGTTGGGTGGCGAGCCACTGAGCGAGCGCTTCATCTGGTGGAACTTTGTTTCGTCGCGTAAGGAGCGCATTGAGCAGGCTAAGGAAGACTGGAAACAAGGCCGCTTCGTACTGCCGCCTACCGACAAGGACGAATTCATTCCCTTGCCTGACGATAAATCCAGACCGGCCGGTACGGCACCAAGGCCCGAACCACTTTCCTAAACGGCCTTCAGGAAGTTTTGTCTTCCCTCTTCGTTTTAATCCACATCCCACCAAAGACGCGTAGCCGCGTCGTCCGGACCGCCCAGCAGAACTTTCCCTTGTTCCAGGGCTTCTGCATTCGTTTGCAGCTCCACTGTAGGGTAAGGAATCCGCTTAATTGGTGTTCCGGTGGGTAAGCTGGGGTTGTCGGATTGCACTACAGGATACAAAATCGGATAGCCTGTACGCCGCAGCTCCGCCCATGCTTCGAAGCCATCGGGGTAAAGCGCCAGCCACTTTTGTGTACCAATCTGCGCCCGCTGGGTTTCGATAGCTGCCGACCATTTTACCGGTGTATTGCTCACCGGTTCTGAGTTCTTATAATCGCCCGGGGCAGCAGGTACCGCATCCGACTGCAGGTAAGCCTCAATATCGGCCATAGGTACTCCATGCGATTCCATGCTGCTGGTAATGCCCTGTGCATAAAAGCCCTCGGCCGCGCCACCCATATTCCATCCGTTCAAAGCCCCCTCTGCACGCAGAAAAAACACCTCTGCACAGCGCAGGATATCCTGGGGCCTGGTCGGATTTTCCGTCCAGCTGGTACCCGCCGGTGTCACCCAGGAAGGGCCGATCTGCGACAAGTTATCCGGTTGGTTTTCGTCGTGATTCAGGTCCGCATTAATTTGTCCGTTCCTAAGCGAGGCAAAGGCCCCACTGCTCTTAGCCGGCTGAAAATAAACCGGCAGGCGGGGATCCTCATAGCCCTTAAGATAGGAATACATACCGGAGCTCATGCTAAACTCGTTCCAGACTGCAATGTGGGCCAGCTGGTTATAGTCATTCCCACTCAGCGATTTCGTCATCAAAGCATCTTCAGCATTCGTTTCCATAACGCCCGACTGTACAGCATCCTCCGCCTCCGACTTGGCCTTTTGGGGATTTACAGCCGATATGCGCAGCGCCAGGCGTAAGCGAAGGGAATTGGCAAACCTGATCCATTTCTCTGTATCACCCCCGTATATCAAATCGGAAGCACCGTATAGGGTACCCGGTGTGTTCGCTTTCAAATGTTCCACAGCTGTCTTCAAACGGGCAAAAAAGTCATCGTAGATGGCTTCCTGTGCATCATAAGGTATGAGCTCTCCTGTGGCATCCCCAACCTGAAAGTAAGGCACAGGTCCAAAATAGTCGGTGAGGTGATGGAAGCAATACACCCACCAGATACTGGCCAGCGCATACTCGTTGGATGCGGGATCGGTATTATCGAAGATGGCTTTTAATTGAGGAATCACACCTGTATACTGGTTACGCCAGTTATTGCTGTTCCAGTCCTGCCGGATGGTATACCGGTCGGTTTGAAAAGCCGTAGCCGTAGTGGCAAAGTACTGGGCATACAAATCAGCATACAGGTTCTGATAGGTTTGGTAACTGTATGGCGAACCTACAGAAAGGGCTTTGGCAAAGAGAAAGGGTAATTCCTGCTCCGTGATCTCCGGAATCTTCTCATCATTCTTATTCATGTCCTCAAAGTTCTTGGTACAGGATACAAAGAGGGTCAACAGGGCTATTGCCGGTAATAAAATCCGCGCTTGCATAGGTCAGTTAATTTAAAAAGTTAAACGTACATTCAGGCCAATTCCGCGGCTCATAGGCGGCATGCCCGATTCCAGGCCCTGCACGTTCCCTGCACCCAGAGCGGCTTCGGGGTCGGTAGGTATTTTCCGCTCCGGCATGCCATTGACTTTCAAGGAGGCGCTGCCCCGGTACAGGAAAAACAGGTTATTGCCCACCAGGGAAATTTGTGCTGCTTTCAGGTAAGGCTTGTCTACATAAAAGGTGTAGCCCAGCGACAGCTGGCGCAGCCGAAAATTAGTGGCATCATACAGGAAGAACTCGCCCCTGGCCGAGCGGCCGTCCGACACATTGGTCCAAAACTCCTCGGCCGAAATAGAAGAAGTATTTTTAGTACCGTCTTCATACACTGCATCGAGCACCAGACCTCCATCACGGAAGGCAGTGGTATAATCGGCTAGACCATAAAAGGCCAGGTAGGCATCGGTGCCGGATATTACCTGGCCGCCTATCCTACCGTCCAGCTGAAAGCTTAAAGAAAGGTGTTTGTAACGAAACTCATTGCTCCAGCCCAATAGGAAATCAGGGTTAAAGTTACCCAGCTTCTTATCGTCATCAATCACGGGGAGACCACCGGCATCCACCACAAATTGTCCGTTTTCATTTCGCTTCCAGGCCGATCCGTATATATCGCCATAAGCGCCGCCTTCATGCACGCCGATCACACCCAGGCGTTCACTGCCCGACAGCTTGGTTTCTTTCAGTTCTTCCGACAGGCGGTTAACCACGTTTATATTTCTTGAGAAAACAAAAGTAGTGTTCCAGCTAAAATCTTTCATGCGTACAGGCAGCGCAGTTAAGTACACTTCCAGGCCCCGGTTTTGTATATCTCCCATATTGATCCATTGGGTAGCAAAGCCGGTGGCCGGCGCCTGCGGCAGGGGAACCAACTGGTTATAGGTATTGGTCTGATACAGGCTCAGGCCCAGACCCAGTCGCTGATCCAGAAATTTCCAGTCGGTACCCAGTTCGAATGCCCGGGTTTGCTCCGGCTTGAGGTCGGGAATAGCTTTTGTGGTTTCCCGGGTAACGAAGCCGCCGCCCGTACCCGGGCCAAATGTATAATATTGGTGCAAAACGGCATACGCCCCATCATTGCCCACATAGGCATAAGTACCGCGTAGCTTGGCAAAGCTCACCCAGGAAGGCATGGTCATCATGTCGGACAGGACGGCGGTAAGCCCTACAGAGGGATACAGGTAGTTATGCGGGCCGGGCAAGGTAGACGACCAGTCGTTCCGGATGGTACCCTCCAGGAAGAGGTAATTTTTATAACCTATTTGCGCCGTGGCAAAAAGGCCTTGCTTTTGAATTTGGGTGGAGCTACTGGTGATCGTAGGTGTAGTCCCGTTTTGCAGAATAAAAAGGTTCGGGATGGTCAGGCCGTTTGCTGTGCTGTTCACCGACTTGGCTGCCACGTTGTCGAAGCTACCCCCTAAAGTATACGTCAGGGAAATATCGCCGAACTCATGGTTTCCGTTCAGCAGCAGGTCGAAATAGCTGTAATAACGTTGTGTGAGGTATTCGTAATAGCGGCCGCCGGGATCAGCAATCAAAACCGTGTTGTCGTAGAACTTACCGGTTGTGTTGTCATTGATGTAGTCGAGGCTATAGCGTGCCTGTATATTCAGCCAGGGCATAATCTCGTAATTGACTTTACCTAAGAATATAGCCCGGTTCCTGCGGGTATCGTAAGAGGTCCTGTTTACATACCAATAGGGATTGGTATAGATTGATGACTGGGTGGTGGGCCAGGGTGCAGGATAAGGCTGGTTTCGCTCGTCGAAATCTTCATAATGGTTTAATTCTGCCGGGCTCATGTCACGCGGCATGATGTAAGCAAATAAGGAAGTGCCCAGCTCCCCGCTCTTGGGGCGGTCATCCACTTCCTGGCTCACATAAGTAAGTTTAAAGTCTGTCGATAGCTTTTCGTGGAAACGACCCGTAACCCGCACATTAAATGTATGGTTACGCAGTTTATTATAGCCAACCATTCCATTACCAAAACTATTGGAATAGGAACCATAACCCTGCACCTCTTCCGAGCCACCGGAAAAATTGATCGAATTGGTAATTAGCGTGGCTGTATTAAAAAAGTCCCTTACGTTATCCTTGTATGTCTGCGCCTTTTCGCCCCAGGAGTAGCCTGAGGTAGCTGCATAAGTGCCACCATTTCCACGACCATATTCATTCTGATACCGTATCAACAGCTGTGGCACCTGATACGATACGCCGCCGGAATAGTTGATCTCCAGCGGGCCCCGCCTGCCCCTTTTGGTGTTGATCATTATGGCACCGTCCTGGGCATTGCTGCCATATAAGGCGGCTGCCGATTGCCCTTTGAGCACACTTATACTTTCAATATCTTCAGGATTTATATTTTGGGCACCGTCGCCTCCGGCGTAGCCTCCGTTCTCATCTGTCGGCTGGCTGCCCATGTCGTTACTTACCGGCACGCCATCCACTACCATCAAGGCGTCATTCATGGACCTGATGGACCTGTTGCCGCGCAGCACTACGCGCGAGGCACTGCCCAGTCCTCCGGCAGCCGGGGTAATGGCCAGGCCTGCTACTTTTCCGGCCAGGTTATTCATGGCATTGCCGTTAGGATCCTTTACTTCCGTCAGCTTGCTGCCTTCCAGTTGTTGAATATCATAACTCAGCGTGCGGGTATCCCGCTCTATACCCAGGGCCGTCACCACCACTTCCTTAATCACTTCCGTAGCTTTTTTAAGCGTTATTTTCAGGTCGTTCATCCCGGGCTCTACGGGTACAATTATATCTGCAAAACCCAATGAAGTCACCTTAATGGTATCATTATCATGATAGGGCAGCTCAAAGTGGCCATCTATATCGGTCTGGATACCGGCCTGGTTAACGGTCCAGCTTACCAGCGCGCCAATCAGGGGCGTCATACCATCCGATTCGTATACCGTGCCGCGCAGCACTTGCTGCGCTGTATCGACTGTGGTGCCGGATATCACTTCACCTACGGTATCCGTGGGCACCAGGGCGCCTGTGTCTGCATCGGGCACTTGTGTTTGGGATAAAGAATCCGGCAATATCACCGCCTCCACCGTATCTACCAGAGGTGCCAGTTCCGATCGTTCTGCGCTGTCGGCCACCGTTGGTTGTTGCACCTGGGGATCCGTGCCCAAAAGGCTATCGATCGTTGTTTGTGCAGGAAGCACGTAAGAAAACCCGCAAAGAAAGGGCAGGAGAAATAATAGTTTTTTCAACATAAATATGGCGTAAAATGGGAAGTGAT
>JBEBUO010000110.1:0-8086 GCA_040393285.1 Taibaiella helva | reverse complement strand
TACTTGAGGGCATGTAAGGATGCCGTACCACTAACATCTTTAGAGATATGGGTCGGATTTCCTTTATAAACTACAGAAGCCACACCAGACACCTCTACATGCAAACTATTTACAGCCCAGACACTGGCCGATCCCACTCCGGATAATTCAATGTGTACATCGTCTGCCTTCAATTCTTTGGCATTGATTTCTCCCGCCCCGCTACCGTCTATATCGAGCTTGCCGGCGGTACCACGAAGCACGACATTGCTGGCACCGCTCGCTTCCAGTTGAAATGCTGGTACGGCTACATCCAGATTGAGGCTGCTGGCGCCACTCATATCCAGGGTTAAAGGTGATGTACCCTTGAGGGTATTGGTGCTTTTGAGGACACAGGCGCCCGACAGGTCAATTTTACGGTACTCCGGGGCACTTATGTACACCTTTACTGAATGGTTGCCGAAATTCATTTTCCTGGTCGTGCCGATTTCCAGTTCCTGACCTTTTAGCTTTACTTTAAGGTGCTTGAGGAGTTCCTCATCGCCCTCAAACCTTAGTTGATACTGGTCGGACTGCGTTAGCTCCACCTCCATGGCAGAGGAGATATCCAACTCCTTAAATCCACTCAGGTCAAAAGTCCGTTCTCCTGTGGCCACCTCGCTTGCCGTTTCACCGGTGCGTTGCGAGCGCTCCACATGATTACAGGACCATAATAAACCAGCGAGGCAAGTAAACAGCAATATTTTTTTCATTTTAGTCGGCTTTTAAGTAGTAAACGGATAAGGAATCAATCTTGTAATTTCAGTTTGCCCAGTCGCTCCAGCTCTTTATCAATTATGATATTAAGGGCATGTAAACGAGCATCCTTGTTACGGTAAAGTAAGCGATGATCCAATACGGAATGTGCGATAGCCTTTACATCATCTTCTATCACAAAGCTGCGGTTCTGAATCAGGGCATAGGCGCGAAGACACTTCATGAATGCGATTCCGGCACGGGTACTGGCTCCCAGGCTGATTTCCGGATGGGCCCGGGTGCCGCGCACAATCTGGGCTACCGACCGGAGTATTTCCTCATGTACAAAGACACCGGCTGCCTCCTGCTGCAATGCCAGTATCTGATCCAGGGTCACCACTTGCTTAAGTTGTTCCAGGTTATCCTGAATACGGTCATAGTTACGATAAATGTCCAATTCTGTTTCCTCATCCACGTATCCGAAGTAGATCTTCATGAAAAACCGGTCGAGCTGGGCGGCTGGTAAGGGGTAAGTGCCTTCCATCTCTATGGGGTTCTGGGTAGCAATGGTAAAAAACAGGTCTTCCAGTTTAATGGTCGCATCGCCTACCGTAATTTGTCCCTCTGCCATACACTCCAACAATGCACTTTGCACCTTAGGCGATGCCCTGTTGATTTCATCCGCCAGAAGGATGTTACAAAACAAAGGACCTTTTTTGAATATAAAATCCACATTTTTTTCATCAAAAAGGTGCGAGCCGATAAGATCCATGGGTAAAAGATCCGGCGTGAACTGGATGCGCTTAAAGCTCACAATATCCTCTGCACTGCTGATGGTATGTGCCAGCGTGCGGGCCAGTACCGTCTTACCAGTACCGGGATTATCCTCCATCAATACATGGCCCCTGGCCAACAGGCAGGTGAGTACCATCTCAATCTGGTGACGTTTGCCCCTGATCACGGTCTCCATCTGTCGGATCACTTCCGGGATCATGGATACTGACGGTACGATGTTGCTTGCTTCCATTTTCTGCGTTCTTTTGTACTACAATAATAAGGATAAAATAAGACTAAGCCACTTAATCTTCCCAACTTACCGATGAGCTGCCAACCTGGCCGGACATAGGTGGATTACATTTCCTTATGGATAAGCTTACCTTGCAGTCAGGGTATACCATTCTTAACTCCAGCACTATATTTCTTACAATATCTTCCAGAAGTTTTTCGCCCTGCATGATATGTTTTTTAACCAGTTGGTGAAGTATGACGTAGTCAATAAACGGAAGTTCTTCTATCCGGGCCGGACAACTTAAAGCCAGGTCTACCTCCAGTTCATTGTGGATCACGGCCTCCTGAGGATACAAGCCTACCGGTGCAATAAACTTTGCCTGCTGAATGGCGACTGTGAGCATAAGATGGCTTGATTTTTTATAGCTTTCAAAGATAATCAAAATGGTTGTTTTGCAACAACAAACCAAAAACATTACTGCCGCAAAAGCCCGAAGAAAAAAAACGCCGGTCACTTAAGGTGCCGGCGTTTTCTATTAATATATCAACTGGTTATTAATAACCGAAGACTTCTTCCAGGCTCAACACCTGTAGAGGGCCCAATTTTTGCATGTCTTCCTCTTTTATTCTTTCCTTATCAGCAACGATACAATACACATAAGGCTTGGCACTAAATTCGGCCTGATGGAATTTTTGCAGATCATCAAAACCAAAAGAAGCCACCTTGTCGAAAGTTACTTTCCGCATATCATAGTCACGGCCCATGCGCTCTGCACTCAGGTAGCTGAAGAGGATACCATCCTGGGTGATGCGGTCTGTAGCCAATGATTTCCGCAATCCGTCTTTGGCTATTTCCAGCGCTTTATCTGAACGGGGCAGGGTGGTGAGCAGCTCATTCATAGCAGTTACCGACTCGTTGAATTTATCGGATTGTGTACCTACATAAGCTATAATACTATTTTGATAAGCCGCGCGGGAAGGGGTGGCAAAATAAGCATAAGTAGAGTAGGCAAGTGCTTTAGACTCCCTGATGGTCTGGAATACAATAGACCCCATACCACCGCCAAAATATTCGTTAAACATGGATAAAGCCGGCACCTTGCTTTCGTCATAAGCTGCTGCGTTACGTACCCAGTTCACTTCGGCTTGTACCATATCATAGTGCGCGAATAATACGCGTTGCTGGCTGGTTTCGATCTGCGGGAAGGTACGCGCATCAGGCAGCGGTTTAAAGGCTACAGGCGCCTGATGTACCTTACTGAGTTTGCCGGCAATAACAGTAGAAGACTCGGGTCCGTAGTACAATACCCTGTGCTGGTAACTGGCGAGGTCGTGCAGGATCGTAATCAGGTCTTTGGCGGTAAGTGCGTCGAGTTCGGCATCGCTCAACTCATGGTTAAACGGATTTTGGGGGCCATACATCGCATAGCTCCGTAAGCCCGCAAGGATTTGTCCCTTATTTTTCTTCTTATTAACACGGGCCTGCTTCAGGCGGGCTTTATATGCTTCCAGGGCATCTTCGTCGGCTACACAATGGCGCAATAGGTCATCAAATTGACTCACCGCCGGCTCAAAATTATCCTGCAGGCCGTCGATGCTAATCGTTGTGTTTTCACTGGATACATTGATGCTGAAAGCGGAGGCGATCTGGTAAAAATCTTTACTGATATCTTCTGCGCTTTTCTGAGCTGTACCTATATATTCCAAATAGTCGGCAGCAATAGGCAGATACTTATTACCCCAGCTTCCGGTTTCATATTGATAATATACCCGAAACAGGTCGTTGTCCTTATTCTGTACGGCCAGCACTTCGTATTTACCCGCTTGTGCTCGTTGTATGTCTTTTTTGTAATCCAGCCATACGGGTTCTATCGTGTTTTCAGGCATCGCATTAACCGTCTTCAGGAAATCTGATTGTGCCTCCCGGTTAACCGTCACAGGCGTAATAGGTGGCTTCTCTACTTTTACCACACTATTATCTACACCCTGTTTTTTATATACCGCTACATAATTATTGCCCAGGTATTTGTTAGCAAAAGCCACGATGTCTGCCTTCGTGATCCGGCTCAGGTCCTCAGCAAAGGCCACCTGATCTTTCCAGTCTGTCTCAACGGTAAAGTTGTCCATCAGCAGGCTGGCACGGCTGGAGTAATTTTCATTTTCCTGGATGGCGCTTTTCCTTTCGTTGTTTACGATAGCTTGCAGCAATTCTTCAGAAAATTCACCCTTTTTCAACTTATCCAGTTCTCCCAGGAGCAATTCCTTTACCTGATCCAGGCTCTGACCCTCTATAGGGTTACCCTGGAGTAGCAATACAGAATAGTCTTTCAGTAAATAAGGGAAGGCATAAGCTTGCAGCAATTTCTGGCGTTTTACCAGATTAAGGTCTATGAGACCAGCCGATCCGTTGGTGAGGATGCTACCCACCAGCTCCAGCATTTTAGCGTCTTTAGACGAAGCTCCGGGAAAACGGAAACCCAGCATGATGCTTTCTGCTTCGGGGCCTTTGAGCTCACGAACTACAGGTGTGTTGATTTGTTGTTCCGGTTCAAACGTATAGGGCGGAATAGGTGTAGCCTTCATATACCCGAAAGCCTTGTCGATTTCGGCAATCACCACATCCGGATTAAAATCACCTGCCATAATGATGCCCATATTGTTGGGCACATAATACGTGTGAAAATATTTCCGGATCTCTACCAACGAAGGGTTTTTCAAATGTTCTACCGTGCCTATGGTCGTTTGCTTTCCGTAATTGTTATGGGGAAACAGTGCGGCAAACATTTCTTCAAACACTTTTCTTCCGTCACTATCCAGGCCCCGGTTCTTTTCCTCGTAAACCGCTTCCAGTTCGGTATGAAAAATACGCAGAATAGGATTACGGAAACGCTCGGCCTGAACAGCCAGGTATTTGCTGATGGCATTGCTGGGCACGTCTTCGGTATACACCGTCTGTTCAAAGGAGGTAAAGGCATTGGTTCCCTTGGCACCCATACCGGCCATCAGTTTGTCGTACTCATTGGCAATAGCAAACTTAGAGGCTTCGCCCGACACGCGGTCGATTTCCTTGTAAATTTCTTTACGCTTGTTCTCGTCCGTGGTCGAATTGTATTGCTCGTACAAGCCATCAATCTGGTCTAACAGAGGTTTTTCCTTAGCCCAGTCCAGACTGCCAAATTTGTCCGTACCTTTAAACAACATGTGTTCCAGGTAGTGCGCCAGGCCGGTATGCGTAGCGGGATCGGTTTTGCTACCCGCCTTGATGGCGATATAGGTTTGTACCCTTGGCTCCTTTTTAGTGGGACTTAGAATAACGGTCAGTCCGTTTTTAAGCGTATAGAAACGCGATTGGGTAGGATCGTTAGTCACGTACTTATACGTGTAACCTCCTGACTGTGCCTCTTTCCAGGCAAATTCCTGTGCGTGTACCTGCTGGCTGATGCCTATGCCGGCAAGTGCGAGGAAGCCTAAGGACCGTAATGATTTCATCATTGTTTAGTGCTGTAAAGATTAAAATAAGAAAGCTCAAAAATAACAGCATTTACCGCTATTCTCTTATAAAAAAGGAAAAACTTTAATGCGCAGGCCTAAATTCCCCCGTTCAGGGGTAGCGATTCAGCTTTTTTGAGGCAAAAACATCAGATAAGTGGCTACTATTATCAAAGCAAACGCCAGTACATAGTTCCAGCGAAAAGACTCCTTGAGGTAGGTGAGGGCAAAAACAAAGAATACAGAAAGGCTGATCACCTCCTGCATCGTCTTTAGCTGAAAAGCCGAAAAACCCTCACGCTTCCCGAACACATTATTGGCGGGTACCATAAACAGGTATTCAAAAAAAGCAATACCCCAGCTGATCAGAACCAGTTTGATCAGTGGCATATTGTCCGTATCCTTTTTCAAATGCCCGTACCAGGCGTAAGTCATGAAGCAATTGGAAATCACCAGGCAAATAATCGTACGCATAACAAAACCATCCGGCTTTTAAAGGAACAAAATCGAGGGCAAATAATGCCTTGACAAAGATGAATGATTTCCCGCATTTTTGCTTCCGGTACCTGTAAATTTTAAACAGGCGCTGGGGTGTTTCAGCGATTTCGCTTACATTTGAGCTCTAAAAATTAATAGCTCATGCAAGTTTGGAAAGATTACCTCGAGGCCAATAAGCAACGTTTCCTCGATGAATTACTCGATCTGCTGCGCATCCCTTCAGTGAGTGCCGACAGTAAATATAAAGCCGATGTAGCACGATGTGCCGATGCCGTTAAAGAAGCCATGCTGGCGGCCGGTTGTGATACGGCGGAAATATGTCCCACTGCGGGCCATCCTATCGTATATGGAGAAAAGATAATTGATCCGGCATTGCCTACCGTTTTGGTTTACGGCCACTATGATGTGCAACCCGCCGATCCCCTGGAGCTCTGGACCAGCGGCCCGTTTGAACCGGTGATCAAAGACGGTAAAATATACGCGCGCGGAGCCTGCGATGATAAGGGACAGTTTTATATGCATGTGAAGGCGCTGGAGGTTATGGTAAAAACCGATACCCTTCCCTGTAATGTGAAAATGATGATTGAAGGAGAGGAAGAAGTGGGTAGTGATAACCTGGGCATCTTTGTAGCGGAAAATAAAGAAAAACTAAAAGCTGACGTTGTGTTGATTTCCGACACGTCAATGATTAGTATGGACGATCCCTCGATAGAAAGCGGCCTGCGTGGACTCGC
The DNA here is from genome assembly GCA_040393285.1 of Taibaiella helva. Lineage (GTDB taxonomy): Bacteria > Bacteroidota > Bacteroidia > Chitinophagales > Chitinophagaceae > Taibaiella > Taibaiella helvus_C. The sequence goes on along the minus strand of JBEBUO010000110.1, from coordinate 1,643 downwards.
CTACATGGAAGTAGAGGTGACCGGGCCTAACCGCGATCTGCATAGCGGGGTGTATGGTGGTGCGGTGGCCAACCCCATCAACCAATTGTGCAAAATGATCGCTTCCCTGCACGACGAAAATAACCATATTACCATTCCCGGTTTTTACGATAAAGTATTGGCATTAAATGCTGCAGAGCGGGAAGATTTAAACAAAGCACCGTTTGATCTGGACGAATACAAAAAGGATTTAGGAGTGGATGAAGTATGGGGCGAAAAGAGTTACACCTCTTTAGAAAGAACCGGCATACGGCCTACACTGGATGTAAACGGCATTTGGGGCGGCTATACCGGCGAGGGTGCCAAAACGGTATTGCCTTCCAAAGCTTTTGCAAAAATATCTATGCGCTTAGTGCCGAACCAGGTGTCGAAAGAGATTTCCGATATGTTTGAAAATCACTTTAAAAGCATAGCTCCTGAAGGGATAACAGTAAAAGTTAAACCGCATCATGGAGGCGAGCCGGTGGTTACCCCAACCGACTCCCCGGCTTATAAAGCTGCTGCCAAGGCCATTAAAGCTACCTTTGGTAAGGATCCTATTCCAACCCGTGGTGGCGGAAGCATTCCCATTGTAGCCTTGTTTGAGCAGGAGCTGGGCTTAAAGACGGTTTTACTGGGTTTTGGATTGGATAATGACAATATCCATTCACCCAATGAGAAGTATGATGTTGCCAATTATTATAAAGGCATCGAAACCATCCCGTATTTCCATAAATTTTTTACGGAAGACAAATAGGATACAAACTGCCTACAGCAGGAAAAGAGCATTGCTTCACGCAGTGCTCTTTTTTTATTTGCGCGATGCGGCTGATTGTCACAAGGGCAACCAGCTTGTATACATAAATTTATTTTACTATATTGCAGAAGATCTTGTTTGTTACCGATTTAAAAATGAACGATGAAATGTTTCCTTTGCTTGTTAATGACGCTGTCGCTGGTAAAATATACTCAGGCACAGAACGATTTTGCCCCTGTCGGGGCAGAATGGCATTATTCCTGGGCCAACACTTCAGAAATAAGTGACCCGGGCCTACGCCAGGGCTATATGCGGTTGCATGCAGAAAAAGACACGCTTATACTGGGCCGTAGCTCTAGCAAAATAACCACGACAATTTATGCGGTAAACATGTCCGATCCGGAACCCCGGGAGGTAAATACAACCGCCCTGGAGCCACTTTTTGTATATGGCCATACAGATACGGTATTTTATTTTAACGGGGAGTTGAACCGTTTTCTTCCCTTATATGTGTTTCATGTAGCGGCGGGAGATACGGTAACCTACCGGGTGCCGCCCCTGTTTCAGGGCAACTCGGAGGACAGCCTGTTTCGGATGCGTATTACAGCGGTCAACAACATAACCGTGAATGGGGTATCCCTTAAGCAGGTACAACAGGAATCGCTTCTGGATGGTATCGGGTTTGGTGCCGACCAGAATCAGGGATATACCGAACGAATCGGTGTTTTAAACAGCTATTTACTATGTCATTTTCCTGCCGTATTGCCCAACACCTTTTCACCCGAGCTGCGTTGTTATACAGATACCGTACTCAGTTATGTCCTGGATGCCGATAGGCCTTGTGACTATATTCCCGGAACCACGAGCA
>JBEBUO010000109.1:0-8227 GCA_040393285.1 Taibaiella helva | reverse complement strand
CCAGCTAGGCTTGGCGATTGGATAACTATGACCTGAAGTCATGGTAATCCTGGAAGTTAGCGATGCTGATCAAAGAGCAGTACATTGCCATCAGGATCAGTTACCATAAAGCTTGCAGGCCCTGATGTGGTCTCGTCTGCTTCCGGTTGAATACCGATGCCCTTGCTTTTTAATTGTTGTTGTATGGCCCTGATGTCATCAAAGAATTCTATATTCTGGGCATTGTCATCCCAGCCCGGGTTAAAGGTCAATAAATTGCCTTCAAACATCCCCTGAAACAGGCCAATGAGGGTATGCTCATTTTTCATGATGAGGTAATTCTTTTCTATGCCACCGCCTAATACCTGAAAGCCAAGGTGTTCATAAAATGTTTTGGAAGCGTTCAGGTCCTTTACACTAAGACTCAGGGAAAATGCGCCTAATTTCATATCGTTCTCTTTTTGTGGTTACAGTATAGTTATTTCAGCCAATGTCAAATGTAATCAAAAACAAGATAAGCTTATCTTACTCAACCTACAGGATTTGACCTGCAAATGATTGCGGTAGCTTACCGGGTAACAGTGATGATCGTTGCCGTCATTTTCGCGATGAGTACTGTTTCTGATTCGTCATATACCTCACCTTCACAAACCGTCAGGGTACGACCTGATTGCATCACTGTTCCGATCGCTACTATTTTTGATGTCCTGGCAGGTTTCAGAAAGTTAACCTTAAACTCAACGGTTAATACTTCTTTGTCTAGTGGAGCCTTTGTTGCGGCAGCGTAACCGCAGGCACTGTCCACAATGCTTGTCATCACCCCGGCATGGAAAAATTGATGCTGCTGTGACAATCCTTCTTGAAACGTGCATGATATCCGGACCAAGCCCGGTTCCACATGGTCTAAGGAAGCACCCAGGGTCGTCATAAGCCCCTGCTTATCGAAACTTTCTTTTATTTTATCGTACAATGCCTTCATGACAAAGATGTTTTTTTATGTGGCTCATATTGTCGGGTTGCCTATTCAGCCAAACCTAGCAACAAGGCCTTTTTTACCAGCATGGCGGTGTTGTTCACATCAAGCTTCAACATGATACTGGTACGATAGTTGGCTACCGTACGCAGGCTCAGAAAGCACTGCTCTGCTACTTGCGGAGCGGTAAATCCGTTTACGAGTAATTGCAAAATTTCCAGTTCTCTGGGCGTAAGGGTGGACTTGGAAAAAGCAGCATTCCGCTCCCTTTGGGCCATGCGTTCAATCTTTTCCCGCATAGGTGCCTCCAGAAACTGATTCCCCTGGTATACGGTATGTATTGCCTCAACCAATCGATCGTTTTCCGATGTTTTAAGAATATAGCCATGCGCGCCCCGTTTGAACATGTTATTGGCGTATAAAGCGCTATCAAAATTCGTCAGTATCAGGATCTTTACCTGAGGATGCTTTTTTAAAATGAGGGGGGTGAGTTCATCACCTGTAATATTGGGCATTTGTATATCCAGTAAAAGCACATCCGGCTGTTGCTGGTCCAAGCCTGTCAGTAGCTCTGCCCCGTTTCTGTAATAGGCTTGCAAGACCATATCAGTATGCTTTGCGAGTATGTTTTGTAAACCATCTATAATCATGGGATGATCATCCGCAATAGCAACGCTGATTTTTCCGGAAACTGTAACCATGTTATAAATTTTTAAGTCTAAGATAGTCAAATTCTATGTGTACTATGGTGCCTTTACCGTGACCTGATGATATATCTATAAAACCGTTAAGGGTATGTACCCGGCCGTGTATATTTTTAAGACCTGAACCTGTAGTATCTGCTTGTTGGTTAAAGCCTTTTCCATTATCCTCTACAGTGATGCTGTAAGTATCATGGATACGCATGAATTGCACTACAGCCCGGCTTGCGTCGGCATGTTTAACAATATTCTGTATGAGCTCCTGGATGAGCCGGTAAATAAACAATTCCGCTGTTTTATTGTCAATGGCTCCGGACTCGAACTGCATATCTATGTGCAATTGCTTGTTGCTGTTTTGCTCGCAGTAATGCAACAGCGCATCGCGCAACCCTTGCCGGGCCAAGGCGTCGGGCATTAGGTTATGGGCGGTCTTCCTCACCTCCGTGGCCGCATCGGTAAGCATGTCTGATATCTTGTTGTACCCCGGGCGTTGCTGTAATTCAGGGGTTTCATCCTTAAGGCTATGGACATTCATCTTTATGGCCGCGAGCATACCGCCTATCCCATCATGAAGATCTTGCGCGATTCTTGTACGTTCTTTTTCTTCACCTTTCATCATAGCCCGTAGCAGGGCGATTTCCTGAATCTGTTCCAGGCTTTTTACTTTCTCATCCTGTAGGCGTTTTTGATGCCAGTTGGTCTTATACAGGCTGTATAATAGTCCCGAAATCGCTGCCAGTAATAAAGCACCAAAGGAAATGCCTGTGATCCACAAGTTCTTCTGCTTTATCTGGGCTTGTTGTTGGCTGATCTGCAGTTGCTTTTCTGTAATTTCTTTATCCTTGAGTGTCGTCTGGTACTTAACTTCCAACTGGCTGATATGATGGATGGTTTCCTTGCTTTCAACGCTATCTTTTAGACCGAGATAGGTAAATAGATCTTCGTATGCTTTCTTATATTGACCTGTCTCAAAGTAAAGCCCGGCGCGGGCATGATAACCGTCTACCAGATCCCTGGATATACTTAATAGTGTGGCCTTTTCAATGGAAAGGCTAAGATAATGCTCAGCCATCGCATAGTTTTTTAAGGCCAGGTACACTTTCCCCAGACTGGCAATATTTGTACTTCTGTAACGTGGATCTATATCTCCCTTCAGATTAAGGGCTTGTAGCAGGTAAGGTAAGGCCGCTGAAGCGCGCCCCTGCTCGTATAGGGTACTCCCCAAATTGCATAAGGCCAGGTGCTGCCATTGCAGGTACTTATTGTCTTCTGCTATTTGTAAAGCTTCCTTCAGGCAGTTAAAGCTGGAATCGTATTGTTTAAGGTTATTGAATGCATTTCCCTTATTAATCAGGATAAGGGTAAGCAAGTGGCGATGGTCCAGGAGCCTCGCTTCTGCTTCTGCTTTATTTAAATAAAACAGCCCCCGTTCAAACTTGCCCAGGACCTCGAGAATGCCACTTAAATTAGTATATAGTGTTGGTAGGGCACTTGGATTAGCATACTGCGGATTGGCTTCAATCGTATGTATGGCCTGGTAATAATAATACATAGCAGAATCGTATGCACCCATACGTTGATGGCGGTTGGCAAAGCTGTTATAAACAGCAGGAAGCACCTCCGTCCATTTTTTTTCTGTGGCCTGCTGGTGCATTACCCTGGTAATTTGATAGGCCCTATCGTACGCTCCCCTGTTGTTATAAATGGTGACAATATAACTGAACGCTTCTGATATCTCATGTTGTTGTTGCCTTACGGTAGCTTGTTGCAAAACTTTCATAAAAACAGGCAGGGCGCTGTCGGGTGCTTGTTTATACCTGTTTACTCCATGCTCCAACAAGGACCGGATATTGGTGTCTGCTTTTGGGTATTCCAGCTTATTATAGAGCTCATCATAAATGGGCACAGGGTGATCCTGAGCCACTATATCATGAGGAAAAAGTAGCAATAAAAAGGTAATCAGCAATGGAATAGGATAAATAAGGGCTGCCCGCATGTAAAAAATGATTGATATGCACTTAAGGAATCCATATATTCCCCTGATTAACGTTCTTGCTTACAGGGTACCTCAATTAACTTACGGGATTAGCAAGCTCATTAAATTGTATTAAGAAAAAAAATATGGATTATTTACTCTGTTTTTTTAACCGTATAAAAGTATTGTTTTGTACAGTGAAAAATCACACATGTAGCAGGCACAAATGTACAAGTAACTTGTTCAACACAAATTAAAATGAAATTATGAAAAAAAGTTTATCAATTCTATGGCTGGTGTTTTTACTTGGGGGCACTTTATGGGCACAAACCAATGCAGTCCGGCATAATAGCTATAACACACGGCCCTCCTCTATGTTATTTATGGCTCAAAAGGGGCAGATTACAGACCAGCATGGACAAATACGGCAGGATATTGACTTTAAACTTAGCACTCCGGGCCGCTGCATGTTTATAGGCAATGGAAAAATAGAATACCAATGGATAACGAGTGAAGACGCTGCGATAACCACAACATATCGTCTGGATGTAAGCCTTGCTGATTGTAACCCCGATGCAAAGTTGCAGACCGGCACGCCTACAGGATTTAAGGAACATTATTACACCAGCCAAGCCCCCGCTACGGCTGCCGGTTATAATAGAATCGTGTACAAAGATATATATCCCCATATCGACTGGGTTATTTATATTGCCGAGGACCATAAGCTGAAATACGATTTTGTAGTACATGCAGGTGGCGATCCGAACAGGATAAAGATCAACTATGCCGGGGCTACAGATATTCAAACAGATGAAAAGGGTAACCTAATCGTAACCACCCCTGCGGGAAAAATTTCCGAAAAAGCACCATATTCGTTTGTAGAAAATGAACAAGGGAAGCAAACCATTGCTTCCAGCTATGTATTACAGGACAATAAGCTATCATTCCGGGTAGCACCTTATCAGGGCACACTGACGATTGATCCTGAAATCGACTGGGCTACCTATTATGGCGGCACCACTTTTGGCGGCGATGGTTCAGTTACTTTTGTGATGAATAGTGTACAAAAGAGTGCTACGGATAATATGGGGAATGTATTTATAGGGGGTTATACCAACGCGGTTGATAATATTGCTACTACAGGTGCCTTTATGCAGGAGTTGGCCACCAACCAGGATTTTTTTGTGGCCAAGTTTGATAATGAAGGCAACAGGTTGTGGGGGACTTATTACTATGGCGGTGCTGCATGGGGGCCCAGCATGGGTAGCCTCGAAGCAGATCATGCCGGCAATGTCTATTTTATTGGGAATTCTATCGCCTATCATGAAAATTTTTGTACGGAAAATGCCCATCAGGATACCGTTTCTTTTAATACGGACGACTACGCTCCGGGCATCATCCCCAATCAGAAAATGACCGGTCTGGTAAAGCTCAATGCTTCCGGAGAAAGGGTGTGGGCTACTTATTACGGTGGGTTAAGCCCCGAGCATGGCTGGATCATCGGGAAAGGCCTTGCTGTGGACAACGAAAATAATGTATTTATTTCCGGAGAAACTTCTCAAATGAATGCGCTGCCCTTTCTCGGTATTGACCACATCATAGCTACAGCAGGTGCATATAAAGAAGAGATCACTTTTACCGATGCGTCGAACAGGCGGGATGTATTTATAGCCAAGTTTGACAGTGCAGGTGTCCGGCAATGGGGTACTTATTATGGAGGTAATGACGTCGAAATTCCAGGTGCGAGCTGGGGGTCTGCGGATGGCGGTACCGGTAAGCATACGGCAACGGATGGTGAAGGTAATTTTTATATTGTAGGTCATACCAGGAGCACGGAAGGTATCAGTACTGCCGGTAGCTATCAGGAGAATCTGATGCTGGATAACGAATACAACAGTGATGAAGATGCCTATATCGCTAAGTTCTCAGGATCCGGTGAGCTGTTATGGGGTACTTATTATGGCGGCTTGAAAAATGAATCGTTCGTTGCCATAGATCTGGATTCTGAAGGGCAATTGGTACTCTTCGGCAACACGGCCAGTAAAAACAACATTGCCACACCAGGTGCATTTCAGGATACGCTGGCCTTTGATTTTGGTTATAGCGGTTTCCCCTTTCTGGCTAAGTTTACCGCAGATGGAGAACGCCTGTGGGGTACTTATTTCAATGACCCTGCCGGCCCGGTAGGTAGCTGGGGACTGACACCCGTAAACCTTACCGTAGATAATTATGACAATTATTGGATACTCTTTAATACCTGGGGCAACTCTTCCTTCCTTACTGTAGGCGATCAGTGGGATGATTTTGATCCGAATGGCGCGAACAGTGTTTTGGTAAAATTCAGGGACAATGAAATATTATGGTCCACCTACATCAATGGGGATTTGAGAACTATAGATATAGACCAGCTCAGCAACCTGTATATGGCGGGAGATGCTACCGAAAATTCATATACCAGCCCGGATGCCTTTATAGATACCTTGATAAGTCAATACGGTACACCTTGGTTGGTGAAGTCCACCATATGTGATGAACATGCAAGCGCGGTTACCCCTTCCAATTTCCAGCCTACCCAGGCCATATGTCCGGAAGCTACAGTTACCTTTTCTGTAAATCCGGGTTTCGATACCTACATCTGGAGTCTGCCATCAGGATGGACAGGTAGCAGCGACAGTAACAGTATTGAGGTTCAGGTAAATGACCAATCAGGAATGATTTCCGTTTCCGGTATTTATCAGTGTGGGACCACAGAAGCGCTTTCGGTTTCTGTGGAACTGATGGACGCAACTCCCATCAGCTTTTCCGTTGCGGGCGATACCCTTTATGCCTCCGGTTACGACAGCTATGATTGGTACTTTAATGAAGAACCGGTGACAGGTGCTTCTGGAACATATATTATTTTAGATGCAGCAGGTGTCTATAAAGCAGTGGCGACTACTACAGAAGGCTGTACCCTATCTGCCAGCTATGAATATGATGGTACCGGCCTTGATGAATTATCTGTTGCTACGGTAAAGGTTTATCCTAACCCTGCTAGCTCCCACTTGTGGATCCATAGTGCTTCGATCCTTTATTACCAGCTGTATGACCTGAGTGGAAAGTCGTTAAAGCAGGGACAGGGATCACGTGTGGACCTTGAAGGACTGGCTGATGGTATGTATTTGTTACAGCTCAAAGATAAAGACGGACATATGCTGAAAAGCATGCAATTTGTAAAGCAAGCTAAATAATGTAGTATGTGTATGCGTTGGATCGGAATGGTTGTCTTGACAGTATGCTTGTACGCACCGTACGCGGTTGCCCAGTATCAGAACGAATGGCATTTCGGTGGCTGGGGCGCGGGGATTGGCTTGAATTTTAACACCAATCCCCCCACTGTGGTGCCTACAGCATATATTGATGCTACAGGTAGTGGTGCTACGGTGACTGATGAGGAGGGAAATCTTCTTTTTTATACCGACGGCAGTCGTGTTTGGAACAGTAATCATGAATTGATGCCAAACGGCAACGGGTTGGTATGGACCGGGTCTTGTGGTTGGTTGAATACCGTTTCACAAAGAGATGGTATGATCATACAACCCATCCCATTTGATAGCAACCGCTATTACATCTTCTCGATAACATTTGCTAATTGCCTGGATCCTACAGGACAGGGAATCTATTATCCCAGCTCCCTCTATTACAGCATTGTAGATATGACGCTGGATGGAGGCCTGGGCGACATTGTTCCCGGAGAGAAAGGTATATTGATCGACCAGGGCTTAAGTAGTGGCGGCATATGCATTGTACCAGGTAATAACTGTGACTATTGGCTACTGGCACATACCTATTATGCAAACAATTCATCATGGTATCCTACTTATAGTCAAACACCTCCGGACACGACACTAAGAGAAATTGGACTATTAGCCTACCATATTACAGAAGGTGGCATTAATATGGAACCGGTACATACGATTATCTCTGATCCTGCATATCTATCACAAGATATACAGGGTAACAATATCCCAATTGTAGTCAGCCATGATCGTACTACCCTACTGGTGATGAACCTCCTGGGAAAGTTCGATCCCGGCACCGGTATATTTTCTGATTATTTCCGATTATTCCCCGCGTCAAATTTTATTTCATATGGATGCAGTATACATAATGCACAATTTTCACCTAGTGATAAGAAATTATATGTGAGTGCAGTGATCGGAGATGGCTGGGGCGCTAATCTTTATAATACAGAACAAGGAATATTTCAGTTTGACCTGAGCGAATTTAATTATTATCCGATACGGCAATCCCGTAAGATGGTGTATTCGCAATATAGTGGTTTGCCAGAGCCGGACGACTGGCGTTCTGTAGGACAGGTAAGGTTGACGCCCCATAGTGAAATTTACTTCATTTCGCGTGTTGGTTTTGGCTACCTGTATGGCGGAGATACGTTCCGTGATGAGTTAAATACCATTGTTAATCCGGATGCGGATTTTGATGATCTTATCGTTCAGGAAGACATCCTGTTTATCGGACCCGACACCATTCACTATGGCTGGGGCTTACCTACGCCGGTACACAACCGCTTATATATTTCAGATACCCAAACGCAGGTCT
>JBEBUO010000108.1:0-8241 GCA_040393285.1 Taibaiella helva | reverse complement strand
GTTAATGCTCAAAGACCAGTGATTCCGGAGCTACGCCAAGACTGATCAGGTGCGTGTTGATCTCCTTCACGAAAGCATCTGGCCCGCAGACATAAAAATTACGGTCGAAATCACGGATGGTTTCCACCAGGTACTTCTTGTCAATCCTTTTCTCCATAAAGCCAATTACTCCCTGCTTCGTAAATACATTGATATAGTTAGGTCCCAGCATGCGGGTCAGCTCGTCCTGGATAATAATATCCTCGGCCGATTTGTTGGAGTAGATCAGCCCGTTCTGTTTCAGCTTGCCGGAATGGAACAAGGCCCTGAAAATGGCTATAAAAGGTGTGATACCGGCGCCGCCTGCAATGAAAATGCCAGGCCCTTTGTACTGTATGCTGCCAAATACATCGTGCAAGAGCAGTTCTGCACCGGCATTTACCTTGCCCAGCTCGTGGGTTACCCCCTTATGGTCATCATATATCTTGATCATAAATTCCAGGTAATCCCATTCCTGAAGTGAAGTGAATGTAAAAGGCCGCAACTGATCTTGCCATTCAGGCTTGTTGATCGAAATAGCTACCGCCTGGCCGGGCAGGTAAGTAAAGCCTAAGGGCTTTTCCACCACAAATTTCTTGACATCATGATTGATGTAATGGGTGTCCAGTATTTTAAGGGTATGTGTCATTCGTTCGTTTTTTGCTTTCCACCAGCAATTTAGCGAAATATTCTCCATCAGAACATAAATTCCATGGCGCTGCCTTCGCTGGCCCTTTATTTTCCCTGCCCTTATATAGGAGCTTCGGATACACCAATTGTTTAATTTCTGAATTCACGCATTAATTCCGACTTTTGCTGACTATAATATTGTATGGAAAAGGATTTTAAACGATTACTGGTAACTGCGGCCCTACCCTATGCAAACGGCCCGGTGCACATTGGCCACCTGGCTGGCTGCTACCTGCCGGCTGACATTTACGTACGTTATCAAAGGGCTAATAAACGCGATGTACAGTTTGTATGCGGCAGTGATGAACATGGGGTGCCCATCACCATCCGAGCTATGAAAGAGGGGATTACGCCCCAGGATGTGGTGGATAAATACCATGCACTGATCGGCGACAGCTTCGCCCAAATGGGTATTTCATTTGACATTTATTCCCGTACTTCCAGCGATACACACCGCCAGACCTCACAGGCTTTTTTCAAAAAACTGTATGACGATGGCTTGTTTGAGGAAAGGGAAAGCGAACAATACTATGATGAGGACCGGAACATGTTTCTGGCTGACCGATATATCATCGGCACCTGTCCGGTATGCGGCAATGAAGGTGCGTATGGCGACCAGTGTGAGAAATGTGGTTCCACGCTTTCTCCGGATCAGCTCCTCAACCCCAAAAGCGCCCTGAGTAGTGCTGTGCCTATAAAAAAGAAAACCAAACACTGGTTTTTCCCCCTCAACCAATATGAGCCATTTCTGAAAGAGTGGATCGTGGAAGGGAAAAAAGAAACATGGAAGGCCAATGTATATGGTCAGTGCAAAAGCTGGCTGGACAGCGGCCTGCAGCCCCGTGCCATGACGCGCGATAGTAACTGGGGTGTTCCCGTACCGCTGCCCGGGGCCGAAGGTAAGGTGCTGTATGTTTGGTTTGACGCGCCCATCGGTTATATTAGTGCCACTAAAGAGTTGCTGCCACAGCGCTGGGATCACTACTGGAAGCAGGAGGATACCAAGCTCGTGCATTTTATCGGGAAGGATAACATTGTGTTTCACTGCATCATATTCCCGGCAATGCTCAAAGCACATGGCGACTATGTGCTACCCGAAAACGTGCCTGCCAATGAGTTTTTGAATATCGAGGGCGAAAAAGTGTCCACCTCACGCAACTGGGCGGTATGGATACATGAGTACCTCAGGGATTTCCCCGAGATGCAGGACACCCTCCGTTATGTTTTATGTGCCAATGCCCCGGAGACCAAGGATAATGACTTTACCTGGAAGGATTTTCAGGATAGGAACAACAGCGAACTGGTTGCTATTTTCGGCAATTTTGTGAACCGTGCCATGGTGTTGATGCACAAGCTTTGCGGTGGCCGTGTTCCTGCTTTTCACGACGAAGCCAAGGACGAGACCGACCTGGAACTGATCCGAGAGGTGATGGCCGCAAAAGATCGTATCGGTAACCTGATTGAACAGTACAAGTTTCGGGAAGCCTTGTATGAAGTGATCGACCTGGCCAGGAAGGGGAATAAGTACATGCAGGAAAAGGAACCCTGGAAGCTGGCTAAAACACCGGAGCTGCAAGCGGAACATCAGCATAAAATTGACAACTGCCTCCATATTTGTTTGCAGCTGACCGCCAACCTGGCTATTTTTTCCAATCCCTTCCTGCCTTTTACAGCACAGAAGATATGCCATATGCTTAAGGTGGTAGACCGTATGCTGGAATGGGAAAATGCCGGCCGCATGGATTTACTGAAGACCAACTATCCCTTAAGGGCGCCAGAGTTGCTCTTTAGAAAAATAGAAGACACAGAAGTAGCGGCGCAAAGAGAAAAGTTGCTTGCAGCCAGCAAACCTGTAATTACCCCGACCGAACAAACGGAAACGGCTGCTGCTGCCACCGTGAGACAAGCTAAGGAAGAAATTGTATTTGACGATTTTGCGAAGATTGAGTTGCGGGCAGGTACCATTGTTGCGGCGGAAAAAGTAGCCAAAGCCGACAAGCTGCTACAGCTCCGGGTAGACATGGGCTTTGAGGAGCGTACCATTGTTTCGGGTATTGCGCAGCATTATGCGCCCGAAGAAATTGTGGGTAAGCAGGTGACAGTAGTCGTTAACCTGGCGCCCCGGAAAATGAGGGGCATTGAAAGCGCCGGCATGATACTCATGGCTGAGGATGCCGATGGAAAGTTGGTGTTTGTTTCGCCAGTAGCTGCCGTTAGTCCCGGGAGTGAAGTGCGGTAGCATTTTTTTGTAAAAATGCTTTATTTTAGTTTCTTATTACCGTAATCATTATCACTTATGAAGAAAAAAACGCTCTGGTGGTTAATAGGGATTTTTGGTGGCTTCATTTTACTGTTGCTTATCCTAAAAGGGATGGGCGTTATTGGGAAAGAACAGGGCATGAAGGTGGCGGTGGAACAAGTAGCCAGGCGCACCATCATTGAATCGGTAAGTGCCAGTGGTAAAATATACCCGGAAACGGAGGTGAAGATCAAGGCCGACGTTAGTGGTGAGATCGTGGAACTGCCTATTGAAGAAGGAGATTCTGTAATGCGCGGGCAGCTGCTGGTGAAGATCAATCCTTCCATCTATGCAGATGCGGTAAGCCAGGCTGAGGCCTCCATGAACCAGACCCGTGCCGGCGTGCAGAACGCCAAAGAAATGGTGGCCCAGGCTAAGGCCCAGATGGACCGGGCCAAGGCCAATTATGAACGCAACAAAAAGCTGTTTACCGATAAGGTAATCAGCAGGATGGAATATGAACAACTTGAAGCAGAGTACCTGTCCGCCCAGGCGGGATACGAAGCGGCCATGGCCAATGTTTCGGGTGGCAATTATGGGGTGCAGGGTGCCAATGCCGGCCTGTCACAAGCCAGGGAAAATTTGCGACGCACGACCATCACCGCACCTACCTCCGGTATTATTTCTCAATTGCTCTATAAGAAAGGGGAGCGGGTAGTGGGTACCGCCCAGATGGACGGGTCGCAGATACTTACCATCGCCAATCTGGGCCGCATGGAAGTGCAGGTGGAAGTAAGTGAGACGGATATCGTGAAAGTCAATGTGGGTGATACCACCCTGATTAATGTAGATGCGTACAGAGACAAAAAATTTACCGGTGTGGTGTCTAAGATTTCGGTATCCAGTATCCAGCTGAATTCGGTGACCGCCGTGACAACTGCCTCAGCCGACCAGGTAACGAACTATACGGTACATATCCTTATTCTTGCTGATTCCTATGCCGGGCTTAGAACGGAACTGGGCAAGGGCAAGTTTCCCTTTAAACCCGGGATGAGTGCAGGCGTGGAAATTCAAACCCAAAGAGCCAGGGATGTAATGGCAGTGCCTATTAACGCGGTAACTACGCGTGACTGGTCCGATTCTGTGAAGAAAGCATCCGGTGCTGATCAGATCAGGCAGGTCGTATTCGTATACAACCAAAAAGAAAAACAGGTATTGCTGCGCGATGTGCAAACCGGTATCCAGGATAACGAATACATTCAAATTACCGGGGGGCTTAAAGAAGGAGATCAGGTAGTGGTAGCACCTTATGGCACCATAGCACGCTTGCTCAAAGACAAAAGCCAGGTAACGGTTACAGATAAGTCGCTGCTGTACGAGCGTACCGAGGATGAACAATAAGCAGTACTAAGGCATACCTTTACGGACAGAGGATACACAAAAATGATCATCACCTTACTTTCGGATTTTGGATATCAGGATAATTTCATTGCCGTAGCCAAAGGAATTTTGCTACAGCAAGTACCTGGGGCCACTATTATCGACCTTAATCACGAAGTACAGCCATATAATAAACTGCAATGCAGCTACCAGCTGAAAAGTGCATTTGCCCGCTTTGCCCCGGACACGATCCACCTGGTGCTGTTCGAGGCCATGCCGGAGCCGGCTTCCCGCGTGCTGGTCGCTAAAGTAGCTGACCAATTTGTGGTATGCGCTGATAACGGTCTGCTGCCCCTCACCTTTTCGGGCACTTTAGCACAGGTATACACCGATGAGCGTAGCGCAGGAAACTATCTGGAGTGGGTGAGAAATGCAGCTGTTTTTATAGCTGAAATTTCAGCGCATAATTATACCTTAGAGCGTTTGCTAACTATCGAACCTGCGGAAGAGTCGTTTCGCCTCAAGCCCAGTATGAAGGAGAACGCCATAGAATGCCAGGTGATCCATATTGACCGGTTTGAGAATGTGGTGCTGAACATTACCCGGGAAGAATTTGAGCAACAGCGGGCAGGGCGGCAGTTCCGTGTGTCGCTACCGGGACGTGTAACGGTATCGGAAATCAGCAATAATTATAGTGATGTGCCCGAAAACCGGGTACTTTGCCTGTTTAACAGTGCCGACTTTTTAGAAGTAGCCATCAATAAGGGTCAGGCCTCCTCCCTGCTGGGTTTGCGTTTTTCCAAGCCCAAGCAAATGGTGTACCAGCATATTAAAATAGAATTTTCATGATCGTACGTATTGTCAAAATGGTATTCCGGCCGGAGGAAGTTCCTGTATTTCTGGAATTGTTTGCTGCCCGCAAAGAGCAAATCCGGGGATTTGAGGGTTGTAGTCACCTGGAATTGTGGCGGGAAGAAGGACAGGAACATGTTTTTTTTACTTACAGCCACTGGGTTGACGAGCATGCCCTGAATAGATACCGTTTTTCGTCACTTTTTAAAGATACCTGGTCGCGTACCAAAGCCTTATTTCAGGAAAAGGCGCAAGCCTGGAGCCTGTTGCAGGAGGTGGTCCTGCCCTAATGCGCAGGACAGTAGTATTTGGGGATAGCCATGGGCTTCACCAGGTAATATTACTTGATGTCCGAAGCCAGTTTTACCCAACTATTGCGCCTGATTGCGGGTCTTTAGCATAAGGGTTGCCAAATATAGTACCTGTAACTCTTGGCAATATTTTCATTATAAATATTAATGTATATCATTATGAATAAGGGACTTTTATATACACTTGGCATATCCCTGCTGTTACTTGCCGGTCAGAGTGCCCGGGCGCAAATTGCCCTGGAATATAATGATACCACCATTTGCCCGGGTAACACCATTGATATGTGTGCGGCATTTACCGGCGAAGCTGATCCGCTGAATACGGATGATGACTTTACCAGTGCATTAGACCTGGGGTTTGACTTTGTCTTCTATGGCAACACTTATAATCAGTGTATTATATCAGATAATGGCTTTGTCTCCTTTGATTTAGCTTTTGCAGGCCTTTTCAGCTCCTGGACCTGGGGAGCGGCAACGGGCAACGGGCAGGCAAATAATTCCATACATGCCCTTTTTCAGGATGGTTTTTTGCCGGCTAACGGCGTTCTTCGCTACCAAAGCTTCGGTAGCACAGGTAGCCGCCGGTTTGTAGCCGAATGGTGTCAAGTGGCTAAATACGGCGGTGCCGCCTGTAACCAGTATCATTTTACATCACAAGTTATTTTATACGAAGGGTCCAATATCATCGAGATCCATACGACAGATTTGCCCGGAACGCCTGGTTGCCCTTCTACTAATGGCGGTGCCAACGCTATTCAAGGCGTAAGGAATGTAGGCGGAACCGAGGCGGTATATACCCCGGGAAGAGGGCCTGCCGACAACTGGGGCACCATTGGCGCTACCAACGATGCACGCCGGTTTACCCCCAGCGGTAATACCTATATAGTGGATTCAATTCCTTTCAATCCCTGGGTTATTATTGATGAGGCAAGCTCAGTAGACCTCGCCTGGTATACCCAGGATGATCAGACGACCCCCTTTACTATAGGCGCCTGTGCTACAGTGACGCCAACAGGTGCAGAGACATATTACACGGTAAGGTATGATGGTATTGCGGGTTGTTTCAACGAGGAGGTCAGCTTTATAGATACCGTGTTTATCAATTACGGCACTACTTACGATACGACCTATGTGGAGCTTTGCCCGGGCGAGACTTATGAATTTTATGGCGAAGATATCGGTACTACCGGTATATATGATACCTTGTTCTCTTCGCCCATGGCCTGCGATAGCTTTGTTACCCTCAACCTTACTGTGCTCAACCCGGGCGACCCCGGCGGCGACAGCACTGCCCGGCTTTGCCTGAACCAGGAACCGGTAAATGCCTTTGACTATATAACGGGCACACCTGAACCCGGTGGTGTATGGTCCGGATTCGGCGTGGATGCGGCCGGTATATTTGATCCGTCTGTTGTTGGGGTAGGCACCTATATCCTTAATTATACCCTGAGTGTGCCTTTTCAACTTAGTGAGGGGTATTGCGACACTACGGCCGTGGTTACTTTTAATGTGGTCAATGATGTGGTTGTAGATTTTGAGTTTAACTACGGCCTGGGCTGCAATGAAGATACAGTCCACTTTACTAACCTGAGCGAAGCGGGCCAGTATTGGTGGAATTTTGGTGATGGTGCCTTAGTAGATGATACCCTGAAAAATCCTACTCATATTTACCAGGATCAAAACCAGTATGCAGTTCGGCTTACGGTGCAGAATGAGGAAGGTTGTATTGACTCTGTGATCAAGATGGTGAATGTCATGCACCCGTTGATTGCTGCCTTTACCCAGAGTGTAGATTCGATCTGCCAGAGCAATGAGACGCCGGTACAGTTTACCGATACTTCTATCGGTAGTGTACAGGGTTGGCAATGGGACTTTGGAGACGGAGCTACCTCGACTCTGCAACATCCCAGCCATGTGTATACGCAGGCGGGTGTACACCAGATACGGCTGATTGTTAATGATGAGATACCTTGCTACGATACCTTTTACAGTACGATTTATGTAGATTCCCTGCCTTTCATTAACCTGGTGCAGGATAAATATGCGATGTGTCAGGGTGACGAGGTGCAGTATACGGTAGATTACCTGCAACCTGCCGTAGATATGGATTGGGACTTTGGCGATGGGATACATTGGACACAAGCCGGCAATACAGCACATAGCTACGATGAGGCGGGTATGTACTGGACCAGCGTTACGGCTCATTACCTGGTCTGTGCTTCTGTTACTGCGCGTGATTCGGTGATTGTGTATACCCTTCCCCATGTAGACCTGGGTCCGGATACGACTTTGTGCCTGGATGGCAACCCGGTTACCCTCCGGGATGATATCAATGCTTCAATAGGAGGTTCCCGCTGGCTATGGAATACGGGCGATACGACGA
This sequence comes from Taibaiella helva, assembly GCA_040393285.1. Taxonomy (GTDB): domain Bacteria; phylum Bacteroidota; class Bacteroidia; order Chitinophagales; family Chitinophagaceae; genus Taibaiella; species Taibaiella helvus_C. The sequence continues at coordinate 368 of JBEBUO010000108.1, read as the reverse complement.
GCAGCATCCGGGTTACGACCCCCGGTACTTATCACCTGCTTGTTACGCGCAATGATTGCTCTGTAGAGGATCAGGTGATTGTAGAGAAAGATTGCTATACAGATATTCCGAATGCGTTTACACCCAATGGAGATGGTGAGAATGATTATTTCTATCCCCGCCAGTTGCTGAGCCAGGGAGTCCAGCATTTTGAGATGACGATCTTTAACCGTTGGGGCCAGGTGATGTTTACGACGAGCCGTATTGATGGCCGGGGTTGGGATGGTCGTTTTAATGATATAGAACAACCGACAGGTGTATATGTGTATCAGATTGATGTTACTTATGACAACGGACGTGCAGAACAGTATTCAGGTAATATTACCCTG
>JBEBUO010000107.1:0-8252 GCA_040393285.1 Taibaiella helva | reverse complement strand
AACCCAGGGCCCATACATTAAAAGTGTATTGCTCTACCAACTGAGCTACGGAATCTTTCCTCTTTTTACAGCGCTATGCCGTTGTTGAAAGGAGTGCAAAGGTAATTTACAGAAATTTAATTGCAAAATATTTTGTGTAAAAACTTAAGATTTTTTTTCTGTTACCTTTGTGACTCGTTTTCAATTCAATCAAAAACCAAGGCCAGCAAAGGCATAGCGTATGTTACAAATCCAGTCTTTTACCTTCAACCCCTTTCAGGAAAATACTTACCTGCTCTATAATGAGGAGCAGAAATGCTGGATTATAGACCCCGGAATGTATGGTGCAGCAGAAACACAGGTGCTGCTCGACTTCATTACCCTTCATCAGCTACAACCGCAACAAATCATCAACACACATGCCCATATTGATCATATACTCGGCATCAATGCCTTGAAACAAATTTATGACATTCCCTTCGGCGTACATCAGCTGGAACAACCTCTGCTGAACAATGCCATGGGTTCTGCGATGATGTTTGGTCTACAGCTGGGCGTCGCACCCCGTGCCGATTTTTTCATTAAAGAAGGCAGCGACTTATTGTTGGGTGAAGAAAAACTGGAGCTGCGGCTGGCACCGGGGCACTCGCCAGGAAGTATTATTTTCTACTATCCCAAAGGGGAATGGGCCATAAGCGGAGATGTACTGTTTCAAGGCAGCATAGGCCGCACCGACCTGCCAGGAGGGCACCACGACACGCTACTACAAAGCATACGGGAACAAGTATATACCCTACCCGACAACACCCGCATTTACGCCGGGCATGGCGGCCTGACGACCGTCGGTATCGAAAAGCGCAGTAACCCCTTTATACAGGCCTGACTTAACCAATAAACTTACGCTTATTCTTGTTGGCATATTGTATCAGAATAGCAAACAGCATGACGGCTAAAGCGCCGATCACATTGAGCCACAGGAAAGCTACCCAGTTATTGACATAGATCAGCAGAACTAATGCTTCTGAGAGCAGGGCTGCATAAAACACGGCCCTGCCACGCACCTTTTTAAGGAAAAAGGCGGTGAGAAAAATACCCAGTATAGCCCCGTAAAAAAGGCTGCCTAGCTCATTTACCGCCTCTATCAAGGAGCCCATACGAGTAGCAAACATAGCCACGCCTATGCTGAACAAACCCCAGATCAAAGTATAAATACGCCCATAACGCAACTGCTGCCGTTCATTAAGTGTAGCCTTAGTAAAGACCTGATGAAAATCGATCAGGCTGGAAGAAGCCAGGGCATTGATAGCCGCGGAAATCGAACTCCAGCTGGCCAGGAAAATAATGGCAAATAAGAGGCCTACCATGCCCGCAGGCAGGTAATTACGTACAAAATGAAGGAAAATATAGTTGGTATCGCTTGGCGGTTCTGCTATAGCATCCTGATTGCTGGCTATTAATTGCTGCATACCAGCCCGTTGTTCCTCAACAAAACGTTGCCCTGCCTGCAACTGTTGCAACAGGATTTGTTGTTGTGCAGCGTCGGGCTGGTCCTGATGTCGCAAATGTATGAGTTGAAGTGCAGCCTCCCGGTTTTTACCGCTCGCCACTTCATGCCCTATATATAAAGGGCGATAAGCGTCGGGAAAACTTTCCGCTACCTTATGCTGGGCCGATTCATTGAAGAATAAAGGAGCCTGATGTAAGGTATAAAAGGAAAACAATAAGGCTCCGATCAACAAAATACAAAACTGCATCGGAATCTTTACCATGCCGTTCATCAACAGGCCAAGCCGGCTTTCACGCACTCCTTTACCGGTAAGGTACCGACCTACCTGGCTCTGATCGGTGCCGAAGTAAGACAATGCCAGAAAAAAGCCCCCAATTACCCCCGACCATATATTATACTTATCGTTCAGGTCAAAGTTGGTGGTAATTACATTTAACTTATCTGACTTCCCGGCAAGGTAAAGTGCATCTGTAAACCCGATTCCTTCGGGAAGCAGGTACACCACCAATAGTCCGGCAACGGCCATGGACAATAAAATGATAATAAACTGTATTTTCTGGGTATGAGCAATGGCTTTGGCCCCACCCGTATAGGTGTAAATGATCAATAAGCCACCGATCAGCACATTAGTCAGGTAAATATTCCAGCCGAAAATGGTGGATAAAATAATAGCGGGCGCATATACGCTGATACCCGTAGAAACGCCTCTTGAAAAAAGGAAAAGTATGCCGGTAAACAGCCGTGTTTTCCGGTCGAATCGTTTGTCCAGATATTCGTAGGCAGTGTACACATTTAACTTCTGAAAAATGGGCACAAATACAAAACTGATCACGATCATGGCCAGTGGGAGGCCAAAATAGTACTGAATAAAGCGCATGCCATCTGTATAGGCCTGACCCGGACCTGATATAAAGGTGATGGCGCTGGCTTGTGTGGCCATGATGCCCAACAACACCACATGCCAGGGCATTTCCCTGCCTGCACGCAAAAAGGTTTCAGAGCCCTGCTGGCCTCTGCCTTTCCACACGCCATATACAATGACCAATACCAGGGTAGCCACCAGGATAATCCAATCAAGACTGCTCATTGCCAATAAAGGGTAAACCAGGTGAATAATGCAATGAGCACCAACAGCCAGATAAATACCATCCAATACCAGCGCTTCCAGTATGCTTTGCTCATGATGCAAGTTTAGGCTAAATGCATAGCAATTCCAACTACGGATGCTCGCGAGCCTTAAATTTTTCTGTTTCCCGCTATAAATTTTACCTTCGCAAGCAATGATCCCTAATCCTGAATTAGAAAGCCAGGCAAGTAAAGCACAAGCGGCTGTTCAGTACGCACGGTTAATACAGTTGTTGCCCTATCTCAAGGAGAAGGCACCCTTTTACCGTAAACTGTTTGCAGCGCACCAGACGCCTATTGATAAGATCAGGAGCCTGGCCGACCTTAAGCTGCTGCCCATCACCACAAAGGCGGATGTACAGCAATACAACAGGGATTTTTTTTGTGTTCCGGATGCAGCTATCCGTGATTATACCACAACCTCCGGCACATTGGGTCAACCCGTATTAATACCACTAACAGAAAGAGACCTGCAACGCCTTGCCTATAATGAGTGGCTTTCCATGCAGTATATAGGTGTAACGCAAGGTAACAAGGTGCAACTGATGCTGACGCTTGACCGTCAATTTATGGCGGGCATGGCTTATTTACAGGGTATTCAAAAAGCCGGGGCGACAGCCATACGTACAGGACCGGGCCTCCCGGCATTACAATGGGATATGATCTTCCGCTTGGGTGTGGACACCCTGGTGGCAGTGCCTTCTTTCTTATTGAAAATGCTGCAATACGCGCAGGAAAACGGAATAGACTATGTGGACAGCCCGGTAAAGAAAGTGCTTGCTATTGGTGAAAGTATTCGTGACGAACACCTGCAACCCAATACGCTTTTACGTACCATACACCAACAATGGCCCTTGCAGTTCTATGGCACTTATGCGGCTACGGAAATGCAAACGGCTTTTACAGAATGCCATGGTGCTCATGGAGGTCACCTGCATCCTGAGCTGCTTATTGTAGAGCTATTGGATGATGAGGGCAATGCGGTGCCACAGGATGCACCGGGCGAAATTACCATTACCACCCTGGGTGTGGAGGGTATGCCCCTTTTGCGCTACCGCACAGGCGATATTGCCAGGATGTATTATGAACCCTGTATTTGTGGCCGTACCAGTCCGCGGCTGGGTCCGGTATTGGGCCGTAAACAGCAAATGATTAAGTACAAAGGCACCACCATTTACCCTCCGGCACTGTTCGATCTCTTACAACAGTCAGCTTTTGTCTCTGAATACTTCGTGGCGCTGCACCAAACGGCAACCGGACAGGATGACCTCAGGTTATATGTGGTGGCAACGGGCGAGGAAAGCGAGTGCAAAGACTCCTTATTACCATTGTTAAAACATAAATTGCGGGCCTTACCGGAACTTATTTTCCTGGACCAGGAGGCCATGCGGGCCTTACAATTCCCCGCAGACAGCCGGAAACAGCTACGCTTTAAAGATTTCAGGTGTTCACCATCCCAACCGGGCTTATAAATTTCTATTATGCAGATCGCTTCGTACATAGACCATACCCTACTAAAGCCAACCGCAAGTTTAGAAGAGATACAGCATCTTTGCAGCGAAGCCAGGGATTATAGCTTCGCCGCCGTGTGTGTGCCGCCTTTTTATGTAAAAGAGGCACATCGATTGCTACGGGATGTAACAACAAAGGTAGCTACCGTAATCGGCTTCCCCTTGGGCTACAGTAGCGTGGCAGCTAAGGTGGCGGAAATCCGGGAGGCGATCAACGATGGGGCTGATGAACTGGATGTTGTTATCAACCAGGCTGCATTGCGCAACCAGGATTTTAACTATTTATCAACAGAAATCGTGGGTTGCCTGCAACCTGTACGCTTGCATCGCAAAATTATTAAAGTGATCATTGAAAGCGGTATAGCTACGGATAACGATATTATACAATGCTGTAATTTGTATGCAAAACATAAAGTGGATTTTGTAAAGACCTCAACTGGCTATGCCGCTGAGGGAGCCAGTTTACATGCGGTACGCCTCATGCGGCATCACTTGCCAGAAACAATATCCATCAAAGCATCCGGAGGTATTCGTACCTTTGAGCAAGCTAAGGATATGATTACAGCTGGCGCTTCCCGTATTGGCACATCCTCCGGAGTGCCTATAGCGTCTGGTCAATAGTGTCATCATACCGCCAATCAAAAATTTTCTATGAAGTATTTACTGCTGATATCTTTTTTATTTGCTGTTGGTAGCCTCCATGCTCAGGAAGAGGTAACCGATGTGGACACCGGCTATGTGATTTTTCATGCAGATAGCCGTATAGACCTGTTGCTGAGCAAACCCGCGAAATCACGTAAATTCAGGCCGAGTAAGGTACGTGGCTTCAGGGTACAGATATACAATGGTACCGATCGCCAGAAGGCCGCCGAGGTTAAAATGGAATTTATGCGGATGTTTCCCGGGAGCCGGGCCTATATTGTTTACCATAACCCGCAGTTCCGGGTGCGTGTAGGCGATTTTACCAATAGAAATGATGCCATGGACCTTCATCGGAAAGTAAGTGGCCGGTTTTCTCCCTGTATGGTCGTGCCTGATGTGGTAAACCTGTCCTCGGTAAAGAAAAAAACTGAAGATGAATAAAAGAATACAGGAGCTGGCCTCCGGTCTGTTTCCAAGACTTCAAGAAATCAGGAGACATCTACATACCTATCCCGAACTTTCCTTTCAGGAGGTAGCAACAGCAGCATTTATAGCCCGCGAGCTGGATCGCCTGGACATCCCCTATACCAGTGGTGTAGCCGGCACCGGCATTGTCGCACTGATAGCGGGCAACAATCCTACGAAACGGTGCATTGCACTGCGCGCTGATATGGATGCTTTACCCATTCAGGAAGCCAACGAGGTGCCCTACAGATCAAAGCACGACGGATGCATGCATGCCTGCGGCCATGATGCCCATACTACGTGTTTGCTTGGCGCGGCAGCAATCTTAAAAGAACTCCGTGCTTCTTTTGAAGGTACGATTAAACTGATTTTTCAACCCGGAGAAGAAAAAAGTCCGGGTGGTGCCAGCATGATGATAGCTGAAGGTGTTTTGACCAATCCCGCGCCGGAAGCCATCTTCGGGCTTCACGTATATCCCCAGCTTCCTGCGGGTACGGTGGGCTTCAAACCGGGGCAGTATATGGCCAGCGCCGATGAACTTTACATCACCATAAGGGGGCAGGGAGGCCATGCTGCATTGCCACAGCAGACCATAGATCCCATTGCGATAACAGCGGTCATTATCACGGCCTTGCAACAGGTTGTATCCCGCAAAAGCAATCCCTTGCTGCCCACTGTGCTTACTTTCGGAAAAATTTCGGGTGGGCATACGACCAATGTCATCCCGGAAGCAGTCACATTAGAAGGCACTCTACGCACGCTGGATGAGACCTGGAGGGCTGAAGCTATAACACATATTAAACAGATTACAACACACATTGCCGAGGCTTATGGCGCCCGGGCCGATATCCATATTCCGGCCGGCTACCCCTGCCTCAACAACCATCCTCAACTTACTGAAAATGCGCGGCAATGGGCAGCAGAATTTTTAGGAGCCGATTTGGTATACGATCTGGATCTAAGAATGGGAGCGGAGGACTTTAGTTTCTATACCCAACAAATTCCCGGATGTTTTTTCAGGATCGGCACTAATACGGATGGTAAACACAATTGTGCGCCCGTGCATAATGCGCATTTCGACATCGACGAGCGGGCCCTGGTTACGGGTGCCGGAATGATGGCCTGGTTGGCCATAAAATGTATGGAGACGAAAGCGCCTTACACCTTAAAATAAATAAGATAACCTTACGGCAATCATTTTGTTGATCTGATGACCCGTACCCACACCATAGGGTGTGTGCTCAAAATTGCGCACCGGTGTGATGGCATACTGATACCGGACATTGGCCATGAGCCCCTTGTACAACATCATATTAAAACTCGCAATACCATCAATAAAATATTTATTAAAAGGGTACAAGGCGGGATCGATATATACAGGATTGGCCATTTGGTATTGCTCCGAACCCTTAATAAGTGCATTGTATGATGCGCCAATACCAAACTGATACTTCTGCGACATCACATAGTGAATTAACACCGGTACCTCCGCATAATTAAGTTGCATGGTATATCGCTCAAAATAGGAACCCACATAAGGGTCATTGTCGTTACGCACTCCCCTGCTTCCTTTTTGGGAATACAACAGATCGAGCTGCAGGGCCACGCTGGGCGTAAAGTGCCAAAAAACAGTAGCGCCTACGTTCAGACCCGGCTTATGAAACCCGGCAAAGCCATCTCCGTCTACCTGAGAGGCATTCAATCCCAATACCAATCCACCGTAAAACTGACGTTCTCCATCAAAATATTCGGTATCCTGCGCATGCAGGAAACGGGGGGCACTCATTAACAGAAACAAGCCTGGCACTAAGCAATAGAATAATGATTGAGATCGGAATGGACGCATGACTACAGATTTTCCTTACGAAGGTATAAAAATTACCGCCAACAGCTTTTACCTGAAAAATGCCTGAAGTCGTTGCGCAATATTACCTGTAAAATAGTACTCGTAAAATGCATCCGGAATAGTTGCCCCGGGCGCTTCCAGTGCCATAACGATTTGGTCCAGAAAAGCTGCCACATCATGATCGGGGGCAGTACGCAATTTGGTGCCACATACCTTTTGTTCCACACCTATAGCACCCGTCTCTGCGGATACCACGGTCTTATTCCAGGCAAGGCTTTCGATCACCTTTGTTTTTATACCTCCCCCGGAAGTTACAGGGTTGAGCATCACCTGACAGCTATCAATAAGTGCGCTGATATCCGGCACAAAACCCAGGTACATCATTTCCTGGTAAGTGGCCTGTTGCTGTATGGTTTCCTTTAAAGTATCGGACAGGTGCTTACCGCAGACCAATAGATGGAATGCAGGGATACGTGCTTTCAACAAAGGTAAAAGCTCATGCACCATCCAGTGTACCGCCTGGCTGTTCGGTTCATAATCCAGTTGTCCCATAAAATACAGCCAGGGCACATCAGGATTTAAACCATATGCTGCTGCCAATTGCGCACGCGCACCCGGAATTGCCTGGGGCATCGCGGCGAAGTCTGTTCCGAAGGGCAATGTGGCTATCTGCCCGGCGTCAAGACCGAAGTGGTGTTTGGCATATTTTCGGTCCTCGTCCGTAATAAAAAAAACGCCGTTTGCCTTGCGGTAAGCCAGCCGTTCAAAACGCTGCATAAGGGGCCACCACCATTTGCCAATACTTTTAAACCTTTCTGTTTCTATGTTATATGAACGGATATATAAGGGTATATTAAGTTTGCCGGCAAGTCTTTTAGCCAGGGGGAACATATAATGATGGTGGCATACAATGTAGTCCGGCTTTATTTCTGAAGCCAGCTTATGTACTGTACTATAATGGCTGAACGGGAAATACCTGCTTTTGCCGGTATTGATGACAAAGTGGGTATGTGGAAGCGAAATTTTATCGTTCCGGTTATCTTGGGTACCTACCGTATGTACTTCATTAAATGTTGAAAATACCTTTTCGGAATAATAAATGCCCCAATGCCCGCCATTTTGGGGCGGCATAAATTTGTAAGGTACGATGCTCAGTATCTTTGCCATGCACAAATTT
>JBEBUO010000106.1:0-8342 GCA_040393285.1 Taibaiella helva | reverse complement strand
TTTTCCCAACAGGTAATGCAATGCAAAATTTGGCAGGGCCGCAACTTGTTGCTATTTTTATCACATCAGGATGCAAGGCGGCAAAATGCCCTCCGGAACTGTACGCCTTCACCTCATCTCATTTGTCTACTGCCATGATAAGCCAGGAAAAGCTGATCTTTTACCTCAACCTGTTTCAGGATATTGGCCTGGACGAACTGCAATTGCTGTTTGCCCTGGCACGTGAACGGCGACTGGCCGCCGGTACTGTATATATAGACACGGGTGCCACATTTAAGCGGCTGGCCTATGTGAAGAGTGGCCTTATAAGGGTATACCACCTGGATGAAGACAGCGGCGAGGAAAAGACGGTACAACTGAAGCTGGAAGACCAGTTTTTTGCCAGCTTCGATACCATCCTCTGGCAACGCCCTTCCAGATTTATCTATGAAGCCTTTGAAGACACCATCATACTGGAGGCCGACTACCAGAAGTTTATGGAGGTAGTAGATGCCTCGCCTAAATTTTATGCCGCCAAGAATTATTTCCTGCAGCATATGCTGGCCGAAGCGCTGGAGCAGGTGGAAAGCTTTATACTGCTCACACCCGAAGAGCGCTATAGGAAACTGATTGAGGAACATGCCGGCCTGCTGCAGCGGGTGCCCTTCAAGCACCTGGCTTCCTTGCTGGGCATTACGCCGGTATCGCTAAGCCGCATCCGCAAGCGCCTGGCTACGAAGCATGGCGGAGGGTAAAATTATCCTTTGTTAATTTTTGTACGCGCTTATTGCCGGTACTTTGCAGGTAAATCTTTATACGATGCATGCCCTGGAATTACTGCTGTCTTTATTCGTGACCGGCCTCTTGCGTTATTTTATCGTGGCCGGCCTGGCTTTTGCCCTGGTGTACAAACTATTTGCCAAGCCCTTGCGCCGCCATAAAATACAGGTGAAAGATGCCAAGCGTGCCGATTTTAAGCGGGACATCCTGCATTCTGTACAGAGCAACCTGATTATGGCTGCACTGGCCCTGCCTTTCCTGATAGCGCCCCTCAACCAGTATACCCTGGCTTATACAGAGGTGTCGACTTATGGCTGGCTGTACCTGCTGGCCAGCGTGCCGGTAGCACTGGTGATCCACGATACCTACTTTTACTGGATGCACCGCCTGCTGCATCACCCCCGCCTGTTTAAGCATATGCACCTGCTCCACCACAGATCCACCAATCCCTCACCCTGGACCTCTTATGCCTTTCATGCATCTGAAGCCTTTACAGAGGGGCTGATCCTGGTCATCCTCCTGTTTGTGCTACCGCTACACCCCATAGCCATCGGCTTGTTTATCCTCTTGGCTTTTGTGATTAATGTGTATGGCCACCTGGGATATGAGATTGCACCCAAATGGTTTCGCCACAGTATCCTGTTTTCCATACTCAATACTTCTGTGCACCACAACCTGCACCATAGTAAGTTTAAGGGTAATTACGGCCTGTACTTCCGGGTATGGGACCGCCTTATGGGCACCGAACATCCCGACTATGTAAAGACGTATGATAAGGTACAGGCACAAAGATTTGGTGCCCGGCAGCAGGAGGCGCAAACGCCGGATGCGGATTCCGAGTGGGCCCTGAGGTAAGCGAAGAAAAAAGGGAGGCTGCCTGAAAAGCCTTATGAAGCTATGTGCAGGGGGGAATGACAGATGCCAGCTCACGATTATTGTTAACAAGATAACTTAGAGATGGCTTTGTGCTGCTGCACACGGCTAACTTTTCTGACAGCCTCCTTAGGTTTTTATCCGATACAGCTGCTTATTGAATATTCGTGGCCACCAGCTTAACCTTAATGGTATAAGCCACCTTATCGAAGGTAGAGGAATAGTCCTTATCGCTCTTAATGGTGACGGTCTGCCCCAATGATAAATTAGACAGGGAAAGACTGAAGGTGCCGACGATATCATCATCGCTCGTTCCATCTTCATCGTAAATCGTTACCGCCACACTGTTGTTGAACCATACGGAGCGGCCACAGGCCCAGCTATCACCCTCCTTCATGGAAAAGTAATCGTAGGTGGGGTAGGGGTACCTGGTGTCGCCATCGGCCTGGAATATAAAGTACACTTCATTCTCATCACCCCCACCATCATTGGAAGGGTGTTCGCATTTGAGGCTTTCAATGATCAGGAAGTTGTTCTTCCGGGGCTGCACCACCGGCTTGATATAGGGATCGTCGCCCTGGCTGTCCAGAATAAAGGTGTAGGATTCTACCAGGGAAATGCCCAGTTCTGCGCCACCACCAATGGTTAAAGTAGCGCCGGCCAGTTTCAGGGATTTTGTGGAGAAAATGGCAATGGTGCCTTCCACCTCAAGACCAAAACCTGCTTGTATACCCCATGCAGGCCCCGCCAGATCGGTAGGTATGCATCTCCATATGCCAAATTCTACCCCGACCATCACACCAATTTCAGCCCCTTCAATCAGGCTTATGGAGACAAACTCCGCGGCCTGGGCCCCTTTGGACTGGCCTACGCCCACGGCTACACCCAGGGTAGCAGAAAAGCCGAGCAAGGCTTGTATTTCAAAATTGAGCCCGATGGAAAAGCAGGCTTCGGTGAAATCCAGTTTGTCCAGTAATTGTCTGAGCCGGGCAAACTCCGGCTTGTCGAGCAGGCTGCACACGTATTGCCGGGCAGAAACGATGTCCATGCCGCTGACAGCGGCCAGTTCTTTTTTTCCCTGCTCCGAATGGCTGTATGCTTTCCAGGCGCGTTCCGCTTCTATCAGTATTTCCTTTTCGGTTTCGCTTAGTGCCGGCAGCTCCGGCTTAGGCGGTGCAGGCAGGGTGGGCATGGATTTATAGAGGTTGGCATAATTGGCCAGTTGTATACTTAAATCTGTGTTGATCATACATAGCTTGTTTAATGGTTGTGGAATAATGGCCTGAGCCGATGCTTAATCGAGGTAGGTGTAAAAGATGGAATAATCTGCCCCGTTTCGGTTGGTGAGCCTTAGACTTCCCCCGCCCGTTCCGGGTTGAAAATCGTGACTTTGCAGATAGGTGGCCAGGTTGGGATCGTAGGGAACCGCGTCATGATCCCAGAGGGTCACCAGTTGTTCAAAGCGAAAGTGCAGGACAAGCTGGTTAAGGTCCCAGGTGTCACCCGCCTTCATGGAATGACTTGAATTCAGTTCGGCTGGTATTCTGATGGGCAATCCGCCATCGGCCTGGCAGACCAGGTAGACTTCATCTCCGCTGGAAATGTTGCTTTCCGAGGGATGGGTACAATAAATGCGGTCTAACCGGATGGAATGTTTGTTCATGTGCTTTATTATTGGTTAAAAAATAGGATGTACGATCGGAATGTGCCTGGGTACCTGCCGGGTAAATGCTTGTGCGGAGCGCCGGCAAGTAGCTGACGGCATACAAATATAGGCGCTGAAATATTCGCAGAAGATCATTATATATGATAGCTGTCCGCATAACAGGTGTTCACCATAAATGCATTATGCATGAGATGCTTTGTGTATCCTGAATTTACTGATGCATTACTTGCGGGAGGGGCAGAGGTATATTATGTATCGACGAGCTAAAGAAGAAGTTTGCCCGGCCAGCTATAAGTGCCTCGCCTGAGCATCATCGAAGAGAACAGATGGGGTAATATGCTGTCATGGTTCGTCAGGTTAAGCAGGATAAAGTGAGTCGTCCTGACGAAGGCGACAAGCGTTAGGAATAGCCAGGCTTTGGGCGTCTCAGTCACTAAAGTCGGCACTTTCAGCCTCTTCTTCATCGGCTAGGCCACGCGCTTCTGTTCCGGCATCAATTTGCGTCAGGGTATCCTGCCCGGGTAATTCCTGCACCTTTTTTAGTTGCCGCTCGATGGCCCTGCTGCGCACCCCTGCCTGGTCTATGGTATAGGTGGCCTCTTGTAGTTTTTTCTTCGTTTTTTCCAACACCATGCCAAACTTGCCAAACTCCGTTTTGACGGCCCCCAGCAAATCCCATACCTCACTGCTCCTTTTTTCAATAGCCAGGGTCCGGAAACCCATCTGCAGGCTACTGAGCAAGGCGCTTAATGTAGTGGGGCCCGTGATGGTTATCTTGTACACTTTCTGGATATGCTCAAACAAGCCCGGCGTTCTTAATACTTCTGCATAAAGGCTCTCAAACGGAAGGAACATCAGGCCATATTCCGTGGTATGAGGCGGGTCGATATACTTTTCTTTAATGTCTTTCGCATTCCTGATGATGGCCTGCTTAAATGATTTCTTTAGTGCTTCTACCTTTTCTGTATGCCCCTCGTCATAGGCATCTACCAGGGCCTCGTAGTCTTCCTTGGGAAACTTGGAATCTATAGGCATCCAAAGTACTTTTTCCAGGTTATTGTTGTTGGGCAATTTGATGGCAAATTCAACGATGGCCCCGCTACCTGCCTTTGTCTTCACATTTCTTTCGTACTGTTCATGAGTCAGCAGGTCCTCCAGGATATTCGCCAGCTGGTATTCGCCCAGAATGCCCCTTGATTTCACATTCGTCATTACCTTCTTGATGTCGCCCACACTATTGGCCAGCAATTGCATCTCACCTAGTCCTTTATGCACCAGTTCAAGTCGCTCACTGATGAGGGTAAAGGAAGTGCTTAACCTTTTTTCCAGCGTGCTTTGTAATTTTTCATCTACTGTTTGCCTCATCTCGTCCAGCTTCTTGCTGTTGTCTTCCTGCAGGGATTTCAATTGATGCGCTACCGTTTCCCTGATCTTTTCCAGCTGCCGTTCCGTATCCTGCTTCGCTTGTTCCTGCCGGGCAGCCAGGTCACTGAACTTTTGCCGCTGTAGTTCATTAAAATTGTTGACATTGAGGGTAAACCGCTCCTCAAACGATTGAAGCGCCGCTGTAAGTTCCGCTCTGTTTTCCTTAGCGGTCTGCGTCAATAGCGCGGTCAAAGATTTTGAAGTATCTGCGAAACCCTGCACCAGCAGGCTGGTCTTTTCCTCATTGCCCTGAAGGGATTGCGCGATGGCTTCTTTTGAAGCCTGAGACAGTTGAGCAAAGTGGTTGTTGAAGGCAATTTGCTTGTCCTCGTTCGACTTAATCAGCTTTTCAAACTTTTCTTCATTATTGCGCGTGAGCGTATGCAGGAAATGGGAAAATGTTTCCAGTTGTGCCCTTTGACTGGCGGCCAGATCCGTAATGGTATGGGTAAGTTGCGCGGAAAAATCTTTTAAGGAACTGCTCAGCTCCTGCCTCGATGCCTGGGCACTCTTTTGGCTTTCTTCCCGGTTGCGGGCAAATTCACTCCTAATCAGCGGATCTATTTTAGCTAGCTGTGCGCCGGTTTCCATTGCCTCTGAGCGCAATGTATCCATTTGATTATGGGATTTCCTAAACAGCAGGATCAGCATGTTGCCGATCAGCAAGAGCAAAGCGCCTGATAAAAGTAATTCTGTTAAGGTCATGGTTATTTTTTTAAGCTACAGGAGTGTACAAAGGTTAGGAAAAATAAGCATCCCTGTTCAGGTCGCAGCAGGCTACCCGAAGAAAAAGTAAGGTTGGTCCCAGTTTGCTATATATTTATTTTTGTAGTATCTTTAACTGCCTAAACCTACCGCTATGAAAAATAACCTTGCCGGGCTGTGCCGTAAACTATTATCATTAGCCAGTCTGTCCTTAATGGTGCTTACCCTCTCCGCACAGGACAAAAGCCCTGAATTTCCCAAAGGGATAACCGGGTACGCTTATATACAACAAGGTGTGGTGTCTGATTTTAAAAAGGGCAGCCCCCGCCATTATCAGCTGGGTCTGAGTCTCCGGCCCGAGCTGACCCTGGTGCCGCAGCGGCTTCGCGTGGGTGTGCAGGCCCAGGTGCTGACGGCCCTGAACAGCTGGCGGGTACAGGCCGGGCCAACAGCCTCGCTCCGACTGGCCGATGCCAAAGCCGGGCTTTTCGGCACTTATGCAAATGTGCAGCTTACTGCCGGCCACTTATGGGGCAACTATGGGCAACGCCTGGTGGGCGGCGGGCTACAGGCCGAGTTCTTCCAGGTGGCGGTGCTTTCTGTGTCGGCTTACCGCGATTACGGATTGCAGCAATGGTGGTTGCAAACATCTATTGGCATTAACCTGCTCATGAAGAAGCGGGCAGCAGTTTCCGATCCTTTTTCTGAACCCTGATCAAATATACAGCTATGTCACAAACAGCACTAGTTATCAGCGGTGGCGGTTCCAAAGGCGCCTTTGCCGTAGGGGTACTGAAAGCCATGTTTCAGCACCGCCCCGATCTCTCTTTCGACCTGGTGGTGGGTACCAGCACGGGTGCGCTTATAGCCCCGCTGGCGGCTGTAGAAAATATGGCTCTTCTGGAACAGCTCTACACCACCACCACCAATGAACAGGTGCTGGTCAAGGGCAATGTGGGTCACCGCTTTCTGACCGCCGACAGCATCTTTGACGGCGCTCCGCTGGCCCGTACCATCAGCCACTACTATACAGATGATTTTTATGCCCGGCTGCGCGCACAAAACCGAAAGGTATGCCTGGCTACAGTATGCCTGCAAACAAAAGCCTCGGTCTATTTTTGCAGCCACCCCATACAGCCGGTTACCGATGCGGAGGTAAAAGTGGTGCCCGATGCAAATCAATTTCGTCGCGCGGTAGCGGCCTCGGCCTTTCAGCCTGTTTTTATGAGTCCCATAGAAGTGGCGCAAGGCAGTCTTCCCCTGCGGCAGTATGTGGACGGTGGCGTACGTGAATATGCCGGTGTGCAATTGGCCATAGAGCAGGGTGCCGATGAGGTATTTGTGATCCTGCACAGCAGCGCCTTTCCGGAGGTGACCGAGAAGCGGTATGATAAGATGCCCGATATCCTGATGCGCACCCTTGATATTTTTATATACGATGTAGGTGTTAATGACCTGACGGTGCCCGGCATGTTTAATAATGCCCTTGGCTACCTGCAGCAGGTGCGGCAAAACATGCGGGATGCCGGTATGTCGGAACCCGAAATAGACCGCTTGCTAGAGGTGCCGGGCAGTCCCTACAGCAACCGCAGGAAGGTAAACCTGCACATCATTCGTCCGGACGGGCCGCTGGGTGGCGGGCCGGGAGGCCTCAACTTTGACCCGGAAGAAATGAAAGGCATGCTGGCCAAAGGAAAGCAGGAAATGAATACCTATATCGCTGGTTTACCGCCGGGACGGGGGATTTTTGCCTGAGCGCGGCCAGGGCCCGACGAATACTTATATTTGCAGGCATAAAGTCAACAGTATGCAACTATCATTAAAAGGTAAGCGGGCGCTGATAGGCGGCAGCACGCAAGGAATAGGTTTGGCTATAGCACAGGAACTGGCCCTGCTGGGCGCTTCCTGTACCCTTATAGCAAGAAACGAAGAACGTCTGAAAGAGGCGGTAGCCGGCCTGCCGGTGGACGATGGGCAGCAACATCAGTACCTCGTGGCAGATTACAGCCGCTACCAACAGGTAGAAGAAGTAGTAAGTGCTTATCTGCACAAGCATACCATACATATTCTCGTGAACAATAGCGGCGGACCTGCCGGTGGCCCCGTTACCGAGGCGGAGCCGGGCGCTTTTATCGCTGCCTTTGAGCAACATCTGATCTGCAACCAAATACTTAGCCGCCTGGTGGTGCCGGGTATGAAGTCATCGGGGTATGGCAGAATCATTAATGTGATTTCGACTTCTGTAAAAATTCCGCTGAAAGGCCTGGGTGTGAGCAA
Organism: Taibaiella helva; assembly: GCA_040393285.1. Taxonomy (GTDB): domain Bacteria; phylum Bacteroidota; class Bacteroidia; order Chitinophagales; family Chitinophagaceae; genus Taibaiella; species Taibaiella helvus_C. Next base: position 637 of record JBEBUO010000106.1, on the reverse strand, counting down.
TACCATTCGTGGTGCGGTGGCTTCCTGGTCCAAGACCATGGCCAATGAGCTGGGTGCCTGGGGTATTACGGTCAATAATATTTTACCTGGCGCTACGCAAACTGCAAGGCTGGAAAGCATCATCCAAAATAAGGCTGATAAAGCCAGTACCGCTACTGCCGAAGTAGCAGACGAAATGCTGGCAGAAATACCCATGAAGCGCTTCGGTAAGGCAGAGGAGATAGCAGCAGCCGCTGCTTTCCTGGCCAGTCCTGCAGCTGCATATATTAATGGGGTGAGCCTCCCTGTAGACGGTGGAAGAACCGGTAGTTTATAGTTTAATCAGGCGACGCAGTATGTACGGAATCATAGGTTACCCCATCACACATAGTTTCTCGCCGGCCTATTTTGCCGAAAAGTTTCGTCTGCTGGGTATCAGGACGGAATACCAAGCCTTTGCCCTGGAGGACCTGCGGGAATTTCCGGCATTGCTGCGGGCACACCCGGAACTGAAGGGTCTCAATGTTACCATACCGTATAAGGAGGCCATACGCTCTTTTCTGGATGAAACAGACGAGGTGGCAGCAGCGGTGGGCGCCATCAATACCATCAAAATAGAAAAAGGAAAGCTGAAAGGGTACAATACCGACGTAATCGG
>JBEBUO010000105.1:0-8363 GCA_040393285.1 Taibaiella helva | reverse complement strand
ATTATTTGTCAGTAAACTATCTAATACCAAAATAATGATTACTCATGTATTTTTAAATATCAGCAAAGGATTAGTAAATAATATAATAAACGTACAGAAACTATATTGATCACAATCCGCTCAATATACTACTGCTTACTTATCTTTAAACCTATGAACACGATTAGCGGTCTTCTGGAGTGCGTACCTAACTTCAGTGAAGGCAAAGACAGCCACATTATCAATCAAATCGCAACTACCATTGAAGCTATTCCGGGACAGCGCCTGTTACATATTGATGCCAGCCCCTCGGCCAACCGTACGGTAATGACTTTTGCAGGTAACTCAGCTGCGGTAGTGGAAGCTGCTTATCAGGCTATTCTGATGGCAGCTTCCCTTATCGACATGCGTGGACAATCGGGCGCACATCCCAGGATTGGCGCTACCGACGTTTGTCCCCTGGTTCCCTTGCAAGCTTGCACCATGGCAGAGGCGATAGGCAGCGCCAAACAATTGGCCCAACGCATTGGGGCGGCCGGCATTCCCGTTTATCTATACGAAGAGGCGACTGACGATCCTTATCGAAAAGCGCTACCCGACATAAGAAAAGGACAATACGAGCAGATTCTCCAAAAAATGAAACGGCCGGGCTGGACTCCAGATTTTGGCTTTGACCCTACCTTACCATTAGCAAATTACGCCCGTAGCGGCGCCACCGTTATTGGTGCCAGAAAAATACTGGTCGCATTTAATGTGTCCTTACAGACAAGGGATGCGGGTACCGCACGCCAAATAGCCAGTGAATTACGCAGTTCCGGAGGCGGTCTGCCAGCGGTAAGGGCCATTGGCTGGTATATGGAGCAGTACCAATGTGCCCAGGTTTCCATGAATTTGCTCGATTACGAAATCACCTCTCCCTGGACTGCATGGCAAGCATGCCGGCAGCTGGCCCGGAAATATGGCACAGCAGCTATAGGCTGCGAGGTAATAGGCCTGATACCCGAATCCTGTTTGCTGGAGGCAGGGCAAAATACCTTCCGCTCAGACCAGAAAAACATTACAGAAGGCATCAAAAACCTTGGCTTGAATAGGGTAAGGCCTTTTGCCCCGGAAGAAAAAATACTGGAACAGGTACTTCGCCGTAAAGGACTGTTGACCTAAACAGTCTGCCTACATTTTATGTTACCTTCGCCTGATATTTTTCTCAACGTAATTTTACAGAACAAAACCCAATGTCCATGCAACGTCCGCTACTCTTCCCCTTCTCAGTTTTGTACGACGGTATCACCTGGTTGCGCAATAAATTGTACGACCGGGGATCACTTTCTTCCGTTCGGTTTAGTGTGCCGGTGATTAGCGTAGGAAACTTGGCTGTAGGTGGTACTGGAAAAACCCCGCATATAGAGTACCTGATTCAACTCCTTCAGAGCCAGTATCAGCTGGCAACGCTGAGTAGGGGCTATAAAAGAAAAACAAAAGGCTTTTTACTCGCTGATACGACAAGTGATGCGACAAGTATCGGAGACGAACCTTTACAGTTTTATAGAAAATTCCCCAATGTCCTGGTAAGTGTGTGTGAAGACCGGCTGGTGGCTATTCCACAGCTATTGACCCGACATCAGGAAATAGAGGTAATTTTGCTGGACGACGCCTATCAACATCGGAGGGTTCGTCCGGGTCTGAGTCTACTCCTTACCGACTATGACCGTCCGTTTTACTCCGATTATTTGCTACCGGCAGGCAATCTCCGCGAAAATAGAGGTGGTTATAAGCGGGCAGATATCATCATCGTATCTAAATGCCCGGAACAACTTTCGGCGCAAGAAAAGAAAGAAATTCAACGTCGGATAAAGCCATTAGCCCATCAACATGTTTTCTTCTCCGCGGTAAAATATGCAGCTTTGTACGATTTTTATACCGGTGAAACTTTGCCGGAAGCCCTGCCAAAAGACGTGTTGCTACTGAACGGCATAGCCCATCCAAAACCTGTATTTGAACACCTGAAAAGCTTGGGCCTGCAAGTACAGCAGCTGACTTTTCCTGACCATCATTTTTTCAGCAAGGCAGATCTGGAAGAAATCCGGAAAAAATTCAGGCTGAACGGTGAAGGCAATAAAGTGATCATTACCACAGAAAAGGATGCGACCCGATTGGCCATGCATCAGGAACAGCTAAAAGAATGGGGCTTACCCATTGCTGTGCTGCCTATCTCTATTCAGTTGCTACAGGACGAAGAGGCCTTCAACAATCTGATAAAATCCTATATAATCCAGGAAATGGCAGAAAATGAATCATGAGTTGCAGATGCAAGCCACTTGTTTAAAAATGTTTTTGAAAAAACAACTTACTGACTATCTTTGCAGGGTTAATGTTTAAACATAAGGATTATGCCAAATAAATTACCTGCTAAGGGAAAACAAATCAGAGCCTGGTTATTGCACCTGGTCGGCTTTGCCATCGGAAATGCTATTTTATGGTACATGTGTTACAGCGGCACCACAGGCTGGGTATATCCCTGGCCCATCTGGATCACATCGGCCTGGGGTCTTCTTGTAATCGGTCACGCCTGCATGGTGTGGAGCAACTACAGCGATAAATACTATACAGAGTGGCAGGAGCAGGTGAAAAACGGGTAATTTTTTAAGCTACTTCATACAAAATTATTAAAAGAGCAGGTTTGCGTGAGGCAAACCTGCTCTTTTTCTTCTTCAGCGCTGTTCTCATAACAGAAAATAACAGCACTGGCTCAGCCGTAGCAAAAAAATGTTGAGGCGATGATGCAAGCAAGAGCCATGAAAAAAGCAAAAGTTTTCTTTCTTCACAGGTAAAACGTCAAGTTTAAGCTTACTTTTTGTCCAGCTTTTGGTAAATGGAATTGTTGCTGATAAACTCCGGTACGATTTCTTTCATCTTTGTTACGGTTTCCATCAGCACATGGCTTTGGGCCATATTAATCAAGCCCTCAATTTGCGAATAAACTTCAATAAAGTCATACTCCCGCACTGTGGCGATCATGATTTTTTCATGATAAGTGGCCATGGTATTCTCGGCATTATTCAGCAATTCCTCATAAAGCTTTTCGCCCGGACGTAGCCCGGTAAATACAATCGAAATATCACGATCGGGTACTTTTCCAGCCAGACGTATCATTTTACGGGCCAGATCTACGATCTTCACTGGTGAGCCCATGTCAAACACAAATATTTCTCCACCCTTGCCCATAGCTCCCGCTTCGAGTACCAGACGACAAGCTTCGGGTATCGTCATAAAATACCGCGTTATTTCCGGGTGGGTGACCGTAATTGGCCCGCCAGCTTCCAGTTGCTGTTTAAACCGAGGAATAACGGATCCGTTGGATCCCAAAACATTTCCGAACCGGGTGGTAATAAACCGGGTAACCCGATTGTTACCGGAAAGGTTACGGGCGATGGAATGGCGGCCCACGTTACCGGAGCCGGTAAGAAATTTATAGTAAGACTGGGTAAAAATCTCGCAAATACGCTTGGAGGCCCCCATGACGTTTGTGGGATTAACCGCCTTATCCGTAGACACCATCACAAACTTGTCGACTCCGTATTGTACAGACAATTCTGCCAGGGTCCGGGTACCTAATACATTATTCAAAATAGCGGTGGACGGATGTTCTTCCATCAGCGGTACGTGCTTGTAAGCAGCTGCATGGTAAACGATATCCGGTGCATAAATTTCAAATATTTGCTCCATCCGTACCCGGTCACAAATATTACCGATAAACGTTTTGATCTTTACATTATCCGGCAGCGAAATGCGCAGCTCATGGAGTGGGGTCTCCGCCACATCACAGGCAATAACAATGGTGGGATTATATTGCAACACCTGCCTTACAATCTCACTACCTATAGATCCGGCCGCACCGGTAACCAATACTTTTCTGCCTCTGATTTCTTTTCCTACCTGATCATTTTGAATATTAATGACATCCCGCTCCAGCAACTGCTCGATGTTGACGTTCTTTAACTGCTCTGGTTCCAGGGTATTGTTGATCCATTTTTCGCTCGACGGCACCTGCTGAATGCGCATATTAAGCTCAAAACAAAGATCCACCAGGTCATTTAACCGCTGCTTACGTATAAAGGGATCTGCGATAATCAGTAATTCTGCACCTTCTTTCTTCAAACGCTCCAGATTAGCACGGTTGGCCCTGACTACGGGGGTGGTCTCAATAATTTTTCCGATCAGTTTCTCATTGTCCTCAATAAAGGCGGTTATTTTGATTTCAGAACGGTGGTTGTCGGATATCATTTTCTTTGCCAAAAGCCCTTCATAACCTGCATTATAGAGTATAGCCTTAATGGATTTACGCCTTACGCTAAATAAGAATCCAAAAGCTTTACGAATGGTAAAACGATAAAGGATGAGCAGGAAATTGACGCAGAGAAAATAAATAAAAACGACGGAAAGCGGGAATATCGGATAGCCCTTCCCTATAGAAAGATTTACATTTTCAATGAGGATGAGGATCGCACAAACGATAAGATTTACAGACAAAATTCTACCCGTATCCTCCACCGAGGTATACCGTATCACACCCGCATATGTACGAAAAGCATATAAAATACATGCATTTACGACCAGGGTGACGGCAAAAATCTTAGCAAGCGGGTAGGTCTGGAGGTACTGAAAATTAAAATTGGTCCGTAAAAGGTAGGCTAATAACATAGCCATCAGGCAACATCCTACATCAAAAAGGAAAATCACCCACCTTGGAGCTAAACGAATTCTTTGAGTGGCCATAGCGAACAGTTAGCGGTTGTGCAAAACTAAACAGATTTATACAAACATGCGAATAATTGGCAATTATTTATTCGATACCTTTCATGCATAAAACAAATAAAGGCACATGGATTGACGTTCATTTCATTAAATTTGCAGCACTTTTATCCAGATCCGTATTAATTATCATATAACACTGTGCGCATTTTAATGGTATGCCTTGGCAATATTTGCAGATCCCCAATGGCCGAAGGTATTTTAACTTCTTTGGTAGAGACACATCAACTCGGATGGGAGGTTGGCTCTGCTGCTGTGGGCGATTATCATATAGGTGAACCCCCTCATATGGCAGCCCAAAAAACATGCCAAAAGCATCAAATTGACATCAGTAGCCAATGCGCACGCCTGTTCACTCATGACGATTTTCATGACTTTGATTTGATCTATGCCATGGACACCAGCGTATTGGCCCAGATACAGGAAATAGCAGCCGAACAAGGTGAAAACAGCCGGGCACAACTTTTTCTAGATGAGTTGTATCCTGGTGAACACCGATCCGTCACCGACCCCTGGTTTGGCCCGGAGGCAGGATTCGAACCTGTATTCCATTTGCTGGTCGACGGCTGCCGGGCTATTATACGCAAACACGCGGGTATTATCGGTTAGATGACCAATTTTCCCCTGCTTTTCTTTTTTGCAAAAACTAACGTATTTATTACATATGAAACCTTCCATTCCCCAGGGCACAAGAGATTTCGGTCCCGCTGAAGTACGACGCCGGCAATACATCCTCCAATCCATCAAATCGGTGTTTGAGCGCTACGGATATCAACCGCTGGAAACACCCTCCATGGAACAATTAGATACACTCATGGGGAAATATGGGGAAGAAGGGGACCGTCTGATATTTAAAATACTGAACAATGGTCTCAATGATCCTAAGAATCAGGACAAGGCAAGGACGGGTTTCCAGCAGGTATTGGCGGGTAAAAGTTCCACATTACTTACGGAGCGGGCGCTTCGTTACGATTTGACGATTCCTTTCGCCAGGTACGTGGCTATGCGGCAACACGAACTTGCGTTTCCGTTTAAGCGGTATCAAATGCAACCCGTATGGCGGGCAGACCGGCCTCAGCGGGGACGCTATCGGGAATTCTGGCAGTGTGATGCGGATGTGGTGGGCAGTACGGCCCTGCTTCATGAGGCAGAGCTTTTATGCATTTACCAGCAGGCTTTTCAGCATTTACAGGTGCCTGGCATCAGTATTAAGGTCAATAACCGTAAAATACTGGCAGGTCTGGCGGAATGCTGTGGTGCTTCCCATCACTTAACAGATATAACGATTGCTATCGACAAACTGGATAAAATAGGCTGGGAAAAAGTAGCCGGAGAATTGGCGCAAAGAGGACTGGAAGATGAACAGATTCAGTTCATAAGTGCTTACCTAACTATATCAGGCAGTAATGAGGAGCAACTGGAACAACTGGAAACCCTATTGAAAGGCAGCAGCCTGGCGCTACAGGGAATTACTGAATTAAAAGCCATCCTTGATTACCATCGGCAGCTATATCAAGAAGAATGGGAAAGCAAAGTACGCATTGATTTTACACTGGCACGGGGCCTCAACTATTACACCGGTTTTATCGTGGAAGTAAGTACGGATGCGGTACTCATGGGCAGTATCGGCGGCGGCGGCCGTTATGACGACCTTACGGGTCTGTTCGGCTTAAAAGGCATGTCCGGTGTGGGTATTTCTTTTGGCATCGACAGAATTTACGATGTGATGGAAGCCTTACAGCTTTTCCCGAATGCATTGAAATCAGCGACTAAAATACTCTTTGTTCAAATTGACCCGGAAGCAGAACCCCTTATTTTCCAATATCTCAATAAATTAAGACAAGCAGGGATAGCGGCAGAATATTATGCTGATAAAGCAAAATTTGACAAGCAAATGAAATATGCCGACAAACGCAATGTTCCATATGTGGGCATCATCGGTAGTACGGAACTAAGCCGGGAGTTAATAAATATAAAAAATATGGAGACCGGAGAACAGCGGGAAATGAACATAGCAGAAGCAATCGCGCTACTACACACGCTTTGATTTTTTCCCTGCATATTATTTATATCATATTATTATACCTGCAATGCGCATTTGTCCTAGTTTAACAATTTCTTGCAACAAGATCTTTTACTTTTGCTATATTGCAACCAAGTAAGAATAAATACGGTAAAGATTAGAAATAATTATTTATTTGAAATTTTTATCACTTATTTAAGCTGGTCTATCCCCCCATCTCATGTCAACCTAACATAAACTCCGGCAACACCGGAGTTGGAGTCTCTTGCCTGTGATTCCTTGAGTAAAGTTTTCATCCATAACCGGTACTTGTACATGCTACAAGACCAACTGTAACTTTTGTAAAGTACATGAAACTAATTTACGCAAGCATCCTGGGCGGACTGGCTTTTTTATTGCTATCTTCCAAGCTCCAGGCACAATCTGCATCCTGTCCTGAGGTAAACATCAACGGAGCCCCACAGATTAATTTTCCCTGCACATCCGGTCCGGCATGTACCACACTTACCGCAGTCATTCCGGATATGCGGCAAACGGTTGACGGACCTAATGCCTATATCGTCACCTCAGCCGACTATAACGCACATTATCCCTTTCAACTACCGGGAGCTACCCCTATAATCGTTGACCAGGACGATGTGTATTCCGGTATTATTAACCTGCCTTTTACGTTTTGCTTTTACGGAGGACAATATACCCAGTTAGTTGTAGGCGCTAACGGCACCATGTCGTTCCACACGCCTTATGCCTATACTTTTAGTCATTTTTCCATGGAGCAGGATCCCTGGGGTGTATTCGGCCCCGTTACCCCCGGCCTCCCCGAGACCTTTCAATCTTACCCCAGGAATGGCATTTTTGCGTTATTTCATGATATTAACCCAAGCCTGCCTACACCTAACCATGGTATAGAATGGAAAATGGAAGGACAGGCCCCCTGTCGTAAACTAATTATCAACTGGCGTAATATAGGCCAGTTTTCTAACCCCGCAGAAACCTGCGGTAACCTCACTTCTACTTTCCAATGTGTACTCTACGAGAATACGAATGTGATAGAAATGTACGTAGAGAAAAAGCCTTTGTGTACCGTTTGGAACCAGGGAAATGCGGTAATAGGGGTTCAAAATGCCGCGCGAAACCAGGCTGTGGCTGCTCCCGGCCGAAACGGGACCAACTGGGTTACCACTACATCTACGAGTGAGGCCTGGCGCTTCGTTCCCAATGGACCTTCTTTGCTCAACAATGTTCAGCTGCTCGATGCCTCAGGATCGGTGGTCGCCAACGGCAATCCTGTACCGGGCGCTCCGGGCACACTTAATGTAAGCTTCCCCAATGTTTGCGTGAGCGGGGTCTCCACGCAGTTTTATGTGAAGGCCAGCTTCAGCCCTTGTTCCGGACCTTCCCTGGAAGCTATAGATTCTGTATTATTGGTCAAAACCAATGCTATAGACCCACCCACTGTAGTATCACCTTTAGTTTATTGTGTGGGGCAAACACCTGTGCCCCTTACGGCAAACGGCACCAACTTACTCTGGTACACCGTCCCTACCGGAGG
>JBEBUO010000104.1:0-8403 GCA_040393285.1 Taibaiella helva | reverse complement strand
GGTACCATGTTCTTTCTTACCGGCTTCATAGCAGAATTGGTGGTGAGGAATGCGCCGGAGCGTAATAATTACCTGATAGAAGAAAAGCTGAAAGTTTAGCAATATTTATGTTTTGGGTCGTTAAAATTGGCTACGAAGAAGTAACTTCGTAGCTCTTTTTATTTTTAGATGTTACGCCAAACCCAGTCGCAAAAGTTAATTCAGAAGCTATCACCCCAACAAATTCAACTCATGAAATTGTTGCAGGTGCCTACTGCCCATCTGGAAGAGCGTATTAAAGATGAGCTGGAAAGCAATCCGGCACTTGACGTGGGCGCAGATGCCGAAGATGATCCTTACGGCTTAAATGAATTTGAACGGGAGGATCAGCCCGTTCCCGATGAAGAGTCGCGTTCGGACCACGACGAAGAGCTGATTGATGTAAGTGACTACCTGAGGGATGAACATGACGCACAAGGTGATTACCACCTGAATGAAGCCTATCATGATGACGATGAGCCCAGAACCATACCGGTGAGGGTGGAAACCACATTTTCTGATTATCTGAATACCCAGCTGGGCATGCTGGAGCTGGATGATCAACGACAAATAATAGCGGAACAGATCATAGGCAGTATTGATGATGATGGCTATCTGCGTCGAAGTGCAGAAGCTATTGCTGACGACCTGGCGTTTAACCGGAACCTGGTTGCCGACGAAGCAGAGGTAAGGGCACTGGTGCGTCGTATTCAGGAATTTGATCCACCTGGCATAGCGGCAAAGGACTTGCAGGAATGCTTGCTGTTGCAGTTAGCCCGGATCGTGGACCGAAGTGATGCCGTTAAATATGCGACCATTATTCTTCAGGACTACTTTGACGAATTTACCCGCAAGCATTATGATAAAATAAAGCAGCGGATGAAAATTGATGAACAGCAGTTCAGAGATGCAATCCAGGTTATTTTGAAGCTTACACCCAAACCCGGCCTTGCCTTTTCCGAAGGTAATAAGATCGGTGCGTACATTATTCCGGATTTTTTTGTGTACAATAATAACGGCGTTCTCGAACTTACGTTAAATGCCCGGAATGCGCCTGAACTTCGTATTTCAGAAGGGTACAGGGATATGTTGAAAACTTATGATTCGGGTCAGAAAAAGAACAAAACACAACGTGAAGCGCTGTCCTTTATCAAGCAAAAAATAGATTCGGCAAAATGGTTTATTGATGCCATCAAGCAAAGACAGCATACGCTCCTGGTGACCATGAATGCCATTATGAAATACCAGGAAGAATTCTTCCTGACCGGCGATGACACTACGCTGAAGCCTATGATCCTTAAAGATATTGCTGACCGCGTGGCCATGGATATTTCTACGGTATCGCGCGTAGCCAATAGTAAGTATGTACAAACCGAATATGGCACATATTTGTTGAAGTATTTCTTTTCAGAGGCCATTGTAACAGATAGCGGCGAAGAGGTGTCAACCCGAGAGGTAAAACGTATTCTTATGGATCTGATTGCCGAAGAGGATAAACAAAAACCTCATTCGGATGAGCGGTTGATGGAGTTGCTGGCAGATAGCGGATACATAGTAGCGCGCAGAACAGTAGCCAAATACCGGGAGCAACTGGAAATCCCGGTGGCGCGCCTGAGAAAAGAAGCTTAGAGTGTTAAAGCGATTTTCTTCACGGCGCTGTACGGACTTATTTGTTGCTTGTTGACCTGCTGCTCCAGTTCCTTGATCAGGTCTTTTAATCCTTCTTTTTTTAGTAAAGCAAGATGCAATTGTTCTTGTAGTAACTGCCTAAAGGTGAGTAAATTTTGTTGTTGGCGTTTACTGCTAAAAAAACCATTGGCAGTTTGATGCCGTACATATTTTTGCATCATGTCCCAAGCCTCTTCTATGCCCTGATTGTCATATGCCGAGCAAATCTTTACCTCCGGATGCCAACCGGACGGATGAGGTGGCATAAAGTGAAGCGCTCTTGCATACTCCGTCCGGGCGGCTTTAGCTTTGTCTAAATTCTGTCCGTCAGCTTTGGTAATGATGAGGCCATCAGCCATTTCCATGATGCCTCTTTTAATGCCTTGTAATTCATCGCCTGCGCCAGCCAGCATCAGCAGTAAAAAGAAGTCACAGATGTGACTGACCTCTGTTTCACTTTGTCCCACGCCTACGGTCTCTATAATGATGGTGTCAAAACCGGCGGCTTCGCAGAGCAGGCTGGCTTCTCTGGTTTTATAGGTTATCCCTCCCAGGCTGCCCGAGGCTGCTGAGGGTCGAATGAAAGCACGCGGATGTACAGACAGTTTTTCCATGCGCGTCTTATCCCCAAGAATACTGCCTTTGCTGATATTGCTGGAAGGGTCGATGGCCAATACGGCTACCTTTTTTCCTTGTTGAATCAAATGCATGCCGAAAGATTCGATAAAGGTACTTTTACCCACACCAGGTACGCCGGTAATACCTATGCGTACCGAATTTCCTGTGTAAGGAAGTACGGCATCAATAAGTTGTACGGCCTGATCCTGATGCACCGCCTTCTTGGATTCAATTAGTGTTATGGCACGGCTAAGCAGGGCAATGTCTCCCTTGTGTAAACCATCTAAATAAGCTGATATGGAAATTTCCTTGCGCAAGAGTAAGGCGGGTTAAAGGTGTTTGGCGTTTATTCTTCTCTTAATCTTTCGTCAGTATAGTTGATCTCGGTTTTTCCGTGAGGTGTAGGGAGTCCGTTTTCATCCACACTCACATATACAATTTTGTCGATGGTGAGGATCACTTTTTGGGTGATTTTATTACGTACCTCGCAGGCCAGGGTTAATGATGTGCGGCCAAATGTAGTGGCCTTGATCCCCAATTCTACAATATCGCCTTGACGTGCAGAATTAATGAAATTAATTTCCGACATAAACTTGGTTACACAACGGTGTGTGCCTAATTGAATGAGGGTATAGATGGCTGATTCTTCGTCGATCCAGCGCAGCAAGGTGCCGCCAAACAAAGTATTGTTTGAGTTGAGGTCTTCTGGCTTAACTAGTTTTCGCGTGTAAAAATTCATGGGTTATGGGATTGAAATAACGGTTCAGGACTTATTTCGGAAGTAAGGAGATTAGGTTCTTGTCATCAGCTTATTTAAGATATCAATAGCACTTTTCGCTATAATTGTTCCCGGCCCGAATACAAAACTTACGCCTGCATTAAACAGGAAATCATAATCCTGCTGTGGTATCACACCTCCGGCAACGACCATAATATCTTCGCGACCATATTTCCTCAATTCTTCGATCACCTGTGGTACCAGGGTCTTATGCCCCGCCGCCAGACTGGACACACCTAGAATATGTACATCGTTTTCTACTGCCTGCTTGGCTGCTTCAGCAGGGGTTTGAAACAGCGGCCCGATGTCTACGTCAAAGCCCAGGTCAGCAAAGCTGGTGGCAATTACCTTGGCGCCACGGTCGTGCCCGTCCTGTCCCATCTTGGCCACCATAATGCGTGGCCGGCGGCCTTCCTGCTCGGCAAAAGTATCGGCCAGGTGGCGCGCTTGCTCAAAATTTTTGTCCATAGCTATTTCTTTTGAATAGACACCGGCTATACTTCGAATGCGGGCCTGGTACCGACCGAAAACTTGCTCCATGGCCAGGGAAATTTCCCCGAGCGTGGCTCTTGCTCTGGCGGCGTCAATACTCAGGGCGAGCAGGTTGCCCTTGCCGCTGGCGGCCGCTTCCGTTAATGCATCCAGGCATTGCTGTACCTTGTCAGCGTCCCGGTTGGCTTTTAAAGTCTGGAGACGTGTCAGTTGTTGCTCCCTTACTCGTGCATTATCCACATCCAGTATCTCTATGTCTGAAGGTTCCTGGGTGGTATAATTGTTTACGCCTACAATAATATCCTTGCCACTGTCAATCCGGGCTTGCTTGCGCGCGGCAGCTTCTTCTATCCGCATCTTGGGTACACCTGTTTCTATGGCTTTGGCCATGCCTCCCAATTGCGCTACTTCCTCTATCAGGGCCCAGGCCTTATCCGCAATTTCCTTTGTCAATGACTCTATGTACCAGGAGCCGCCCCAGGGGTCAACCGTGCGGCAGATGTCGGTCTCCTGCTGTAAAATAATCTGTGTGTTCCGGGCAATGCGTGCACTGAAATCCGTAGGCAGGGCAATGGCTTCATCCAGCGCATTAGTATGTAGACTTTGGGTATGGCCCATCGCTGCGGCCAGGGCTTCTATTGCTGTTCGGGTCACGTTGTTGAACGGGTCTTGTTCGGTAAGGCTCCAGCCGCTGGTTTGGCAGTGTGTGCGCAAAGCCATACTTTTTTCGTTCTCAGGATTAAACTGCTGTACTATTTTAGCCCATAATAACCTGGCGGCACGCATTTTGGCAATTTCCATAAAATGATTCATGCCGACCGCCCAGAAGAAGGAGAGCCGAGGTGCAAAATCATCTATTTTAAGGCCTGCACGAATACCTGTTCGAATATATTCCATGCCATCAGCTAGGGTGTAGGCCAACTCAATATCTGCCGTGGCGCCTGCTTCCTGCATATGGTAGCCACTGATGGAAATAGAGTTGAATTTCGGCATGTGCTGGGAGGTGAATGCAAAAATATCGGCAATGATTTTCATGGAATGTTCCGGCGGATACACGTAGGTATTGCGTACCATGAACTCTTTTAGGATATCATTTTGAATGGTGCCACTTAGCTTTTCCATGGCTACACCTTGCTCCTCTGCTGCCACAATATAAAATGCCAATATGGGTAAAACGGCACCATTCATGGTCATGGATACACTCATTTCATCCAGTGGAATCTGGTCGAACAGGATCTTCATGTCCAGTATCGAATCAATGGCCACGCCTGCTTTTCCTACGTCGCCCACCACACGTTCATGGTCACTGTCATACCCGCGGTGGGTAGCCAGGTCAAAGGCTACGGATAGGCCCTTCTGGCCGGCTGCCAAATTTCTTCTGTAAAAAGCATTGCTTTCTTCTGCTGTACTAAATCCGGCATATTGCCTGATGGTCCAGGGCTTCTGCACGTACATACTGCTGTATGGGCCGCGCAAATAGGGGGCTATACCTGCGGCAAAATGCAGGTGTTCTACCTCTTTAATATCGGCGACCGTATAAACCGGCTTTAGTACAATGCCCTCTGCTGTTAGCCAGCCATCGGACTGTGATGCGGGTGGCACTATTGGCTCATTTGTATAAGGAAGGGTCGAAAAATCTTTACGCATGGTTGTTGCTGATAAACTCAAAAAATGCAAAAAAAAGTTATGCAGTAATGGTTATGGTCGTAGCCAGGTTAAGCGGTTGAAGTTGGCCGCCGTAGTTAGCCTTAGGCTTTACATTCGGCATATCATTACTGTCGGGATACTTGTTGACGCCAACAAGTATTTTTTCGCCCGCTTGATAAGCGGCTATCAATGTCTCGGCTTGTCGCTTTATGTGCTCCTGAATGAAGCCTTTTTCACAGCATGCGATAAAGCCGCCGGCTTTTTCTATTTCCTGAAAAACCTTCCAGGAGCGGTCTTCCAGTTCCCGGGTGAGTGTTTCGATATAGTACGAGCCAGCACCGCAGTCTGCCACTTTATTCAGGTAGCTTTCTTCTTTGAAGATCAGTTGCTGGTTGCGACTCAGCCTTCGGCTAAAGTCGTTAGGTTCAAGTTTGTTTTGGTCAAATGGTGGTATATACAAGCTGTCACAACCTCCAAGCACTGCCGCCATTCCGGCGATAGTATCTCTCAAAAGATTACTATAAACATCTACCGGCGCGCGATAGATATTACTGGCCTCCGCCTCAATACGGATATCGGCCGTCCAGTTATATTGTTGCAATAAAAAAGTAACGGTCTTGCGTAAGGAACGGAGTTTGGCAATCTGCTCGAAGAACTGTGTATCCACCGCCACTGTAATACTGACCCTCCTGCAAGGTGTCTCCTGTAAGGCATGCAAATATTCATTGAGCTGTGCCAGGGCGCAACCTGTTTCGTAAGCAGCTGTGGCACCTGCCTGCTGGTAGATGCTGGCATCTAAGCTTAGGGTTGCGGTGTCTCTGGCCAGGCTCAGCGAACTTTGGGAATCTGACCGGCCATTTCCGGTAAGCAGCGGTAGCAGGTAATCGGCAGTAATAATGAAATTCAGGGTGTCAGGACGGATACCTCGCGCTTTCAAAAAATGCTGCCAATCCATACCCAATTGTGCTTCATCGGAGAGAAAAGTTAAATGAAGAAAAATATGGGGAAGAGAAATATCTTGTAAGAGGAGTTCGAAATTTACTGTTCCGGTAAATACAAAATGGAGTCCGCTGGCGCCTCCGTTCAACTCCTTAAGTGCCTGTTGATTTGCTGTGGCTTCGTCCTTTACTACAATCTTTCCGATAATATCCCAGTCGGTGCTGTTGAAAACAGTATATCCGGCAGTTGCCTGGTCTATATGATAGAATGGATGTATGTTAATGCCATCGCGATTAGGGCTGCTTAAGGCATCAAAACTGATTCCTTTCAGGTCTTTTTCCAACCGGCTTTTCCAATCAGAGGTGGTAGCGGGAGGGAATGCACTATATAAGTCTTTCTTCATTTGTTTAAAAGTTTCACCGGACTGGCTCGTGATGATGAACCCTGATCGCCATGTGATAGGTACAGACCAGTTAAAAATTATTGTACAGGTTTTCGGGTTGTTTCACCGACTCAATGCGGTCAATGATGTATTGGCCGTTCTCTTTGTTTTCTGTGTTGTAGTTATCGCCACGCCAGGGGAGACTTTTACGATAGCGCACATAATGTAATTCCAGTTGCATGCCCGCAAGTTTACTCAGCGAGTCGGCAATTTGCTCATCGGCCACGGAAAAGTGAAATTCATTGGTATTAAGACCGCCGGTTTTCGCCGGGCGTAAGCCGGGTTGGAGGATCACGCCTTCGTAGGTTTTAAATACATTTCCCTTTCTCGAAAAGCTGTATAGGATACCTTCTTTTCTACCTTCATCGTACACATTGTAATAGTACCAGTAGGTATAACCTGTTACACCCAATACCAGGATCAATAAAACGGAAAAGATAACTTTACCCATAAGTCGCTGTTTTTATAATGATAAAAAAGTATCGGTTACTGGTTATTTGACGATTCTGCCTTTCCACTTATAATGACCAAATTTACCTAAAAATCCGGCCGAAACGATATATATAATGTGTGCCGGCTGCAATAGCGGAAACAAAAATAGTTCTTTTGTTTTGTTATAAAACCTGGCTACAGGAATCAGGAGGAACAGTTCTATAGCTATTTTTACCAGGAGTAAGTATAAGGCTATCCACAAAAAGCGAGACTGAAAGATACCTGCGATCAACAACGGTATAAAGATCAGGTTAAAGAAATATACAAGGGTAAGGATGATTGTCAGTCTTTTTTCCTGATACTGGCCTGCTTTTGAGGACCACCTGATGCGCTGGTTTAGAAAATCGCTCCAGCTGGCCTGCACCGGTGTATGTACTATGGCGTCCCGGTGCTTGAGGTACACGATGCCGTCCGGGAATTTTCTTTGTATTTTAGCCATCAGTAGCATATCGTCGCCAGATGCGATATGGTCTATGCCCTGATAGCCGCCTACGGATTCAAATGCAGACTTCCGGAAAGCGAGGTTGGCTCCGTTGCACATGTTGCCTAATCGCAAGCGGGCAGAAGCGGCTGTAATGCCCTGCATGGTCATAAAGTCTAAGGACTGAAAGTAGTACAGACAGTTTTTGCGTTTTTTATAAGGAATGAAGGATACGGGAGCTGCTACCAATTGGGTAACTTTATTTGATGCTGTGGGAATAATGTGGCGTAACCATTGGGGCGAAACGACGCAATCGGCATCAGTGGTCACAATCCAGCTCCCTTTTGCTTGGCCAATGGCCAGTTCAAGGGCTTTTTTCTTATAGGCATTGAGCCGCTGTTCCGGTTTCAGGTAATCTTCCAGTTGCAGTACCCGGCCCCTGTCGCCGAGTGCCTCAATGGCCAATTCCGCCGTGTCATCCGTAGAACAATCATTGATTACGATAAGCTCCAATTGTTCTTCCGGGAAGTCGTTAAGAAGAATGGACCGGATGCAGGCCTGGATATTATCCGCCTCATTTCGGGCGGGGATGATTACGGTTACTGATTCCTTGGTAAACAGGCCGGTAGCTTCTGCCGGTGCTTTTTGCGTCCACCAACCATAAGCATAAAGTAATAGTAGTATACCGTAAAGTACAAGGAGTACAATGCTGATAATTATTAATATCATTATGAAAAGTTGGTGTAGCCGCAAAAATACCGTTATATAAGGCTATGAATTGCGAAAAAATTCAAATTTTTTGAATTATGCACTATCTTCGCAAAAATTTTTTGAAAATGAATCTTCACGAATATCAGGCAAAAGAGCTTTTAAAGAAATATAACGTAC
>JBEBUO010000103.1:0-8431 GCA_040393285.1 Taibaiella helva | reverse complement strand
CTTACTACTTTATTGATTACCCCGTTATAAATCACAGAAAGCTCATAGGCCCCTTGTCCGCCGGTCATATTATGCGCACTGGACAAAGTAACATCATAGCTAAACCCAATCTTCATCCTGGACCATTCAAATCCTATGTAGGGTGCAATTGCATCACCATAACGATACCATGCACCTAAATAAAATATCGTATTCTGGGTATATTCATCATGTCCGGGGTTCATAATGAAACCCACAGCCCCGCCTACCAGGAATTCTGACGCAGGTCCTTGCTTTTGGTACATGGAACTTAAATACATTACCGTATTCTCATTCATCTCGAAAGATCCACCCAAATATGCTGAATAACGCGCGTTAATTTTTTGTGCCGTACCGCTTGTTAAAAACCGTTCTTCAGGTTGGGTTAAATGATAATATCCAAAACCGGCATACATCGTTGCCTTTTCGGCCACCCGGCCGGAATACATCAGACCGAGATTAAAATCAGGGTAGGTCAAATCAGCATTACCAAAACTTTCAGCCGATACCGGCTCTAAATATCCTTCAGGCATCGAGGGATTAAATTGATCCCCAAATATCAACTTTTCAAATCGAATGCTCTTTTGCACCAAATAACCTTGTACACCAAGGGATAGCAAATGCTGCTTATCCGCACCAAATGCTTTATGGTAAGCCACAGATAAGCCCGCTGTAAAGTTTTGCAGGCCACCAGTGCCTGACCGGTCTAATAACGCCACCAACCCAACGCCTAAGGCATCACCCTCAGGCAATTTACCCCTCAGCAAGGGCATATCAAAGGCTGCCGTTGCACTCATATATGGATTATCGGATACGGTATACCATTGTGAACGAAAGTTGGCTGAAGCCCGCCAATCATTTTGGGTCAACCCGGTATGTGCGGGGTTAAGCGTCAAGGGAGAGGCAAAATATTGTGTAAAATGCACGTCTTGTGCCCACCCTGTCATTACCGAACTAGCCAACGCAATAGTGCCGAGTATGAGTTTTTTCATAAGAGTATTTTTCTAAATTCCCAGGTTTTTAATACGAATGTCGCACAAAATAACACAATGTTAAGTATAAAACAATAGACAACAATATTTTTTTTATGGTTGGGCAAAATCTGTTCCTTTTTTACCGTTTGAAGCACTTTGAGTCGTCCGGTATCGGTTCAGTCTTGCTCCTTGCTGCCATAAGCCAAATCACCCGCATCACCCAGCCCAGGTACAATATACCCCTTTGCCGTAAGCTCTTCGTCTACATCCCCTACCCAAATATCCACATCAGGAAAATGACGCAACACATAATCAATCCCTTGCGTACAGGCAATGGCAGTAACAATATGTATCCGCGCCGGCCGGCCATAATTCATCAGGCCTTTTAAGGCTACCACCAACGACGCCCCGGTAGCGAGCATAGGATCGGCCAGGATCAGCACCCTGCCCGCTAACGGCGGGCAGGTAAAATACTCAGCCGAGATCTCAAAACTGCCATCCCGATGGTGCTTCCTGAAGGCGGCTACAAATCCACAATCTGCCTTATCAAACACATGAAGCAAACCCTGATGCATAGGCACGCCAGCCCGTAAGATCGTGGTGAGCACCGGATATGCTGCCAGCACATTACCTGGTTTCTCCCCCATTGGTGTCACTATGGTTTGCTCCTTATACGCAAGCTCTTTACTGATTTCAAGTGCTGCTACTTCCGCTATACGCTCCAGGTTTCGCCGGAAACGCATGCGATCCTGTTGGATATCTACATCCCTGATCTCGCTCATCCATTGGGTAACAATAGATTGTCCCTCACTTAAATTATATACCATGATCGACAAATATTTGCTAAAAACCGACAATTTCGGCAATTCTTGCAATAAATAATCCCTACAAGCGCTTTATTTTAAACCTCTTTAAAAAAAACCGTTCTATTCAGCTGAATGTACCCTAAAATTCGGAACTTTATTTAAATACGTTTCGATAAAAAGTAATGAAAATCCGGTCTCTGATACGATATATGTTAGCTACCTATTTTTTAAGTATGCCCTTGTTCGCTACAGCGCAGCAGCAGCATGACACTATTTTATTGGGTGCAATAGCGGATCAGGGACAGCTATACGGCATGATTTTCATTCCGGAAGTAGAAGTCTTCGGACAGTTTATGGACCCCAAAAGAAGGGAAGAAATCAGGCGGCTTCGTTATAATGTATTCAAAGTTTATCCCTATGCGGTTACTGCTGCTTACGTATTGGAACAGGTTGACAAGGAAACATCTGCCCTACAAAAAAAGAAAGACCGTAAATCTTACCTGAAACGGGTAGAAAAAGAAATGAATGCAAAATTCAAAAACGAACTTAAAGACCTCTCTATATCTCAGGGGCAGATCCTGGTCAAGTTGATTAACCGGGAAACCGGGAAAGATTGCTACAGCGTCATCAAAGACCTTAAAGGCGGGCTGAATGCGAGAATATACCAGACTGCTGCACAGCTGTTCGACAACAGCCTTAAAAACCAGTACGATCCCTACGGAAAAGATAAGGATATTGAAATGATCGTTCAGGAAATTGAATCGAAAAATTATTATAATTACCAGTACAAATTGCAGCAACAACGCATAGGGCAAAAAAAATAGCCCCTTCCGCGCATGCATATATTTCCTTCAGTTTATTGCCTGATATAGTAGCTTTGCATTTTCAGCACAGCAACATCAAACCTGATATGAAATTGCACATCATGGCTATAGGTGCCCACCCCGACGATGTAGAACTAGGGTGCAGCGGCACATTAATCAACCACATCAATAAAGGACAGGAGGTTGGTATCATCGATTTAACCGAGGGGGAACTAGGTACACGAGGCACTGCCCAAAGCCGCTATGAAGAAGCGGCAGCTTCGGCAAAGCTAATGGGAGTAGCCGTACGGCATAACCTGAATTTGGGTGATGGCTTTTTTCAGCATAATGCAGAAAACCAACGCAAACTGATTTCCTATATCAGACATTACCGGCCTGATGTGGTACTGGCCAATGCATTGGCCGACCGCCATCCGGACCACGGCAGAGCTGGTAAACTGATTGCAGATGCCTGCTTTTTAAGCGGCCTGCGCAAGATTGAGACTACCTGGGAAGGTGAAGCCCAGGTTGCCTGGCGTCCTGCAAAGGTATTTCATTACATCCAGGACAGGTTTACAGAACCTGATTTTATTGTGGACATCAGCCAGAGTTTCGACCTTAAAATGCGGGCCATAGCCTGCTTCCAAACACAGTTCTTTAATGAAGCAGCACCAGATGAACCCACTACCTACATTTCAGACCCGGCCTACCTGGAAAAAATAGAAAGTCGGGCAAGGCTGCTAGGTCATCGTATTGGCACACAGTATGGAGAAGGTTTCCACTGTGAGTCAGGCATTGGCATAACCGATATGGACCAACTCATTTACACAGCACAAGCGTAAATCAGGGCCAACTGCTATTGGCTGGTAAAAAGCGCAGTCATGCACCTCCGATCTGAGGACAACATACCTTGTGTTTCGGTCGGCTAGAAACGTGAGGGTGGTGGTGACTTTCGCCACAAAACCACCCTCACGTTTATTTAGAGATTATTCCTATTGTATCAGTACCTTCCTGTTTACCACATCCTTACCATTTACCACCTGCACCAGATAAGTGCCTGGGGCCAGGTCCCGGGCATTAATTTTCACCAAGCCGTTAGTACCATTTTGCTGATAAACTATTCTGCCCTGAATATCCAATATCCTGATAGCCCCATTGCCGTATCCACCCATGTTGATATAGATCACTTCCTGAGCAGGATTAGGATAAATGCTGATGTTGCTTTGCCCATGGAGATTAACCTGGGTAAAGCCGGCTACCACCTGCTTACCATCTATCGTACGATAGCTTAAGCGATAATAGTTATTGCCCTGTACCGGCTGACGGTGATGCACCTCGTACAAAGCATCGGCCTTGTCCTTAGCCCTAAGTACTGCAAAATCCGTATAGTGACTACCATCAGGCGAATGGGCTACCATAAACTCTTGTATTGATTCCGAAGTCTCTATTTCCCAGTTCAGCCATACATTGCGCTCCCTAACGATGCCCCTGAAGCTTAACCACTCCAACGGCAAGGGTACATTAGTGGTAGAAAATCCCCCGCCCCCAGAAAAATTATCTACTAGAAATCTGGCAAAGCGGGTATTGCCTGAAGTTGTGTGTGCCCATGAAGTTGTTGAAGGAGCACCCGATGTGTAAGTAAGTACATGTGTGTTAGCTGTAGTAGCGCCAGAAAAACCATTAGTAGGATCCGGATCTACCGCTCCGTCAAATTTATAAAACAACAGGTCAGAAAAGTCAGTAGTACTGGAAATGTTACCTGAAATATCAAGAATATCCTGGTCAGTAAAGGGGAAACGCACTTCTACTGCACTCTGTGGTTGGTCAACCGGTGTTACGTACCAGTAGCGACTCATCGCCACATTATTAGCACTCACGGCTACCCCTGCCGGAAAATCGACCACCGTACCGCTTCCGTTTCCGTAATTAGCAGTCGTGGCGGTGACCACTTCGAAGTCCACATCATCCAGGTCGCCAATATCATTTGTACCCTTAACAATTTTCAAGACAACCCGGTCATCAGATTTTATCGCATTATTATTATCATACCAGTAAGTGGTTATCCCGGCAGCATTGGTGCATTCCCTATTGGCGGTCAACACGGAATCGGCAATAGCCAATGCCGTATCGGGCGCATACATGGCCACACAACTGGAAGTATTGACTTTATTACGAATCACATTACCGGGCAAGGGGCCAAAACCATTGCTGAAATTGATGCCCACACCATTGACCAGATGACAATAACTCATAATAGTACCACCATCCACCGGATATTGAGGAACAGGCATGGCACAGCTTCCCTCCAATGTAACACAGCCGTCTATAGCTCCACCCGGCCAGCTACAGTTGTGTGTATGCGGAGAACCCAGGTTATGACCCATTTCATGAGCAATAACCTCTACATTCCAGCTAAACGTAGGAAAATTAACAACAATGCCATTATCGTCAATATTAGAGAAGGCATAAGGTCCTGAACCCTGAGCTGCATTATAAGGGCTGCAAAGTGTATTTAACCATGCTATTCCGCCCATGTTACCAGAACGGGTAGAAATTAAATGGGCTAAATCGGCGCCAAAAAGGTTATTGGTTGTAGCCGCACCAAAGGTAATCAGGAAAGTATACGAATCTATAGCTAATGTTTGGTACACATCCGAAGTTGTGTTTACGTTTATCTGCTTAATGGAGGTATAGATACCTTCATTTCGATATATGGTGGCTACAGAATTAAATACGGCCGTGAGATAAGCAACCACTGTTGATACACTACTACCGGCATCCAGGTAAGTGGCATAATCTGCGAGCAAGTATACTTCCACATCCCGGCAATTGTCATAGGTATTTCTGCTTTCTGCGCCATTTGTCAGGCTTTCTATCTGAGGTAATTTGTCTGTGGCACAGCCCGCTATACTCGGTGGTGCCAGCAAATCCTTATCGTTGTACAGCAGATATTGCCTCATGTCATCTGCTATAAGCGTATTCCGCACCAGGTTAAAATTACCTACTCCCGGTATAGAAAAGACACCGTATACGCGGTCGTTAAAAAAAGAAAAAGCCGCCAATGATCCGGGTACGCCGGCCACCACTCCCCGGTAATGCTTTCCCGTGGGCACCGTTACAGGAAGTACGGTGCCATTAGCTATCGTGGCCACCTGGAATCCTTCGGCTAAAATATCAAAGGCGACCAGGTCTATTTCCAAATGGTTTGTGCCATAGGGGACGACCAAACGAATGCCCTTTTCCGGTCTTTGCCCGAATGCCAAAAGCTGATCGACATTAAGTTCCAGGTTTTCCGCCGATCGTACGTACGCTTCGGTAGCAGGCAAATCTATGCGGCTGGCCGGCGACCACATATCATGGACAACTTTGAATGGCGTCCGTTTCATTTCCCTGGCCACAAAGGCATCCATGGAATTGCTACCCTGTTGCTGCCCGGCTACGGGGCCAGCCAGGGCAATAAACACAAGCGCCTGAATAAGACTCATCAAGTACATATACTTTTTCATTAAATAGGAGTTAAATTGGTTATAAATGGTTTAGGTTCAAACGTCTATAAGTTCAAAATTAGAACTAATTAGTGTACATGTCAAAAATATATTTTCATCAATAAAACCAGAACAGCGAGTTGATCATTCGGGTTTTCAGCACAGAATCATTACCTTTGCGGCTCTTACGCTTAAGGAAAGGACGAATAGTATCCTTTCCGGAAAATTATTTCAAAATAATTTTGTTGTTTCTAAAAAAAGAAGCACCTTTGCAGTCCAAAAAAAATTAAGTCATGGCACGTGTATGTCAGGTAACCGGCAAAAAACCCATTTCAGGTCATAAAGTCTGTTTTTCTAATAAAAAATCAAAACGTCGTTTTTTACCCAATTTGCAGGTTAAACGCTTTTTCCTGGTAGAGGAAGACCGTTGGATTACGATGAAAGTATCTTCTGATGCTATCCGTACCATCAATAAAAAAGGCTTGTTTAGCGTAGTAAAAGAAATGCGTGCACAAGGTGTCGCAATTTAATTCAATCATTATATCTTAATAAATACCCGAAATGGCTAAGAAAGGAAACCGCGTTCAGGTGATTTTGGAATGTACCGAGCATAAAACTAGCGGAATGCCCGGCACGAGCCGTTATGTCACTACCAAAAACAAAAAGAACACCCCGGAGCGTATTGAGCTGAAGAAATACAATCCCGTTCTGAAAAAAACTACTGTTCATAAAGAAATTAAATAAACCTTCCTTACCGGCAGGTTTGCATTCATAAAACATTTTACCATGGCAAAAGCAGCAAAAACGGCGATTAAGAAAGATCCTAAAGCTAATTTGGACGCGAAAAACTTCACCAAAGTGATTAAGACCATTCGCAGCCCAAAAACCGGCGCTTACTCTTTCAAAGAGCAGATCATCCACAAAGACAAAGTGAAGGATTTCCTCGCAAAATAAACATACTTCATTAAGCCAAAACTTATTGATACCAAAACGCAAGCTGCCAAACAGCTTGCGTTTTGCCGTTTTTTAAAACCCCGGCCAATTGCCTTATCTTGCAAAGCCTAACCGCATACTATCTTGCTATTTGCCGACATCATATTACCCCTAAACCTGCCCAGGCCGCTCACTTATGGCATTCCTGTCCCGCTGCAAGGCAAAGTGCAGCCGGGCATGCGTGTAGAAGTGAGCCTCGGACGTAATAAATACTACGCCGGCATTGTACTTGCCCTGCACGATCGTAAACCGGAAGCGTTTCAAATAAAGCCAATCCGCAACCTCATCGACAAGGAACCGGTAGTATCATCCATTCAGCTCCGATTCTGGGAGTGGATCAGTGCTTACTATCTATGCAGTATCGGCGAGGTAATGGCTGCCGCGTTACCCGCCCACCTCAAGCTCATGAGCGAATCGCTCCTGCATTGGAACACGGCAATAGCTGAACCGCCCTTGCAGCTCAGTGATGACGCTTTCATCCTGGCCGAAGCGCTGCACCTTCGCCTGCAACTTAGCCTGCAGGAAGTGAGACTGTTGCTCGAAAACAAGAATCCCACGCGTGCTGTGAACGAACTGCTTGAACTTGATGTGGCCTTCCTGACCGAGGTACTGGAGGAAAAGTACAAGGCCAAGATCCGGCAAGTGGTCAGCCTGCACCCCGACTATCAGGACGAAACCCGGCTGGAGCAGATCTTTAACGAACTGAATAAAGCGCCTAAGCAACAAGCTGTACTCATGCAACTGATCCAGGCAGGCAAACCGGTAGAAGCCCCGGCATTGCTGAAGCAATCACAGGCCACACAGGGAAGCTTACAGGGGCTGGTGCAGAAGGGCGTCTTACAGCTAAGCGAAGAAGTCATTGACAGGCTTGTATATGGCACTTCATCCACGCAACAGACATACACCCTCACGCCGGCACAAAACGAGGCTTTAACCGCTGTTAAAAGCGCCGCAGACAAACACCAGGTCACGCTATTAAAGGGCGTTACAGGCAGTGGCAAAACGATGATATACATACAGCTCATCAAAGAAGCGATTGCATCAGGCAAACAAGCGCTTTACCTCCTGCCGGAAATAGCACTGACCACCCAGGTGGTGAGCCGGCTCAAAGCCTATTTCGGTGAAGAGCTTGGCGTATATCACTCCAGGTTTAGCAACAATGAACGGATAGAAATCTGGAACAAGGTAAAAAAAGGCACATACAAGGTCATGCTGGGTCCCAGATCAGCCTTGTGGTTACCTTACCGGCAATTGGCTTACATTGTGGTAGATGAAGAACATGAAAGCTCTTACAAGCAGTATGAACCTGCTCCCCGCTTTCATGCCCGTGATGCCGCCATATACCTGGCCAC
>JBEBUO010000102.1:0-8539 GCA_040393285.1 Taibaiella helva | reverse complement strand
ATGGGCCTGGTGCCAATGGTAAACGAGTATGCCAAGGTAATGGCCTTCTCTGCGAAAACACTGTTCAATGGGGACAATCTAGGTCTTCAGACCTATTCCGTGGTACGGGTATTTGACTACGTGACTAAAGTTATTATGGATTTTCTGAATCGCAGGGCATTTGAGAATTTCAATGCCAATACCCGAAAAGACCTCATGAGCCAGATTGTAAAATTTTTGGATAGCATTACCGGTCCGGACAAACTGATAGAAGATTTTACGATCAGAAGATTTGAACAAGATCCGGTACAGAAGGATAAAATCCATTTGGATATTCATATGAAACCCTATTTTCCGGCCAAGAACTTTATGATTAAAATGGAAGGCCAGAAAGGAGATGACGGTAACTCCTGGGATTCTTCTTATGACCAACAATAGTTTATTGCGGTAGCAGTAAATCAGGAAAGAGAAACCCGTAGTTTTCTCGTTTGTAAAAAGTGCCGCTGTCATCCCGGGCAGCGGTCTTTTTTGTAATAACACGTAATGATTTGATCATTGTGGCCCGGTATTACTTTAGCTGTAGTCGGGGCGTAGCGACAGCAGATCCCCCTTCAGTCAATCAGGCTTGTTTTTTGTACAGTAAAAAATACATTCCAATCATTTATATTTAATCCAGGCTACAGTATCTTTACTTTGGGTAATTATTGGCGCATTGATGCATCTGGGAAAATATATCTGGCTATTCTTTGTCATAGCAAGCTGCTTCATATTTGAAGGGGTACAGGGCCAGTATGTGCATCGGGGCTACAGTGCCAGGATATTCAAAATTCAGGATGGTCTTCCTTCTAACACCATCAACCAGATCGGATTCAATCAAAGTAACCAATTGCTTATTGCAACACCAAGAGGTTTAGTAAGCTATGATGGCTACGAATTTTTGCATCAGGACAGTATTAAACGCGCTGTGGAGAGTATGGCTATAGACGGACATGATGTGTATTTGCATGAAAGTGCCACTGGCATTAGTGTATGGAATTCACTTCGCCCAAATCAAAAGCGTTACATCGTGACATCTGTACCAACGGATGACGACCCTAATAATGATCATTTCGACCATATAATGCTGGACAGCAAGGGGAACATTTGGTGTAGTGATTTTAATCATATTAAGTATTTGCATCCGAAGACCGGACAATGGAAACAACTGACTGTTGCACCTGGCCGTAAAACCCTGCTCCCGGCCTTCAGCCTGGCGGAAAACAAGACGCAAACGTACATCTTAACCAGGCTTGGTATCTGGAAGTATGAGGAAGGTGGTTTTTCGACGGTTCGGTCGCTATTCGACCCCTTAGACTCCATACGGACAGGGACCGCTCTAGATCATGACAACTATGCTTTAATTGACCAGACCGGAACCTTGAGGATTGCCGACTTCGCAACAGAAACGCTCCGTTCGGTAAGCTCAAATCCGGATTGGGAAAAAGCCCGCAAACTTATTGGTGCCAAGGGCAAACTTTGGATACTGTGTGAAAATGCGCTGTACGCATTAGCCCTGGAAAATAATAAGGTGGAATTAATCTATCAGAATGAACAGCGTACCTTGAATGACGTTTACTTAGATCTTGTAACTGAAATACTATGGCTGGCTACTGACGATGGCTTGTTGCAACTGACGCCGGCGACCAAGCAGTTCACTACATTTATGCTGCCGGGGCAGGGCAATGCGCCTGTGCTGGATATGCAGCAATTGGATGATAAATGGTATGTGCTGTCTGACAACAAAATTTATTGTTACCATTCCGGCGAGTTGCTGAAAACCATAGCCTTACCCCAAAGCCAGACCTTAGCCCGAAGCTTGGCTGTTATTGACCGTAAAATATGGGTAGCTATGGGCAATCGCGTTTTTACCATTGACCGGGGGCAACTTTCGGAACAGGATATACCCGGAATGCCATCTGATGCTTCTTTTAAGAAGATAATAGCTACGTCTTTTGGTGAAATTTGGTTGTTGCAAGAGAGCCAACCCATCATACGGGTTGACAAGAACTCGCTCCGAATTGTGGCAACAACGTTTCGGAACGATACTGCATTTTGGACAAGTAATAAGTGGAACGATATCGAAGATCATCAGGGGAAAATCTGGTTGGTGGGCTGGATGCCGAAAAGTTTTGGTATTTGCTATTACGATCCTGCTGACAATAGCTTCGTTGACCTGGCACAACAGGGACTTAGTGATAAGGGACTTTTTGTAGGCGACTATTATTTGAGCATCGGTACAACTGCTAAGGGGGACCTGCTGATGAGCGCATTCGGCGGCTGGAATCAATTGAAGCGGAACGGTGTGGTGACACGACGGATAGATATTCATCAATATCCCATCTACTCCGAAATCGTTAGCGGGATAGCAGGTACCAGTAACCAACAAATTTATTTTGGCACCTCAGAAGGCTTGTATCTGTATAAACCACAGGAAGATCAGATGTATTCTTTTACAGAAAAGGAAGGTT
The DNA here is from genome assembly GCA_040393285.1 of Taibaiella helva. GTDB lineage: Bacteria > Bacteroidota > Bacteroidia > Chitinophagales > Chitinophagaceae > Taibaiella > Taibaiella helvus_C. The sequence goes on along the minus strand of JBEBUO010000102.1, from coordinate 6,053 downwards.
TACCCAGTAATAACCTAACCAATGGATTTACGCTTTTGGATGATAAATTCCTTGCAGTAGGTATACGCAACGGCTTTGTTATGGTTGATCTCGAGTTGCTGGGCAGCACTAAATTACTTAACCGGTTGGCCTGTTCTGAAATTAGGATTGACGGGCGCTTGCAAAGCCCGAATGAAACAATTGAATTTAAGCCGGATAACAATGTATTGGATGTCCGGTTTTCTGCGCTAACCTATCAACAGCAAAACTTAATCCGGTACCGCTATCGGTTTTCGGATGATCAGGAATGGATTTATATACACGATGCTATATTATCACTCACCCACCTGCCTTACGGACAGTATGTCATAGAAATTCAAGCTGGCGACCATCTTGACAATTGGCAGCGTCAAACTTTAAGCTTACACATAAAGGCTGTTCCTCCTTTCCTTAAATCCAGCCTGTTTTATGCCTTGCTCACATTGCTTTCCGTGAGCCTAACTGTATTGACGGCACGATTTTTCATTAGAAAAGCAAAAAAAGATAACCAATTGCAGGAGCGCATTGTGCGGTCAGAGATGAAGGCACTGCGGAGTCAGATGAACCCCCATTTTCTATTCAACAGTTTAAATGCCATACATAGTTCTATCATTCAGCAGAAGACCGAGCAGGCCAGCGAATACCTGGGTACGTTCTCCAGATTGTTGCGACACATACTGGAATATACACAGCAGGAGCACATCAGCTTAAAGCAGGAATTGAATGCACTCCGGTTGTATTTGCAATTAGAGTCGGCCAGGCTGGAGCACCTCTTTGATTATAATATAGAACTGGCGGAAGATATAGATGAAGAAGAAACATTTTTACCCCCAATGATTATTCAGCCCTTTGTGGAAAATGCTATCTGGCATGGGATCCGAAATATAAGCTATCAGGGACATATTTCCGTCTTAGTAACGCAACCCGAAGAGGGCTGGATCAAAATCAGTGTCATTGACAATGGTGTCGGCCGGAGCCATGCCAAGGCTGCCGGTGCCAAATCAGTTAGCCGACGTCACCTAGGTATTTCACTTTCCGAAGAACGCCTGAAATTGATCAACGGACGGAATTATATTAAGATTTTTGACCTAAACCCTGAGGATAGAACCGGTACCATTGTTGAAATCTATTTTCTCAACCTTACAAATTAATAGCTTATGCGCATCAAATGCATGATCATAGACGATGAACACCATGGCATTATTACACTCAAGCATTTATTGGAAAAACTGGACCATGTGGAAGTCGTGGCCAGCAGCCAGAACAGCCTGGAAGCGAAAGCATTAATAGAGCAGTACAAGCCCGACCTGGTTTTTATGGACATTGAAATGCCTGGTCTGGATGGTTTTCAGGTGCTGGACCAATTTGAAGAACTCAATTTTACCGTAGTGATTACAACTGCATATGACAAATATGCTATTAAAGCACTCAAAATGAATGCAATGGACTATCTTTTAAAACCCATTAGCTTTGAAGAACTGCGGGAAACCATAGATAAGTTTACCCTACGGGAAATTAGTAGTAGCAAAGAGCAAATAGTTCAGGTACAGCAGTTTAGGTCGGGATCTATGCAGGATATTATTGCCCTGTCGATGCAGGAAGGGCTGGTGTTTGTAAAGATAGCAGATATTGCCTACCTGGAAGCATCGGGTAACTATACGCACATCACGCTCAGCGATGGCGACAAGCATATTGCCAGCAAAAGCTTAGCCGTATTTGAAGACGTATTAAACGATAATCCGCAATTTTTCAGAGCCCACAAATCATACATTATCAACCTTAAGTTTATTAAACAATACAATCGAAAAGACGGGGGTGAGCTGGTTATGTCGGACAATAAAATCATTCTGCTCAGCCGGAACAAGAAGCAAGAGTTCTGGGACCTGTTCCAAAAGATATAGTAGTACACTTAGATAACTCTTTTTGACCATTTATTTAGCCAGACGAACCATTCGTGTATTGAAATATAGAGAAAATAAATCTATTTTCTAATTTCATGTATAGAAAATGTGCGTATGGCAGAATAATAAATGAACCCCCTGTTTTTGAAATAATGGTTCCCTAATCTTATTTGAAAACAATCAATTGACCGTGAAAACCAATGGACACAAAGTATTGGATATCGATAACGGTATTGTCGGCCTTGCTGGTCATTGCCGGCTATTGGTGTGTGAAAAGGTGGCGCAGGAAACGAAGGATCAGGGAACTTAAAATTGCGCTGGATGCTCAGGAGCGGGAGCGAGAACGAATTGCCAAGGACCTGCACGACTATTTCGGTGCACGACTGAGTACCTTAAAGTTGTACATGCAAACCATCAATAAATATGATGCGCGACGCATTGCAACCATGACCGATGTGGCGATGCAAATGATAGACAGTACCATTGTGGAACTCAGGCACTTATTGTACGACCTGAATCCCAAAAAGCTCTATCAGGGTGGATTAATTGATGCGTTAAAGGATATGATTCATAGCCTAAAAAGCATTTTGAAGTTCGATATCAATGTGGACTTTTCCAGCTATTCGGCGCGCCTGGAGTATTCGGCTGAGGTTTCGGTATACCGTATCGTTCAGGAACTCATCAACAATACCTTGAAACACGCCAATGCCACTAATATTGATATCAGGTTAGGGCAAGAAAAGAAAGAGCTACTGCTGGAATATGCAGATAATGGGATTGGATTCGATTCGGGAGTAACCACCTTTGGCTATGGACTACGCAATATACACCAACATGCGCTGGCATTAGGCGCTAGTATGAAGGTGGTCACAGAACCTCAAAAAGGGTTTGCCTGCAAATTTTCGATACCCTTTAAATAGACCTGCCATGATCAAAATTTTCTTGGTTGACGACCACGTCCTTTTCTTAAAGGGAGTACACATGCTCCTCAATTTGGAGCCTGAAAAGTATGACGTTTCCGGTTATGCCCACAATGGGCAGGCGGCCATTGATAGCCTGGCCTGCCAACCTATTGATGTGGTGCTGATGGATATCAATATGCCGGTGATGAATGGCTACGGTGCCATTTTTAAAATCAGGCAATCGTATCCCAATGTAAAAATTATTTCCTTGACCATGCATGCTGACGATGCTTGTGTGATGCGGGTTTTGGAGGCTGGTGCCTTGGGCTACCTATTCAAGAACGTAGACGAAACCGAGCTGTTCGACTGTATAGAAACCGTCAATCAAGGTGCCCATTATGTTACCTCAAGCAAAAAGCATGTTTTAGATACGTTTCATAAAAAAATAAGGGATGTTGAAAAAGGGTATGAGAAAGTATTACAACATCCGCTATCCAACAGGGAAATAGAAATAGTGAAGTACATCATGCAGGGAAAAACCAACCAGGACATTGCCGGTATTTTGTTCTTAAGTCACCGCACGGTAGACACGCACAGGAAAAATATTCTGGAGAAATTGGCGCTCAACAATACAGCTGCCCTGGTGAAATACGCCTCCGACTATGCACCCTTTTTGGGGATTATGTAAGTGGTGTCCAGGGGCACCCGGAATAGCTATACGGGCTGATGAAGGAAATCCACGTCCATAAAAGGGTAAAATTCCTGTCCCATTGGACAGAGTCCGAATGCGACAAGAATTTACAATAAAACCATATATTTAAACAATACGAAGTGGCAACTTTGATTGCTTTTTGCACACGTTCCTTTATTTAAGGTACCTGAAGTCCTGCTTGTTTTTCAGGGCCAGCAGGCTGTGGTAAATCATCCAGATCACATTGTCCACATCTTCTTTATGTACCATCTCTACAGTCGTATGCATGTAACGCAAGGGTAGGGAGATCAAAGCGGAGGGCACCCCGCCGTTGGAATAAGCGAATGCATCGGTATCTGTACCTGTAGCGCGGGAACTGGCCTGGCGCTGAAAGGGCAAGCCATTATCTTCGGCAGCCTTGATCAGTAATTTATTCAGGTTATTCTGTACCGCAGGGGCATAAGAGACTACGGGACCTCCGCCACAAACCAGCTCGCCCTGGGTAATCTTGTTGATCATAGGTGTGGAGGTGTCGTGGGTAACATCCGTTACGATCGCCACGTCAGGTTGTATCTTGTGGGCCATCATCTCCGCACCACGTAGCCCAATTTCCTCCTGTACGGAATTGACGATGTACAAGCCGAAGGGCAGTTTCTTTTTGTTTTCATGCAGCAGGCGGGCTACCTCGGCAATCATAAAGCCACCGACACGGTTATCAAGGGCGCGACCTACATAGTAACGGTCATTGAGTACCATAAACGCGTCTTCGTAAGTAACCACACAGCCCACATGAATACCCATGGCTTCCACCTCTTCACGACTGGTGCAACCACAATCCAGGAAAATGTTCTTCAGGCTGGGCGCTTCTTCCTTTTCCCCGCTTCGGGTATGTATGGCGGGCCAGCCAAAGACTGCTTTTACCATTCCCTTGTCCGTATGGATATGTACCCTTTTCGAAGGCGCTATCTGATGGTCTGACCCTCCGTTTCTAATTACATAAATCAGTCCGTCCTTGGTAATGTAGTTCACAAACCAGGAGATCTCGTCTGCATGTGCTTCGATAACTACCTTATACGCTGCTTCCGGGTTGATGACGCCATATACCGAGCCGTAGTTATCCACATAATGGTCGTCGATATAGGGTTTGATATATTGGAGCCACATTTTCTGTCCCTCGGCTTCGAAGCCGGTAGGGGCTGCATTATTGATGTATTGCTCCAGGAATGCCAGCGACTTTTTGGTCACGGCCTGTTTGTGCTTATTTTGTTGTGCTGTTTTTTTTGCCATAAGTCTGATGATTTAAATATTTTTTTATTGGGCAGGTGTTTGCCCCCATCTGAATCCCCCGGGCTGTAAGCCGGCCAGGCTCAGTACCCGGTCCACAACAGTAAGGGCGGCTTCTTCCAGACCTGCCGGTTGATGATAGAATGACGGGCTGGCGGGACAAATGATGCCGCCCGCCTCGGTTACGGTTTGCATGTTACGAATGTGGACCAGGTTGAGGGGCATCTCCCTGGTGACACAAATTAATTTACGTCTTTCTTTAAGCATGACATCTGCTGCCCGGGTGATGAGGCTATCGCTGAGGCCCCCTGCGATTCGACCCAGCGTGCCCATACTACAGGGACAAATGATGAGGGCGGCGTAGTCGGAACTGCCCGAGGCAAAAGGGGCGTAAAAATCATTGATGTCCCATACCTTAAAGGGGAACAGGCTGAAATCACTGTTGCCCAGCTCTTCCTGCCATACCGTATGTGCATTGCGGCTCCATACTACAGCCACCTCTTCTACCTGGTCCTGAAGTCGCTGTAATTTTTCCAATAGTAAACGCGTATAAAGGGAACCGCTGGCACCTGTAACGGCAATGGCTATTTTCATTTTGGGTTTGAATGTAATGTTAATACCGCAAAACTAACACATCTTAATTGTAATTTGCGTAACCAAACGCTGATGCAGCCCGATGCTGTCTTTAGTAGGCGTATTGTTCAATCTTAAACAGCAGAACAGGAATGAAAAAAATGTTGATGGCCCTGGCCTTATTTGCTGCTACTATCACTACGGCTTGTGCCGGTAAAGGTAGCCAGGAGACACAAGCGGCCGAATCCGCTACGGAGATCAAATGGCTGACCTTTGAACAGGCAGAACAAAAAATGAAGGAACAACCTAAAAAGGTGTTGATTGATATGTACACGAGTTGGTGTGGCTGGTGCAAGGTAATGGATAAAAAGACCTATGCCAGCCCCGGACTGGTGGCCTATGTGAATGAGCACTATTATGCCATCAAATTTGATGCGGAACAAAAGGCGCCGGTAACTTTTATGGGAAAAAAATATGAGTACATGTCGGCCAATAAGGCACATGAACTGGCCATTCAGCTCATGCAGGGACGCATGTCCTATCCCACTACCATATTTATGGACGAAAATTTCCAGAATCCTATGCAGCAACCCGGCTACCTGGAGCTGCCGGTAATGGAAGGTATTCTTAAATACCTCGGTAGTAATACCCATAAAAGTATGCCCTGGAACGAATTCCAGCGTG
>JBEBUO010000101.1:0-8545 GCA_040393285.1 Taibaiella helva | reverse complement strand
TATCTGTGGAGTGATAATTCTACCGACCAGACATTGGATGTTTCTACCTCCGGCACCTATACCGTAACCGTAACCAACACCTATGGCTGCTCCGGCTCCGATACTGTAGAAGTGATCGCACTTGCTCCGGTTGTGGTTGACCTCGGTGAAGACATTACTGCATGTAACGGTGACCCGATCGTTCTGGACGCCGGAAATCCCGGTAGTACTTACCAATGGAATACCACCGCGGTAACACAAACGATTAACGTAACTACTGCCGGTACATATGTTGTCGTAGTTACAGATGACAATGACTGTCAGGGAACAGATTCCATTAATGTAACTATAGTAGCGGCACCGCAAGCACACGGCATTACCGCCGTTTACCAAAATGATGGCAGTTACCATTTCACTGCTGTATCGGTCGCTCATGTAGAAGCATATCTTTGGGATTTTGGCGATGGTACAGCTACATCAGACGAGGAATCACCTAACCACACTTATGCCAATAGTGGCAACTATACGGTTACCTTAACAGTATTCAATGATTGCGGTAATGATACCACTACTGCCGGAATACAGGCACGTGGTACCAGCCTTAATGAACTTAGGCTTGACGACAACCAACTCCGCGTGTATCCCAACCCTGCCGACCATATGCTGACTATCGAAAACAACAGCAATTTCAAGATGCAGGAGGTAATGGTGTACAATATCCTGGGACAGGTGGTGTACCAATCCAGGATCGATAACGAAAAACAATACCAGCTTAACGTTTCTTCCTTCAGCTCAGGCATCTACCAGATTCGCCTTAAAATGGACGAAGGCTTCCTTTCCAGGAAGTTTGAGGTGATCAAATAGTATAGGATTAAATAAATAAAGGACGGGCTGCGCTGAAAAGGGCAGCCCGTTTTATTAGGGGTACAACTTTAGCAAATCAGGATTGCATCGCTCACCATATTTAGACTGCCTCTAAGCTGTCACAGTTGTCCGATAAAAACAAAAGGGCATAGAAAGCCTTTTCATAATACATTCATTTTTTTGTAAATTCACAAAAAACACAAACATGCGATTCCTTTTTTTGCTGGCCGGCTGCCTGTTGCCTTTTCTCAGCTTTAACCAAACTCATCTGGACTGGCTGAGCTACTATGGCGTGGAAAAAGATGACTACAGCCGTACCCAACCCGTTCAGGTAGCTTACGACAGTCTGTATCATGTAATATATATAGCAGGGCAAACAGCAGATACACAGGGAGTGGCCACTCCGGGCAGCCATCAGCAGTTTTATTACCCGGGAAATGCATTTGGTATGGCATCCGATATCTTTCTTGCTAAGTGGGATACTTCGGGAAATTTGATATGGGCTACCTATTTTGGAGGTGAAGGCGCAGACCAGGTAGGCAATATGGCAATAGACAACAGTGGCAATATCGTGATAACCGGTTATTCCGGCAGCGACACCAACATCACCACCCCCGGCTCCTTTCAGCAGTTTACGCTTGCCCTTCCGGGTACGACAAATCCCAATAATTTTCTGGCCAAATTTTCGCCTACAGGCCAACTGCTTTGGAGCACTTATTTTGGCCTTGGCGGAAACACCCTGTATTCCGGCGTAGCCATAGATCCGGTAAGCAACGATATATTTATGGTGGGTACGACAGCCAGTACCGGCCTGGGCACCGGCAATGTGTACCAAACGCAATTCTACGGTGGCACGACTGATGGTTTTATTGCCCGGTTTGACAGTACAGGAAACAGGATTTGGGCTAGCTATTTTGGTGGCGAAAGCGAAGAGTCGATCAGTAACGTATGTCTTAGCGACTCCGGCTTTCTCTATATTACCGGGAATACTCAAAGCCTAAGCCATATTGCCACTCCCGGAGCGGATATAGAAAGCCGTGATCCTGACCCCAATAAAATACTGGGATTTTTAGCCAAATTTGATGTTCACGGAAACCGGATATGGAGTACTTACCTGGGCGGGAACGGAAGCTTCGATAGATTTTTTGACCTTAAAACAAGCACAAACAAGTCGACAGGACAGGAGCATGTATTTATTTATGGAAGGGTACAAAGTACCAACCTGGGTACGATCGGTACCAACGCCCCAAATTACCTGGGTGGCACTAACGATATGGTGTTGCTACAGTATAACGAAACAGGAAATAAGCTATGGGGCACTTACATTGGCGGTGCTGATGAAGAGACCGCCAATGTTCCGGGTGTGAATACCCTAGTAGGCTTTACCAACTCCATGGCAATCTCCGGTATTTATGGGAGCGAGGAAATACACCTATGCGGCGGCACGCGAAGCAACGATTTCTATTTTGATACCGATTGTAGTTATGAACCCCATACCGGTAATTATAAGGGCTTCATCGTATCCATGGATCAATCGGGAAATGTAAACTGGTCCAAGCCCTTTGATGAGGGCATTTGCGGTATCAGCCCCATAGGAAAAGATCAGTTTTTCATAACAGGTATTACGCGTATTGACGGATTGACTACTGCCGGCGCCTTTAAAGAAACCAAAAATACCGGCAGCAAATCAGCATTTATCGGCAAGCTGAATTTTAACCATTGTCAGCAAAGTGAATTTACCATCAGCCGCATAGCCAATGTGCTTTATGCCCCCGGTGGCTTTGTCAACTACCAGTGGTCAAAAGGCGGTACAGCAATAGCTGACGCCACAAACGACAGTTTAGACATCAGTAATTTTGAAACCGGGATATTCACCGTTACCTTTGAAGACGATTGCCTTTGCGTGTACACCTCTGCCGAATTCGATACCGGACCCAATTCGATACAGCAGCCTGACAAAAACCTTCCTGTTGTACTCTTTCCCAATCCCGCTGCTACTTCTATCCGCTTAAGCAACTTGCAAACCGGCCGCATAATTACTATTTATAATCAATTAGGACAAATAGTAGCGACCAGGATAGCCGGCTCCGGCCAGGAAGAAATAGCGGTCGGCAAATGGGCAGCGGGCGTATATCTTCTTTACGTAAACAGCAAGGAGCAGCAGGCTCCGGTCCTCATTAAATTCACTAAGATATAGCATCCACCCATCGCTACCTTCAGCAAACAAGAAGCAAGGTGTAAATGAGAGGCGCATTATCCTTTATATTTTTGTTATAGAATACTTTCTTATCTTACAGCTATCTTGTATTTGTAATTTAAAATGATGTACTATGCCAACCCGTAAGCTACCCCAGCCCAGGATAATAGTCCTTCTTGCTTTTCTTTTAATCACCGCCGGTTGCACACGTTATTACTATCAGCCACATGCCCTTCCTGCCCCCATGCTGGAACAACAACATGACCTGCACCTGGATTTTTCTACCAATATTACAGATGATGCGACCCAGGTCAACTTTATGGCTGCCTATGCACCCATTAATCATTTGGGTCTGTACATAAGCAGCTACAATTATAATTATGATGTTGCTACACCTGAGCCTGGCACGAGCAATGTAAATGGTCAGGCCAACCTACTGGAGTTTGGTATAGGCGGATTCTATCCGATCACCGAAGGCGCAACCAAATTCCGGGTAAATGCTGAAGCCTACGGCGGCTATGCCTTTGGCCAGTTGCGCAGCGATGTAGATGCCAACGTTTCCCGCATTTTTATCCAACCGGGCCTCAACATGCGCAGCTCTTTTTTCGACCTGGCTTTTCATATCCGCTTTTCTAACCTCAACTATAGCAAATACGACAGTAAGGGCAGAAGCATGGAATCGCTGCGTGAAAACAACCTGGTTGACCCGTTTAATCAGGCCACCCTACCGGGAAATTATCTGCTGTTGGAACCGGGTATCTCCTTAATGGGCGGCTATAAATTCATTAAAGCCAAACTAAGCATTGTGCGCACCTTGCCACTTACACCCATCCCCTGGCATATGGAAACAAGTGTAGCCACACTGGGCTTGTCATTTCAACTACAGGAACTCATGAATGTAATAGCAAAACAATCGCCTGCCGAACATTAAAATAAGTATAATTTATAGCTATTGAGGGGTTTCTGAACGGTCAAAACACAAGCCGGTTTCCCGTTCGGATAAGTTTTCATATTCTCCTCTTTCTGCGCTACTTTTGCAATTCGATAATCGGCCATTTACTTTATTCCTCAATTTATATTTTTATTTAATCCTAATGGAAGCAACATTGGAGCAAGCCAAGCAACTGGGGCTGTTGGAATCTGAATTTGAAGCTATAAAAAAGGTACTGGGAAGAACACCCAATTTCAACGAAACCGCTATGTATTCGGTGATGTGGAGTGAACACTGTAGTTACAAAAATTCGATTCAGTACCTCAAAAAATTACCCCGCGAGGGCAGCCGGTTATTAGTTAAAGCCGGTGAAGAAAATGCCGGACTCGTGGATATCGGTGACGGTTTGGCCGTTGTTTTTAAGATTGAATCACATAACCACCCTTCGGCCATAGAACCTTTTCAGGGTGCTGCCACAGGCGTAGGCGGCATTCACCGGGATATTTTCACCATGGGTGCACGCCCCGTAGCGGCTCTCAACTCCCTACGGTTTGGCAGCCTTAAAGATAAAAAAACGCAACACTTACTAAAAGGTGTGGTCAAAGGCATCAGCCATTATGGTAACTGCTTTGGGGTACCTACAGTAGGCGGCGAAGTATATTTCGAAAATTGCTACCAGACCAATCCTTTGGTCAATGCCATGAGCGTGGGCATAGTAAAAGTAGGACAAACCTTCTCTGCCACCTCATATGGCGAAGGCAATCCTGTTTACATTGTAGGTGCTGCTACCGGAAAAGATGGTATTGGCGGAGCTTCTTTCGCCTCCGCCGACATTTCAGAAGATAGTGCAGAACAGCTTCCAGCCGTTCAGGTGGGCGACCCCTTCGAAGAAAAAAAGCTATTAGAAGCCTGCATGGAACTGGTGGGCAAAGACCTTATTATCGGCATGCAGGATATGGGCGCAGCCGGCATCAGTTGCTCTACATCGGAAATGAGTGCCAAAGGTGAGCACGGTATGGACATTAACCTGGACAAGGTACCTACCCGCCAGGAACACATGAAAGCATGGGAAATGTTACTGAGCGAAAGCCAGGAACGTATGCTGATCGTGGTAGAAAAAGGAAAGGAAGATGAAGTACAAGCCATCTTTGATAAATGGGATATACACTGCGAGCAAATAGGCACGGTAACCAAAGAACCACGATTGAAATATTACCTGGATGGCGAATTGCAAGCCGATGTGCCCGGAGAGAGCCTGGTACTTGGTGGTGGCGCTCCGGTATACGACCGGGAATTTAAGGCGCCGGCTTACCTGGCTGAGGTAAATGCCTTTAAGCAAGACAGCATAGCTGACGCGAAAAATCTGAAAGCGATAGCCGAGCAACTGATACAACTGCCCAATATTGCCTCCAAACGTTGGGTATATGAACAATACGATTCCATGGTAGGTATTGCCAATGCCAGCACCAATGCACCCTCAGACGCGGCCATCGTGCGTATCCTGGACACCAATCGCGCCCTTGCTGTGACCACCGACTGTAACAGCAGATATGTATTCCTCGACCCCTATGTAGGCGGTATGATTGCCGTGAGCGAAGCCGCACGAAATATTGTATGCAGTGGCGGTACTCCGGTAGGTGTCACCAACTGCCTCAATTTTGGCAACCCTTATAATCCTGAAGTGTACTACCAGTTTGTACATGCACTTCGCGGTATGAGCGACGCCTGTCTCCAGTTTGATGCACCCGTAACCGGTGGTAACGTGAGCTTTTACAACCAGAGCGAAGATGGCCCCGTATACCCTACCCCAACCATAGGTATGGTAGGTATACTCGACGACATCAAGGGCCGGATGACACTTAACTTCAAGCAAGACGGTGACCTGATCTACCTGGTGGGCCAGCATCGTAATGACATCAATGGCTCTGAATACTTATTCAAACTCCATCATACTACTTACAGCCCTGCACCACATTTTGACCTGCAGGAAGAAGCTGCTTTACAGGCAAAGATAGCTGAACTGATCAAAGGTAGGTTCATCCAATCGGCTCATGATATAAGTGAAGGCGGGCTGTTTACCACACTCCTGGAAAGTGCTATGGCCGGAGACCTGGGTTGGGTGCTTAACCTGGGCACATTTGACCAACTGGAGCAAAAAGGTATCCGTAAAGATGCCTTCCTATTTGGCGAGAGCCAAAGCCGCGTGGTAGTGAGTGTACGGCCCGAACAACAAGCCGCTTTTGAAGCCGCTATGGGCGATCATCCTTATGATCGTCTGGGTACCGTAACCGGTAGCCATATCATCATGGATGGTGAAGACTGGGGCAATATACAGGTATGGAAAGAAAAGTATGACACGGCTATTGAACAGGAACTCAACAATTAACCGTATTGTTTATCGTCTTTAAAAAACAAGCTCATGGGTATTTCAGATATTTTATTTCAAAAGAACAAGGATAAAGCAGCAGCCAATCTGAAAGCTGCTGAAGATTTCCTGGAAACAAACAAAAGCAAGGAAGGCGTAGTTACCTTAGCCAGCGGCTTACAATACCAGGTGCTGACCGAAGGCGAAGGCCCCAAACCCGGCCCCAGCCACAAAGTAACTTGTCATTATCATGGCACACTGACCAATGGTAAAGTTTTTGACAGTTCTGTACAAAGGGGCCAACCGGCTACATTTCCACTCAATATGGTTATTCCTGGATGGACGGAAGGTCTACAACTCATGGGTGTAGGCAGTAAGTACCGTTTTTTTATTCCTCCTCATCTGGGCTACGGCGACCGCCAGGTAGGTGGCGATATTGCACCCAACAGTGCTTTGATATTTGATGTGGAACTACTGGCCATTGGCTAAATCCCTGTTAAAGCAGGGTTATGGAAGATGCACATCCTATTTCGGGAAGTAGGTCTTCCCTTTTTTTTGCCCTGAAACGTATACCTTCCCTTAATCATCCTGCTTGTATTGCAAAACATGCGCTATGAAAAAGGGTTATAGATCCTGAAGCATGCTGCGTAAACACTACCCGCTCCTTTGCCTTATTATCGGCTCTGTTGTACTTAGCCTTCTTTTCTTCTCGAAGCTGATACCTCATGTGGGCGAAGGACTGATTGTGGGCGGGGGCGATGGCTTAAAAAACTACTTTACCTACCTCTACTACATGCAGCATGATACCGGAAATCATTTCAGCGGTATGAATTATCCCTATGGGGAGCATGTTATCTTTACCGACAATATGCCTTTACTGGCCTGGATTGTGAAGGGCATCAGTGCCTATATACCGGGCATTATTCCCTATGCTACAGGCATCTTCAACCTGTTTGTCATCACATCTTTTACGATCGGCGCCTTGTTCTTATACAAGATACTTGGCCTGTTTAAGCTCCCGGGATGGTGGCGAAGTCTGGCCGCTTTGTTCATTCTTTATTTTTCTCCACAAATTTTTAAAGTATTCGGCCATTATGGTATGGGCATCCTATTTTGCCTGCCGGCACTGTTCTATTGGCTGCTGTGCTATCATAAATTTAAAAAAAAGCGATTTTTGGTTTATTATGCCATCGCCTCGCTGCTGTTCAGCTTCCTCCATGTGTACTTGCTGGCCATAGCCAGTATACAGCTACTCGCTTACCTGGCAGCATATATACTGCTCAACAGGAGACGGCTTTCTATCAGCAAGTTGCTGTCGCCGCTACTTGCTGCGGTGGTTCCGCTGCTCTGCTTTTACGGCTACCTGAAGGCAACCGATCCGGTAAGCGACAGATCGCAATATCCTTATGGGGTGATGGATGAAGTGGTACGGGGCGACTATTTACTGGCTTCCAAGATCCCGCCGCTTGGTGAGCTGTTTGGCTTTGTAAATCATTCGGGAGCCAAAGGTCATACCGAATCTTATGCCTACCTGGGCCTGGTCAGTATCCTCGTTTGCTTTTTCCTTATTTTCAGGCTATTCCGTGCAGGCTATTTCAAATGGCGCCGGCGGCGCCTGGTGCCGGCTCATCCACTGCGTGCCTACCGCATCTGGTTATTAACAGGTTTCCTCATCCTGCTCTTTTCCATGGGCGTCCCTTTTGTGTGGGGTAAAGACTGGTGGGTAGAACACTTGTCGGTACTGCGGCAGTTCCGAACCATAGGCCGGTTTTCCTGGTGTTTTTATTATATCATTTCCGTGTATGCTGCTATAGTTATCTACCGGCTGTACCTTGTATTGCTGCGCAGGGGCAAGGTGGGACTAAGCCGCCTGCTCCTGACCCTGGTCATCCTTATATGGTGCTGGCAAACGAGCGGATATGTGCAGCATTTTTGGAAAAGCAGCCTAGCAGACAGCAGTGGTAATTATGCTGCCCTGATGGGCGATGCCACATTTAACTGGTCAAGCTGGCTACAAAAGGCAGGTGCGGATCCGCAGCAATTCCAGGCCCTCGTTCGCCTTCCCTACGGCCATATCGGTTCTGAAAAGATATGGATCGAAGGCGACAACAATGAGGCTTTTTCCGTAGCAATGCAAACAGGACTGCCATTAATGAACGTGATGATGTCCCGTACCTCCTGGCAGCAGACTTTTGACAATGTACAAATG
>JBEBUO010000100.1:0-8585 GCA_040393285.1 Taibaiella helva | reverse complement strand
TATTCCTGCTCCAGGTTCTGGTTGCGCAGTATTTTCAACCGGTGCTTCAATTTAGGGTGATTCAGGTAATAAGCCGTATGCACACCTTCAAAAAGTATGGGCGCTTCAATACTTACGAGGCGCTCCAGCAGCTGATCGCTACGCCGGGAATACATCATATAGGGAAGCAGGGGAGAGAGGCCACCTGCGCCCATTTTTCGGGGATAATAGTATACCGCTTTGCAATAGCGTTCCAACTCCTCCTGTGGCGGGCGGCCATAGGCAAAGCAATGCAGATAAATAGCTACACCGGCCTCGTAAAGAAACTTGACCTTATAAAAAACATCAACCATCCCGCCATAATCGGGAGGGTAAGGTACATCGGGAGAAATAATATGTAATTGGATATCCGGCATGCGCTTCAAGGCTTAGGTAAACAGTCTGGCATATACGCCCAATAGTTTCTTTTCTTCTTCCTGCCAGCAATACACTTCCCTGGCAGCCAGGCAATTCTGGGACAAGCGTTGCCGGTATACTTCGTCTGCCAGCAGCTTGTTTAAAGCAGCTGCAATCTGAGACACTTCGGGACGTTCTAGGAGTGCTGCTATTTCAAAGCTTTCGTTTACTTTTCTGTATTCCGGGTAGTCCATACATAGTTGGGGTACGCCACAATGCATGTAATCAAAAAACCGGTTGGCCATAGAAAGCCTGTTGCTGGGGCCCACTGCCTCAAAAAGCGTAACCCCCACGGTGGCATGTAGGGTATAGCTTCTGAGTTGTTCCGGCGGCACGTAGCCTTTAAAGATCACTTTATGATCCACCTGGTAACGAACGGCCAGGGCTTTTGCCTCCTCAAAAAAGTTGCCTGCCCCGCAGACGATTAATGGGGCATCCACCTGTTGCATAGCAGGAATCAAAAATTCGAAGCACCGGCCTACGTTGACCGCCCCCTGATATAAAATGTAGACTTCAGGTTTGTCGGGAATGGTAAGGGATTGCAAAACGGTTGCATTCCGCACCACTTCATACTGAACACCGTATTTTTCCTTAAAAACCTCGGCATAGCAGCTACCTATAGTATAGCCCACCGGGAAGCGGGGCACTGCAAACCGCTCTATGCGGTCCCATAACTTTTTTTCCCTGGGGCGGGTAACCACTTCCTGCATTTCAGTAAACAATTCATGGGCATCATACACCCTTTTAATGCCCTTAAACCTGGAAGCGGCATACACCGGCAGGATGGAGTCGAGGTCAATGGCGCAATAGGCATCTGCCTTTTTGGAACAAAGAAAAAAGAACAATTTAATCCAGAAAACAAGGTACATCAGCTTGCCCTGTTCCCTGCTCACGCTGATTCTATGTTGCGCAAAAGGCCTTTCGACCAGCGGCTTACTTTTACTGTGGGCACGCCCTACAAGCAGCACTTCATATCCGGCACGGGACAGGGAGCTGCAAATACGAATCATGCGCTGATCGTAGTTAATATCATTGATGATGGTAAGAATTATCCGCTTTGATGGCTTCATGCACAGGAAAATACGGCTTTGCTGGCCGGAGCGCAAAAGTAAGCCTAAATTAAAGAATGCAAAGCACCTTCGTAAAGGATGACGATAGAAAGTGGCGGCCGGCATGCCGGCGCGGCTACTTCGCAGGTGTAACCGGGTACCATTTTGGAGCAAAACGTGGAAAAAGACACCTGTTTGCTACCTATTTTGGGGGCACCCCCATCATATCGCTACCATTATCTTCATAGGATATTGATAATCAAATTTACATGAAACTTTAAATACATCCTCAAAAAAAGGTGGGCCATCGGGGAAATACCATTTGGAAGATTTTTTTAAAAACATAGCCTTTAGAAAAAAATGGAAGACTATGTTTTACCCGACGGAAGGCTATGTTTTGATCAATGGAAGGCTATGTTTCGGATAACGGAAGGCTATGTTTTGATGCATGGATGCTGCTTATTTTTTAACGGGCTGAATTCTTTCCCCACGCTGGCCTTAGACGCCGAGAAAACCTTTTCGTATTAAAAACATATATGCCCAATATAAAAAGGCTGTCCAAAATTATGGACAGCCTCAGTATGTTTCCCGCACGCAGACATTAATATACTTTAGCCCGGGTATCCTTAATTTTTGTTTGTTCCCTGATGGCATTCATGATCATAGAAGGGGCGGCATTCTTCAGGTTCATTTCTATCATCTGCTTTTCGATCTGCGGATTGCGCTCTGATGACGGAGCCGCAGGTGTACGTCCGGCCACGCTGATATAGTACACACCATCATTACCGGCAATACCAGGTGACAGGGTATTTTCTTTAAACGCTTTGTTGAAGGCATATCCGGCCACTTTAGGCTCTACCCCCACGCCGGGTATAAACCCTTGAATGAAATTTACCGTATCCGTATGGCCCACTTGTTGCTGCTCTGCCTGGGCAATAGCATCCAGACTGGTCTTGTCTTTATTGCGATCGAGCAGCAGCTGTGCTTTCTTCTGGCGCTGTACTAAAGCGGTTAAGCGGGGGCGGGTCTGGTCATTTACAGGTGCCAGTCCAGCGGGCATAACACCTTTCAATTTTGCGATTACAAATTTATTACCCACGGTAAAAATGGGAGACACCTCTCCTTCCTTAGCTTCATATACCCATTTCACCAGTTCTCGGGCAGAACCCAGATTACCTACCAAAAAGCTATTCTCATTAACACCATCAGCAGTGCCGGCTACTAAACCCTGAGCTTTTACTTCCTGATCAAATGCGGCCGCAGTCCTGGCTTTTTGGGCAAATTGGGTGGCCTGGGTGTAAATGTTGTTGTACGTATTGTTATTGGCATTCAGTGACTTACTTACAAAGGCTACCTTGGTTACCGGTGCTGAAGCTCCCTGACCTAAAATTTCTATATAATGGTAGCCGGCATAACTCTGATTTTCTACCTTAACGATTTTGGATTGCCCGGTCTGTCCTTCAAAAGCAAAGTCGGCGAACTCTTTGGAGATTCCTGGCTTTTGGCTCAAGGCAAAATCATATATACCAGCGGTTGCCTTGCTTCCTTCGTCGTCGGAATAGCGCTGCACAAGGCTGTCGAAAGGAACACCTGCCTTAACCATAGCTGCTACGGAGTCAATGCGGGCTTTAGCCGTTGCATCGTCAAGCGTGGCATTACCCTGATCGGCCGTCTTTACCAGTATATGCCTTACTTTTACGGAGTCGGGGAAGCTTTTCTTGTCTGCAATTTTAGCGATGGCAAATCCTTCGCCATCATAAAAAGGACCAACGATGCTTCCGACACCGGCGGTCAACACCTCTGCCGCATTGGGCAGTGATTGCAACTGTTCCGTGGTGAAATAGTTTACGGGTATCTGGTTTTCACTATTTCTGTTCACAAAGGTCTCCAGATCCGTGCTGTTGGCCATTTCTTCTTTCAGTCGTTGCAGCTCATTCAGTACGGCTGCAGAATCCTCGCCAGAGGGCACTACATCAAAACTTACATAAGCTATAGAACGGCTGGGTTCTTTTACTTCAAACATTTTACGGTGCTGCTCCATGTACTTATGAATATCATCGTCAGAAACCTTAGCCTGATCATCAGGAATAAGGGTAAACGGTAATTTTACATAATTGATGGAGGCACTGCTGTTGCGCATTTCATACTGATCGTCCAGAACGAACTGAGGTGTATAGATGGCACCTTCTACCAGGGCGTTAAATTTGGCCTCTTCTCTTCTCTTCAACAAATCTTTTTCAAAGGCTGCCCATTGCGCGCTGGCCTGAGGATCCTTTTTCATTTGGGCAATGCTGGCTACTACTTCCTGTGGGTTAAACTGACCCGTTTGCGGATTGGTAAATGCCTGGCGCACTGCCGGGTCAGGACGAGGTCCTGTAAGCAGGTCGTTTAACTCGGCCTGGCCTACGCCAATGCCTAATTTATCCTGGATCTTTGTGAGCAAAGCATTGTTCACCATCTGGTACCACACCTGATCGCGGATCTGAGCTTGTGTATTATCGTCGATAGTAGCAGAGGGGTTCTGCATTTTTATCTGCTCCTCCTGCTGACGGATCATGGCCTCGTAGTCGGAATATTCAATTTCTTCACCGTCTACCTCCCCTACCACCGTAGTTTGAGAAGGACCGCCGCCTTTACCATAGTCCATAAGAATAAATCCTACCAACGCCAGTACGATAACGCCACCGGCTAGTTTTGCGTATTTATCCCTAATAGTTTGAATGATTGCCATAAGTTAACTAATATCAAAAATTTTTCAAAAGTGCGCAAATATAAAGCAAAAATCGGAATATCTTTGGTATTGGAGCGTATTAAAATTAGTTTTACAAGTGATTCTGATCCATGCCTTAGGCACTGTTTTCACTGATGAATACAACATGCTCCTGAGTGACAAGCCTGTACTTTTACCCGAAAAGAACCATTAATTTGACTAATTTTACCCCACCAAATAAGCAGACCCGTATGATTCGTAATTTTATTTGCCTGGTCGTTATCGCATTTTTGACACAAAACTCCCTTTTAGCGCAGCAGCGTAGTTGTAACCTGGCAGTAACGCTGGTGAGCCCTGCCGAGGATGCGGTCATCCCTTCCATGGCCTCATTTGACGTGGTGGTGAACATACAGAATAATGGTGCCGACTCCCTCAAGACGGGCGATACTTTATATTACCATTCACCTTTGATGTTTGCTTTTGATTATTATCCTGTTATACTCAGCCAGGGCATTGCACCGGGGGCTATGGCCGTGCTCACTATAGAGAGCATCCTGAACGAAAATGAGAATATAGCGGATGAGGAAATTGATTTTTGCGTAGAAATAAGGCACCACCTGTTGGACGAAGGCACATTTACGGATGAGGACCTGAGCGATAATGTCGGCTGTAACCACATTACATTGGAGCCTACGCTCCCTTCCTCCATTTCGGAGCAGGGCACACAGCAGCGCATTCAACCCTACCCAAACCCGGCAAGTACCCATATTTATTTCCAGTTGTCCCAGCCGCAAAAAGAGGCAGTACAGGCGCGGTTGCTGGACATGAACGGCCGCCAATTGCAAAGTAGCGTTTTTAAAGATGTACAGGCAGGTCAGCGCTTGTCTGTAGACATAAGCAGCTTACCGGCCGGCACTTATATGCTGGAACTTATCAATGGCTCCCAAAGAGCTACAGGCATTTTTTCCCGTCAATAAGCACCTTTAATCTTTGAGTATTATTCAACGCAGGCAGCTATTATCCCCACTTTCGCTCCTTTGCTTCGTCTTCCTGATCATCGCTCTGAGCGCGTGTAAGGGTGGCAAGGCTAAAGAGGAGGCAGGCCAGCAGGTATTCCGGTATAATCAGCTCGGAGGCCTGGAGACCCTGGACCCTGCCTTTGCCAAAAACCTCTCGGTGATGTGGGTGGTACATGACCTGTACAATACCCTGCTTGAAGTGGACACGGCCCTTAACCTGACACCTTCGCTGGCTAAACGCTGGGAGATCAGTGCCGATGGTCTACAATACACCTTTCATTTACGCAGCGATGTTTATTTTCACCCAAATGAGGCATTTGCCGGCGGTAAGGGCAGGAGAATGACGGCCCATGATGTGGTCTATAGCTTTTCACGCATTATTGACCCCGCTACGGCATCGGCGGGTGCCTGGATATTTAACGATCGGGTGGCCGATGAACAGCCCTTTTCCGCACCCAACGACTCTACCTTTACCTTGCGGTTGAAAAGGCCCTTTATTCCCTTGTTGCACATCCTGAGCATGCCCTATTGCTCTGTGGTTCCTAAAGAGGTAGTGCAGAAATGGGGCAAGGATTTCAGGAATCATCCTTGTGGTACGGGCCCTTTCGTATTTCATTACTGGGATGAGAGCAATACCATGGTACTGCACCGTAACCCAGATTATTGGGAGCGGGACGAGGAAGGGAAGTCACTCCCTTACCTGGACGCCGTCCAAATCTCCTTTCATGAGGCCAGGGCTATGGAATTTCTGCTGTTTCAGCAGGGAAAGATAGACTTCATGAATGGCATTGACGGTTCTATGAAAGACCTGGTACTTTCCAAAAGAGGGGAGTTAAAGCCGGCTTTCGCGGCTTCTATAAACCTCCACAAACAAGTTTATCTGAATACGGAATACCTCGGCATCGTCGTGGACAGTAGTTTGCCCGCCATAGCCCTTAGCCCTACAAGATGGGTAAAAATAAGGCAAGCAATTAATTATGCGATTGACCGGCAAAAGATTGTCACCTATTTCCGGAACGGGGTAGGGCTGCCCGCCACAGGCGGATTTATACCCAAAGGCATGCCGGGCAGCGCTTCGCGCCCATACGGCTACCGCTACGATCCGCAGCGGGCATTGCAGCTCTTAAGTGAAGCCGGCTTTCCTGCTGGTCGGGGACTGCCAATTATTACGCTTACGGCTTCGGATGCAGATGCCGACATTTGTAATTTTGTGGCCAGTCAATTGATGGAAGTGGGTATTCAAACCCAGGTACAGGTACTGCTGAAAAGCACCCTGCGCCAGCAAATTAGCAATATACAGGTGCCTTTCTTCAAAGCCCAGTGGATAGCTGACTACCCTGATGCCGAAAGCTACCTGGCCTGTTTTTACAGCCTGTTCCCTGCTCCGCCTAACTATACCCGGTTCAGGCATCCGCAATTTGACCGCTGGTATGAGCTAAGCCTGCAAACTGCAGAAGACAGTGTACGCTATGCCTTATATGAGCAAATGGACAGCCTGGCGATCTCGCTGGCACCTATAGTGCCGCTTTTCTATGATGAGTTACTTCATTTTACCCGGAAAGGGGTCAGTGGCTTGCACAGCAATGCCCTCAATATGATTGACCTAAAACGGGTAAAAAAGCGCAGCATACAGGAAGGTGCCAGACAATAATGGGAATAATTTTTTAGTTTTTGAATTTATTTTTACCTTTGCCGCCCCTATGGCGAGATAGCTCAGTTGGTTAGAGCGCAGGATTCATAACCCTGAGGTGACGGGTTCAACTCCCGTTCTCGCTACTCAACAGGACAAATGAAATATATTTTCGTTTGTCCTGTCCTTTTTCCTGGGTCATTCGCTGCTAATCTGGATAAAGAACATTTGGACATCCTAGAACAAAAATTGCTGTGGCTACGTCTTAACACCAGCGACTGCATACCTTAACACAATTCTAAGGGGAAACAACTGCTGCTTCAGGCCATTCTTTCTAATTTTATACTATCCCTTATTTGGATTTACAAAAATAAAATAGCTAGCTATGCGCCTTATACTTATTCTCTGCTCTGCCTTATTTCTTTCTGCTGCTGCCCATGCGCAGGTAAGCACACCCGGAACAGGTGTCCGCTGGAACCTGGATAGCCTCGTACAAGCCTTTCCCGGTACTGTTTTGCAAAACGGCGATGAATATACACTTACAGAAAAAATCACGTTTAACGGCCCCGACACTTTTTATCAGGATGCAGGAGCCCTGGTGTACTTCGACTCCGCCGCTACCTTTGAATTTTTAGCCGCAACCATACAAATACAGCCGGACATGCCGCTGAGCTTTATGGCAACAGACACGGCTACCGGTTTTGATAGAATACGCCTGGAAGATGTGGCCTTTGCCCTCTTTAATCATGTTACCTTCCAGTACAGCTCCGGCGTGTCGCTCATTGGTTCCAATGCTTCCTTTGTCAACTGTAGCATAGCATACAGCAAACATACCGGCAACAATGCCTCAGGTGCCATTAGTGCACTAAACTCAAACCTGCTCGTGGACAGCTCCTCATTTACAGAGAATGCACGAAGTGCCATAACTGTTGGGGCGACCGGAAATTCAGGTGTACACCTGCTTCATTCTTCGTTTGTCCGTAACGATTACGAGAACGGTAATTATCCGCAAATAAATATCGGCAGCGCTAATGATTCCGGTGTCGTGGTCCGGAATTGCCACATCGAAGGCGGGTATACAAAAAGCGGAGGCATTGGTTTTCTGAACATTACCCAGGCTGACTATACCATTCAGATAGACGGCAATACCATTGTCAATAACCGTTATGGCGTAGCCGTTGTGGGACGTGGGGTTACCGGTTATATTGTAAACAATACGATTGATAGTAATAACATTGAAGGGGAGCCCATGCTCGGCGGCAGTGGCCTTAACTTCCAGGGCGATACAAGCATACAGGTGGTGGCGGCAGGCAATTACATCGCCAACAACTTATGGGGTGTAACCGTTATAGCAGGCAACAGCAGTTCTCCACGGGTATCGCTGGGAAGAGTAACGGCACCGGACGGAGTAGATACGGGTGGAAATACCTTTATCGGTAACGGCAATAACGATACGCTATATGCTATCTTTAATAATACTCCCGACACTGTGTGGGCGCAAAATAATTTCTGGGACTATGGCACTATTGATTCGGTAGAGACAACCGTATCTCATCATCCTGATGACGAGACCTTAGGATGGGTAATTTTTGATCCCTTGCATGTGCCACCTACCGGCATTCATGAAGTAACCATACGCTTTGCTACGGTATTTCCCAATCCGCTTTCGCTAACTCACCCGGTGGTCAGCATTCATGCCGACAAATTACTCAGCTCTATATCGGTGGTCGATATTTCTGGAA
>JBEBUO010000099.1:0-8590 GCA_040393285.1 Taibaiella helva | reverse complement strand
GCATTGGTTTAGGTTGAGACAAAACAATAGCTCAAATATAATAAAAAATAAATTGAAAGGCAAGCCATTGGTTTTATACAGGTCGGCAGGCAGGGGCATAAGAAAAAACCGCCCCCAATGCAAATGGGGGCGGCCTGTATTGTATACCGGTTAACACCGGAGCTTATCGCTTACGTTGTATTACTTTTTCTGCCGCTGTTATAATATTGGCGGTAGACAAGCCGTATTTTTCCAGCAGATCGGCAGGCTTGCCGCTTTCGCCAAAAGTATCCATTACGGCCACATACTCCTGTGGTACCGGGCAGTGGCGGGCGGCCACATTGGCCACACTGTCGCCCATTCCCCCGTTAATCTGGTGTTCCTCGGCAGTAACCACACATCCTGTTTTTTGTAGGGAGGCAATGATAGCTGCTTCATCGAGCGGTTTTATCGTATGCAGGTTAATTACCTCGCAACTGATGCCTTTGGCTTCCAGGGTACGGGCTGCCTCCAGGCTGGTCCATACCATATGGCCGCAGGCAATAATGCTAAGGTCTTTACCCTCGCTCAACACCTGGGCTTTACCGATCTCGAAATCACTGCCATCTTCCCGGGTAAAATTAGCCCATTTCACCCTGCCGAAACGCAGGTACACGGGTCCTTCATAATCTGCTATGGCTTTGGTCGCCGCCTTGGTCTGGTTAAAGTCGCAGGGTACAATCACGGTCATGCCCGGCAGCATCTTCATCATACCGATATCCTCCAGTACCTGGTGGGTAGCCCCGTCTTCACCCAGGGTAAGCCCGGCATGGGAAGCACATATTTTTACATTCTTACCACTATATGCTACAGATTGCCGAATCTGGTCGTATACCCGGGAGGTAGAAAAGTTGGCAAAGGTGGTGGTATAGGGAATTTTACCGCCTATGGTCAGCCCCGCAGCGATGCCGATCATATTGGCCTCGGCTATACCGCACTGTACAAAGCGGTCGGGAAAATCTTTCATAAAAGGCCCGAGCTTAAGCGAGCCGGCAAGGTCTGCAGTGAGGGCAATGATATCGGGATTGGCCTTGGCCGCTTCGTAAATGCCCTCGCCGAATCCGGCACGGGTTTCCTTTTCGTTTTGTAGGATATAGTCCTGCAACATGTGGGTAGAAGATATTTGAAGTTTGGGTGTAAATTGATGCAAAAGTAGCATAATAAACGAAAAATTTCCGGCCGATCCGGGAATGTGTAAAAATCCAGGCCGTTTACTCCTGCAATTAGCAAAAAAACCTAATCTTTGCACTTAGTTCACGGCTATAATAATTCTGCATCATTGACCAGATACCTGAAGATACTCGCCAATAAGTATTTCATTGCCTCCCTGGCATTCTTCCTGCTTATGCTTTTTTTTGACCAGAACGACTGGTTTACCCAGCGACGCAGGGTAAAAGAGCTCCGGGAAGTAGAAGCCAAAATAGAGCATTTGCGTAGCGAATCGGCAAGGATGAACAAGGAACTGGACGCCCTCTCCCGGCCCGAGCAACTGGAAAAGCTGGCCCGGGAAAAATACCATGAGAAGAGAGATGGGGAAGACGTGTATATTATCGTCACCGACACGGTAAAAGCGCCGGCGGAATAAGTAGCACCGAATCCTGGTTTCAGTTAAGCCCCTGTTTGGAGAAAAATTCCCCCTGGTGTAAAATAAAGTAGCACATTCATCGTTTATCCATAAAAACCAGACTATGGGGAAACAACTACATGATCCTACTCTTTCTTCCGGCAAATTGCGCCAGGAGGAGTTTTCCATTATTGTACAGCAGGCTATGCTGGAAGAAGAGTTTCTTCCGGAGCTGACGTATTTGCAGCAGGAGCGGCTGTCGCCCCGGCCGGAAGCTACCCGCCGCCTGATGGAATGGATACATTCCGATATGGCTGCTGCCCATCCGCAGGTGTAAGGGCTGTATTTTTTTAAAAGTTCGTTTTTCTACTGCCACCACCACAGGAGGCGGCTTTTGCCGGCTTGTACCTGCGCATATTATCATGCCCCACCTTAGGGGGGATGAAATTATTGGCGTAAAGAAATATCTTTACCCCCTGTAAAATATTTCTGCCATGCTTCCATCCCATACTTCCGCCCGTATTAGCCTTAGTCTTTTCCTCCTCTTTGTTTTTCTGACTTTGCCCCATAGCCTGCATGCGCAGCAAGCTAAATCTCAGCTTATCACTCTTGAAGATATATGGAGTAATGGTACTTTCTCTATCAGCTCCGTTCCTGCCTTTAATGCCATGCAGCAGGGTAACAGCTACACACAGATAGACAATCGTGCCGGTGGGGAGGAAATCAATGAATATGCATTGGCTTCGGGCAAGCAACTGGGCACCATTTATGTGCATCCGGACACGGGCAGCCTGGGCCCCATTCATCACTATACCTTTAGCGAAGACGAGCAGAAGCTCTTATTGTTCGGAACACCCATTCCTATTTACCGCCACTCTATGTTGCACCGGGTGTGGGTGGCCGACCTTAAATCGGGCACTACGGTACCGCTGACCGAAGCGCCGGTCTTACATGCCAGCTTTAATCCCCAAGGCGATAAGGTGGCTTACGTAAAGGACAATAATCTCTACATCAAGGATCTGCACAATGGTCATACCACAGCTATTACCAACGACGGCATGAAGAATTATATCATCAACGGCAACTGCGACTGGGTGTATGAAGAAGAGTTTGGGTTTACGCAGGCTTACCAATGGTCGCCCGACGGAACTTACCTGGCGTATTACCGCTTTGATGAAAGCAGTGTGCGGGAGTACACCATTCCCTTTTACGAGCAGGATGCCGCCTATCCGCGCTGGTACACCTACAAATATCCCAAAGCAGGAGAGGAGAATGCTATCGTCAGTATCCAGTTGTACCAGGTAGCTACCGGCGCCACCATACCGGCAGATATAGGAACGGAAACGGACCAGTATATTCCCAGGATTAAATGGATAGACGACACGCAACTGTGTATATACCGCCTTAACCGCTTGCAGAACCACCTGGAACTGCTGCGCACGGATGCAGCTACAGGTGCCTCGGTACTTATGTATGAAGAACAGTCGGATACGTATATTGAGATCAATGATAACCTGCATTTCCTGAAGGGGCAACCGGCATTGGTAATCAATTCAGAAAGAAGTGGCTTCAATCATTTGTATACCTGGAATTGGGATAAAAAGGAATTGCATGCCCTTACCTCTGGAAACTGGGATGTGGCGGAACTGGTGGGCCTGGATACCGGTAGAAATATCATTTACTTTACAGCAGGCATGGACTCGCCCCTGGAGCGGAAGCTATATGGGGTAAGCCTGAAGGCCGGTTCGGATCCGGTATGCTATACGCCTAAAGAAGGGGTCTATAAAATTACCCCTTGTACCGGGTTTAACTACTTTCTGGTCAACCATTCAGCCATGAATAAGGTACCTGAATATGTATTGCTGGACCATAAAGGAAAGAAGGTAAGGACGCTAGAAGACAATAAGGCCCTGCAGCAACGGATGAAACCCTTTAGCTGGGGTAAGCTCAGCACCCTGCAGCTGCCTAATGATTCCGGACAAATGCTCAATGCTTATATGATACAGCCCCCGGACTTTGATCCGGCCAGGAAGTACCCCGTGCTGATGTTTCAATACAGTGGTCCGGGCTCGCAGGAGGTGATGGATAAGTTTCCCCTTGGCAATTATTTCTGGCACCAGTATCTGGCGCAGCGCGGGTACATCATTGTCTGTGCCGATGGCACGGGTACCGGCGGCAGGGGAGTAGCGTTTAAAAACAAGACGTACCTACAGCTGGGTAAATATGAAAGCGATGACCAGATAGCCGTGGCCAGATACCTGGGTACTTTGCCCTATGTAGACAGCAAACGCATAGGCATATGGGGCTGGAGTTACGGCGGTTTTATGAGCAGTACCTGTATTTTGAAAGCGCCCGAACTGTTTAAGGTGGCAATTGCCGTGGCGCCGGTAACCAACTGGCGATACTATGACAATATCTACACCGAAAGGTATATGCGCACCCCACAGGAAAACCCTGACGGATACGACGGCAATGCTCCGGCGAAGATGGCAGCCAACTTAAAAGGCAAATTCCTGCTGGTACATGGCACTGCAGACGATAACGTACACTTTCAGCATGCTGCGGTACTCAGCAGGGAGCTGATAAATGCCAATAAACAATTTAGCCAGGCATACTATCCCAACCTGAATCACGGGATTTCTGGCGGCATGGCGCGCTTACAATTATATCAGCTGATGTCTGACTTTATTCTAAAGGAATTGTGAGGATGCTTTTGTCCTTCCATCTATGCCGCAGGGCATAGATGGAAAAACTGTTCAGACTAGTACTTGATCAGCAATGATGCAATGGTAATTGCAATCAGCACGGCAATAACTATTCTCTTCATGTGGATTGATTTGGGCAATGGATTGGATATGGATTGGTTTTATAATAAAAATGCTGACCTTATGCTTTGTTGGCCATAAGAACATAAGGTATAACAGCCGAATAAATAAATGTTGTTTACATTTACAAAAGGAAGCGTAACAACTGCTGTCAACAGGTAAGACGAGATTAAGCCCCGGCAAGTTGGGTGGCTGAGCTATTTCCTGCACTTTCTCCCTGGTTTTCGGCTATTTATTTCACGAGGCGTTCCTTTTTGATGAGCTCGCCATACTTTTGCTGAAATGCTATTGCATCTTTTTGCAATATGGGGGCTATGCGACCCCAGCTTGTGCCCTCCTGCAGGCTAAACAGGTTTCGGTATTCGGTAAAGTAAACCGTTTTTCCGTCCTGATTGACCTCATATATCAGGGCATTGAGATTGGGTACTTCGTATACGCTGATAACACCCGTATTTTGTGTAGCAGCTCTTACTACTTGCAGGTCTTTACTGATCTGATCATTGCCCAGTGCACTGATACTAAATCCTTTATCATCTTTTCTGATGCTGGCAGTAGCAATTACGCGGCCTTCTGCAACGAAGGGGATATAGCTTCGTCCGGCCGATGTGGCGGCAGGCGAAGCGCCGAGGGTATCCTGGCGCATCAGGGCTTCAAAATCGACGGTAAGGGCCTCAATGCCATTGTCTTCCCTGGCAGTTTCGAGTGCGGTAGCGTCTATATTCATATGGATATCTTTATCGGCTTTCAAGACCGCTATCAGGTCCTGCCTGGCCTGGCTGGCGGCGCTGGCGGCATCTGAAAAGTACTGAGGTGCGTTAGGCTCAGCCCCCTCAGTTGATCCGTTTTGGGTGCCCCGGCAGGCAGCCAGACCTAAAAGACAGATCAAGGCGATTTTCCTATTGAGTTTCATTTTTGCTTGGTTTAAAGGTTAAAAGTTTAAGTATCTGGTTCCTGTGCAGCACCTATAGCTACCGGGCAGGCAGCAGATGCGCCGGCTCCCTTAATTATTTAGCGGCAATGTTGTACCAGGTGGACCAATGGGTACTGGTGCCAGCCGGATCGGCATATTCATGGTAAGGAATAAGGCGTTCCTCACCATTGCACGGGGCCCAAGGGTCATTGAGTACCAGGTAATTGGTATTGTTTACTGTGATGTAGCCCTTAATCACGAGCACATGGCCCACTATGCCGGGCGTACCATAGGCATAGCCCATAGGTTTTTTGGCACAGAAAATCTGTTTTCGCAGCACATCCCAGCTCAGGGCGCTCTCTGAAGTGCTGGCGGTAACACCGGCGTAGTCCAGTTCCAGCCATCCCGGCGTATTGCAGTCGTTTGTCTTGCGACAGCTGTTATCTGTAGGTTCATCATTGCAGCAATTGCTCTTGCCGAAGCGGTGATTGGCCAGGTCGCACTGGGTTACTGATTTGCCCACGTGCTGTGCCAGCATTTGGGTAGTGGCGGCCCAGCACCAGTTGGCGGTTTGCTGGGGGCGTAAGGTATTGGGTACATTGCCGATAATCTCGGGCTTACAGCATCCGGCCAGCAGTAGCAAAGATGTGGCCAGCAGCCCTAACAGGACGAAAGGTGTTGTGGTTTTCATGGTAGGAAGATTTATGGTTTATAATGGTTGTTGCAAAGATACAACCCGAGGTAGTGGCCTGCAATACGCGATTCTACGTATTTTGTTCCTGTATATACAAAAACGCCTTCCCCGGTGTAGAGAAGGCGCTTTGTAAGTTTTTTGGGCTACTGCGGCGGTCCGGCCGCTTCGGCAAGCGTAGGCGGAGCATCGTCTGTTTCATTCCACTGGAGAATGAAATTATTGCGTCCGGTGCCGCTGAGCAGGTTGAGGAAGCGCTGCTGCACCAGTTCCAGCAGTGCCAGGAACGTAAATATAGCATGGATACGGTCTTCACAGGCGAAAAACAGGGTGTCGAAAGCGATTTGTTTTTCTTGTTCCAGCTTGTCCAGCAGAAAGCTACGCTGGCCTTCCATGGTGTAGTTGTATTTGACCACCACGTGCTGTGGTTTACTGTGCCGCTCATTGAGGCGGCGAATCACTTTTTCGAAAGTGCTCATCAGCTTGTACAAGGTCACGGTCTGCACTTCGGTGCCCTCGGCATAAGCATGCCCCAGGGCTTCCAGCTCCTTCCGGATGTTGCCGCGCTTCTGCTGGAGCAGGCGGTCGGCTTCCAGCAGGGCCATGGAGGCAGCTGCCTCTTTAAAGCGTTTGTACTCCAGTATTTTATCTATCAGTTCATACCTCGGGTCAATTTCGTTGCCCTGGGCATCTACCTCTTTGCGTGGCAACAGCATTTTTGCCTTGATACGCATCAGGGTAGAAACAAACAGGATAAACTCGCTGGCCATTTCTATATTCAGGGCTTCAAGCTGGTGAATGTACTCCAGAAATTCCTGCGTGATCTTGTTGATGGGGATATTATAAATATCCAGTTCATCGCGTTCTATAAAAAACAACAGCAAATCGAAGGGGCCTTCGAATTGGGGTAACTTGATCTGGTAAGAAGCTGTTGTGGCCATATGCCGCTTATTTGTTGTGTCGGTTAAAATTTATAATTGAAACCTACGCTAAAAGTCTGTTTGATCTGCCACCAGCCAAGTCCTTCAAAAGGCTCGTTCTTGGCTTGTACCTCGCCATTGGCGTCCACAAAGGTCTTTTCGTAAGGTACATCATTGTCATAAATGGCGGTGATGCCGAAGTTAATGGAAAAGTATTTATAAAACTTGAAGGAAAGGAAGTGGTCCCACATGATGTCAATATTTCCGGGGTTGTCTTCTTTCACCAATACATTACCCTCATAGCGGTCTTTGGCCAGGTAATTACTGTAAAGGTCGAGGCGAGTACGGTAGGCAATATTTGCTGCCAGGTCTTTTTGATAGCGGGCGGTCAGGTAAGCGCCCAGTTCGAAGCGGGTGGTTTTCCCGTTGGGCACGCCAAAAGCACCTTCAGGGCTGCGGTTGGTATAGTAGGCATTCACGAACGTCACTCGTGCGGCTGCCGGCGACAGGAAGACGCTGATTTCGCTGCCTTTGCGGTATTCTATACCGGGTGCCAGGGTAAGATAAAGGGGCGAAAGGAAATCGGAGGTAGAGAAAGTATCCCAGTTAGGCACTTCGTAGTCGTATGCTTTGGTAAACTGGGTTTTGGCATTGAAGAGGCCAGCAAAATAGAAATTGCCTTTCTCGGCCAGCCGGTAGCCATATTTGGATGTAATGTCGATGCGGTCATCCGTTTTTCGGGGGACAAAGGAATTGGAATAAGCATAGAAAAGACCGTAAGCTGCATCCAGATTATTGGTCCATAGGTGCCGGTGGTTATACCTGGTAATAGAACCGTTTGCCAGGCCGTTTACGGTGAGCGAGGCCAACTCGCCTCCTGCAGCCCAGTTGTGCAGAATACCCTGGTTGACCCCTAAGTTGAAGGTTCCGGTGTATATCCAGGCTACGGTGTCTATGTTGGCCGTCTCTATACTCTTGTTGATCATTTGCTCGTATGCTACCACTTGAGCCTGAGTACTTACTGTTAAAGCCGATAGTGCGGCCAATAATAAATGTTTCTTCATTGGTATATACATTTTAATTTTTACAGGTTTAAACAAATATAGTGCCAGCTTAGGCTGATCTGATTTATGGCTTGTACCTCGAAAGTTCCAGCATTTTTTGGGCGTCGGTGATTTCCAGAATGGTGTGCATGTCGGCACCGGTCTTTGCCGCGTATTGATGCAGCATGCGGCTGCCGATATAACTTCCTATGTTGCCCGGGCTTTCAGGGGGCATACCGGCCGTATTGGGGCCGTCGTTTACAAAGCGCAGGGTTTTTTGCAGGTTATTTTCATAAAGCAGGTTCTGGCGGATAAAAAAATTGTAGATCAGGGCCTCATTTTCTGCGCACCAGGCTAATTGTTCCGGGGTAAAACCCAGTCTGATGTGTTCGGGTACCTCAGGCAGCGTATGGCTCAGGAAATATTGTTCTTTACCTTTCATCAGCAGCAACTGCAGCAGGTTCTTATCCATAGTGTTGTCCGGATAGGTATTCTGGTACACGGCACGCATGGCCCAGACCGGTATATTTTCCTCGGTAAACCGTAGTAAGGCGTAGTCAGGTATACCTACGGCAGCATAGGGCGGATAATCGCCCAAAAACATATCCAGGCCTATGCC